>JACWEG010000027.1 GCA_014653605.1 Pelagibacterales bacterium SAG-MED37
AACAGCTAAAAATTCAATTATTCTCTCTTTAACTTTTTCTAATCCAAAATGATCTTTATCAAGAACGTTCAAAGCTTTAGTTAAATCTATATCTACCTCACTTTTTTTGTGCCAGGGAAGTTCTGTCATCCAATCTAAATAATTTCTAACAACTGTTGCTTCAGCTGACATGGGACTCATATTTTTTAATTTTTTAAGTTCCTGTAAACATTTTTTTTCAACTTCTTTAGGCATCTTTGATTTGAGAATAGCTTTATTAAGGCTAGTGCTTTCATCTTTACCATCTTCAATTTCACCTAATTCTTTTTGAATAGCTTTTAATTGTTCATTTAAATAGTATTCTCTTTGAGTTTTTTCCATCTGAGTTTTTACTCTTCCACGAATTCTTTTTTCAACACCAATAATGCTTGTTTCATTTTCCATTATTTTGACAATTGAGTTTAATCTTTTTTTTACATCTGCAGTTTCAAATATTTGTTGTTTTTCAGAAATTGTAGCTGTTATGTGTGATGCTATATTGTCAGCGATTTGAGATGGGTTTTTTAATTGCTTGATAGTATTTATGGTTTCATTTGATATTTTTTTATTTATGGATGTAAGCTTTTCTAATCTTCTTAAAGCTGTCGCTGCTAAAGGATATAAATCTTCATCTTTATTAACCACATCATTATGTGGAGTGAAATCACAAGTAATAAATTTTTCGTTATCTTTAAAATCTAGTAATTTTACTCTTTTGACACCTTCTACTAGAACTTTTACAGTTCCATCAGGTAATTTTAAAAGCTGAAGAATATTTCCTTCACAACCATATGTAAAAATATCTGTTTTTTTTGGGTCATCGATTTCAGAATTTTTTTGAGTGACTAAGATTATTTTTTTATCTTTTTTCATTACTTCATTTAAAGCTGAAATAGATTTGTCTCTCCCAACAAATAGTGGAATTACCATACTAGGAAAAACTACAATATCTCTTAGAGGAAGTAGTGGTAATGATATTTTAACGTCCATGACCTTAAATATGGATATTATAATTTATATTGCAATACCTTTTTCTAACTTATCAAGGATATTAAGCCGCTGAAGTCTTGTTTGTCTTGGATTTATTGTCAGTTTTTGAATGAACTATTATTGGCTGAGACTGACCTTTTACCGCAGAGGCATCAACTATTACCTCTTCTATATTTTCTTGACTAGGTAAATCATACATAGTTTTCAATAGAATATTTTCTAATATTGATCTTAGGCCTCTGGCGCCAGTTTTTTTCTTAATTGCTTTAAGTGCAATTTCTTTTAAAGCATTATCTTTAAAAGTTAATTTTGCACCGTCAAGTTTGAATAATTCTTGGTATTGTTTTGTTAGTGAATTTTTTGGTTCTCCTAAAATCTTAATTAACGATTTTTCATCTAAATCTTCTAAAGTTGCAATCATTGGTAATCGACCTATAAATTCAGGTATTAAACCATATCTTAATAAATCCTCTGGCTCTAAACCTTTCATCCATTCACCCGTTTTTTTATCTAGTGTATTTTTAACATCAGCTCCAAATCCAATTGAAGTTCCTTTATCCCTTTGAGAGATAATTTTATCAAGACCAGCAAAGGCACCACCACATATAAAAAGAATGTTAGTTGTATCAACTTGTAAAAATTCTTGCTGAGGGTGTTTTCTTCCTCCTTGAGGTGGCACACTTGCGACTGTACCTTCCATAATTTTTAATAACGCTTGCTGAACACCTTCACCAGAAACATCTCTGGTTATTGAGGGGTTCTCTGATTTTCTACTAATCTTATCAACCTCATCTATATAAACAATTCCTCTTTGAGCTTTTTCAACATTGTAATCTGCTGCTTGTAATAATTTTAAAATAATATTTTCAACATCTTCCCCCACGTAACCAGCTTCTGTAAGTGTAGTTGCATCAGCCATAGTAAAAGGTACATCAAGTATTCTTGCTAAAGTTTGAGCTAGTAAAGTTTTTCCACATCCTGTAGGTCCTACTAAAAGAATATTTGATTTTGCAAGCTCAACATTTTTACTAGTTTTATTTTCATAATTTAATCTTTTATAATGATTATGAACAGCAACTGACAAAACCTTTTTTGCGTGTGCTTGACCAATTACATAATCGTCTAATACTGAACAAATTTCTTTTGGTGAAGGAAGGCCATCTTGATGTTTTACAAAAGTATCTTTACTTTCTTCCTTAATAATATCCATACATAACTCAACACATTCATCGCAAATAAAAACTGTAGGACCAGCTATAAGCTTTCTTACTTCGTGTTGACTCTTTCCACAGAAAGAACAGTAAAGGATATTTTTGTTGTTAGTGCTCATAAATTTTAAAACGAATCAATTTAATTACTTTATTATAAGAAGTGGTTACTAATCAAGTTTCGAATAAGTTAAAATCAATATATGGTATTTTAAGATCTTTTCTCTACCACTTCATCTATTAATCCAAAAGATTTTGCTGCATCAGCGGTCATGAAATTATCTCTCTCTAGAGCTAACTTAATTTCTTCAACTGTTTTTCCAGTATGTTTTGAATAAATTTCATTTAATCTTTTTTTTAAAGATAAAACCTCATTAGCATGAATTTCTATATCGGTGGCTTGGCCTTGAAAACCTGCAGAAGGTTGGTGAACCATTATCCTAGAATTTGGTAATGAAAATCTTTTACCTTTTGTTCCTGCTGAGAGTAGAAATGAACCCATCGAAGCAGCTTGACCAATACATAAAGTAGAAATATCAGGTTTAACATATTGCATTGTATCATATATTCCAAGGCCAGCAGTGACTAATCCCCCTGGACTATTGATGTATAAATAAATTTCTTTTTTGGGATCTTCCGCCTCTAAAAACAAAAGTTGTGCAGTTACCAATGAAGCAACATTGTCATTTATCTGACCAGTTAAAAAAATAATTCTTTCTTTTAAAAGTCTTGAATAAATATCATATGCACGTTCACCTTTACTTGATTGTTCAACAACCATAGGTACTAAAGTACTCATAAATTCAGATATTTTGTTTGTCATAAGTTGATTCGTTTTACTTATACAACTTGCGATTACTTTTTGCTAACTTTTTTTGATTTTTTAACTGGAGCTTTTATTTTTGTCGATTTAGGCTTAGTTTTACTACTACTTAACTTTTTATCT
>JACWEG010000028.1 GCA_014653605.1 Pelagibacterales bacterium SAG-MED37
GTGCAAAACTGATCGGACTTGGAGCGAGAGATACTTTGAGATTAGAGGCTGGATTATGTTTATACGGCCACGAGCTAGATCTTAACAAAACGCCTGTAGAGGCAAACCTTAAATGGGCAATCTCAAAAGAAAGATTATCGAATGGAGGTTTTGTTGGCTCAGATAAAATAATGAGCCAAATTAAAAAAGGTGCAAAACAAATAAGAGTTGGAATTAAACCTGAAGGAAGGTTGATTGCTAGAGAAAAAACCAAGATATTCAACTTAACTGAAACACCAATTGGTGAGATAACAAGTGGTACCTTTGGCCCAAGTGTTAATGGACCAATAGCGATGGGATATATTGATAAAGAATTTTCTAAAATTGATACTAAAATTCTATTAGAAGTAAGAGGCAAAAAATATCCAGCAAATATTTGTAAATTGCCATTTTATAAAAAAAGTTATGTGAAAGGAGTAAATTAATGAGCGAAGTTAAATTTTCAAAAGAACATGAGTGGATAACATTAGAGGAAGATGTAGCTACAATCGGTATAACCAAACATGCAACCGAAATGCTAGGTGACATTGTATTTGCGGAATTACCTGAGAAAGGTTCAAATGTCGAAAAAGATGGAACTGCAGGTGTAGTTGAATCTACTAAAGCTGCAAGTGACGTTTATACACCTGTAAGTGGGGAAGTTGTTGATATAAATCAAAGTATAGTTGATGATCCTTCAAAAATAAACGAAGATCCTGAAGGCACTGCTTGGTTTTTTAAATTAAAAATGAAAGATACCACTGAGCTAGATAGTTTAATGAATAAAGAGGAATATGAAAAGTTTGCAAAGGAAAGTTCTAGCTAATGTTACATAATTCACAAAAAGATTTTTTAAAAAGGCATATTGGTCCATCTGAAGAAGACCAGAAAAAAATGCTTAGTGAACTCAAATATAGTTCTTTAGATGAACTTATAAATAAAACTGTTCCAGAAAAAATTCAGTTTAAAGGTGAGCTTAATATTGGTGAGTCTAATTCAGAATATGAAGCACTAAGAAAATTAAAAGCAATTTCAAAAAAAAATAAAATTTATTCCAATTTTATTGGCATGGGTTATTATGGAACTTACACACCATATGTAATTTTAAGAAATATATTAGAAAATCCTGGTTGGTACACTTCGTACACACCCTATCAGCCTGAAGTAGCACAAGGAAGATTAGAGATGTTATTAAACTTTCAACAAATGATTGTTGATTTTACAGGTATGGATATTGCAAATGCATCTTTACTTGACGAAGGAACGGCAGCAGCTGAGGCTATGGGTTTAAGTCATAGGCTTAATAAAAGCGATAACAATTTAGTTTTTGTTTCAGAGAATTGTCATCCACAAACAATTGATGTTATTCAAACAAGAGCTGAACCAATGGGTTTAAAAGTATTAGTTGGCAATGAAGATAAAGCTTTAGATAATTTGAAAGAAGATATTGTTTGTGGAATTCTACAGTACCCTGGAACTTTGGGAGATATTAAAGATCCTAGTGAGGCAATAAGTAAAATTCACAAGAGAAACGGTAAAGCGATTTTAGCATGTGATCTTCTAGCGCTTGCTAAGCTAAAAACACCAAGAGAACTTGGGGCTGATATTGCAGTTGGTAGTTCTCAAAGGTTTGGTATTCCAATGGGTTATGGAGGACCTCACGCAGCATTTTTTGCAACCAAAGATGAATATAAAAGATCTATGCCAGGTAGAATTATTGGTGTTTCAGTTGATAGACATGGAAACAAGGCATACAGATTGTCACTTCAGACCAGAGAGCAACACATTAGAAGAGACAAAGCTACAAGTAATATTTGTACAGCCCAAGCTTTATTAGCAATTGTGTCAGCAGCATATGCTATTTATCATGGTCCAGATGGAATTAAAAATATTTCTGAAAGAGTATCTCAATTAGCAAAAAATTTTGGAGATAAAATAAAACAATCTGGATATGAACTATATTCAGATTATTTTTTTGATACTGTAACTATTATTACTAAAGATAAGACTGATCAAATTTTTAAAAATGCTTTAGATCAAAAAGTAAATATTAGAAAAGTAAATTCAGAAATGTTGTCAGTATCTTTTGATGAGAAAAAAAATGTTTATAGAGTAAATCAACTGTTAAAAATTTTTAATGCAGCAGAATCAATTAAAAAAGAAGACCCTACAGTAAGTCTACCCAATCTACCAAAAAATTTACTAAGAACTTCAAAATATTTAGAACACCCAGTTTTTAATTCATACCATTCAGAAACTGAAATGCTTAGATACTTAAAAAAATTAGAGGATAAAGATATCGCTCTTAATAGAACGATGATTGCATTAGGCTCATGCACCATGAAATTAAATGCTACTGCAGAAATGATACCAATTTCATGGAGAGAATTAGCTGAACCTCATCCGTTTGTACCTGTAGAGCAGATGGAAGGATATAGAGAATTATTCACCGATCTTAAAAATTGGCTAAGATCAATTACTGGTTTTTCTGGAGTTTCACTTCAGCCAAATGCAGGCGCCCAAGGTGAATATGCAGGATTAATGGTTATAAGAAAATATCATTTAGATAGAGATGATGAAAATAGAAACATATGTTTAATACCTAGTTCAGCACATGGAACTAATCCAGCAAGTGCACAAATGGTTGGAATGAAAGTGGTTGTTGTTAATTGTGATAAAGACGGAAATGTTGATTTTGATGATTTAAAGAAAAAAGCAGAACAACACTCTGAAAACCTCGGGGCGTTAATGGTAACTTACCCATCTACCCATGGAGTATTTGAGGAAAAAATAATTGATATTTGTGAATTAGTTCATAAATATGGTGGTCAGGTCTACATGGATGGAGCTAATTTGAATGCATTAGTTGGAATTGCTAAGCCTGGAAATTTTGGTCCAGATGTTTGTCATATAAACTTACACAAAACATTTTGTATTCCACATGGTGGAGGAGGGCCAGGAATGGGACCTATCGCATGTAAAAGACATTTACAAGTTTACCTTCCTAATCATCCAGTTATTGAAGATTGTGGACCAACAACTGGAATTGGAGCAGTTTCAGCAGCCCCTTGGGGTAGCTCAAGTATTTTATC
>JACWEG010000029.1 GCA_014653605.1 Pelagibacterales bacterium SAG-MED37
TGGACTAAAGAAACAAGTATTTTAATTAAAAAAATAGTTAAAACAAATAAAATAATCTTTATTGGTTCTAGTATGGGGGCATGGATAGCATTAAACCAATTCAAAATTTTTGAAAAACAGATTAAAGGTTTCTTGGGTATTGGTTCAGCACCAGAATTTCTGGAAAATTTAATGTGGAATAAATTTTCAAAAAAAATGAAAGCTGAGATAATAAAAAATAAGATTTATAATTTAAAACATGGAGACTATATTTATCCAATAACTCTTCAATTAATAAAAGATGGAAGAAAAAATAAAGTTTTAAAAAAAAGAATAAATTTAAAGATAAACATTACAATGGTCCATGGTCAAAAAGATGAGGTTGTTCCAGTTTCTTACTCAAAAAAAGTGTTAAAAATTTTTAAAAATAGCAGAAAGAAGTTATTACTTATTAAAAATGGTGATCACAGTCTATCTTCATCTAAACACTTAGTGATATTAAAAAAGGAATTAAAATTAATTATTAACTAACTTCTTTTATTTGAGCATTCGAGGTGATTGGATTTTTGAGTTTATCTAACATTTCTTTTGGGCAAACTTGAACAAAATTTTTTATTTCATCCTCAAAATTTGAAATTAAACTTTTTGATAATAAAGATCCAGTTTCATTTGAATGTTCAAGAACCAAATCTTTTAAAAAATTTTTCCAATATGAAGTTTCAACATTTTGCCAGACAACTGACTCGGAATTCACTTTTTTTTCAAAATCTTTTTGTTTATCATAAATAAAAGCCATACCACCTGTCATACCAGCTGCAAAATTGTCACCAACTTGCCCAAGAATTATTACAGCACCTCCAGTCATATATTCACAGCCATTAGAGTCACATCCCTCTATGACAGTAGTTGCACCAGAATTTCTCACTGCAAATCTATCTCCTGCTTGACCTGCAGCAAATAGTTTACCTGATGTTGCCCCATAAAGGACGGTATTTCCAATAATTGTATTTTCATTTGAAACCAAATTACTTTCATCTGAAAGTTTTATAGAAATAGTAGCTCCTGATAGTCCTTTACCAACATAATCATTTGCATCACCTTTTAGGTTAAGTTTTAATCCTTTAGATGAAAAAGCTCCAAACGATTGTCCTGCGGAGCCTTTAAAATTTAATGTTAGAAAATTTTCATTTAACTTTTCATAACCATATTTCTTATAAAGCAGGTGGGAAATTCTAGTACCTACAGCTCTATTGGTATTCTCTATAATAAATTCTTTTTCAATCTTTTCTGAGTTATTAAGTGATTTTTCAATTTCAGGCCAAATCTCTTGGTCTAATGTATCTGGCACCTTATTAATTTCAGGTATCTCACAATATCTTTTATTGCTACCAGGATCAGCTTGGACAAATAACGGGTTTAAATCTAGGTCATCTAAATTAGGTGAACCTTTATTTACTTGCATTAATAAATCAGTTCTTCCAATAATATCATTTAATGATTTAAAGCCTAGCTTGGCTAAAATCTCTCTGACTTCAGAAGCGATAAACGTAAATAAGTTTACTATTTTGTCTGGTGTGCCAGTAAATCTATCTCTTAATTTTTCATCTTGTGTACAAACACCAACTGGGCAAGTATTTGAGTGACACTGTCTCACCATAATACATCCCATTGCTACTAAAGCTGTTGTTGCAACTCCATATTCTTCTGCTCCCATCATAGCTGCGATAACAACATCTCTGCCTGTTTTAATTCCACCGTCTGTTCTCAAAGTTATCTTATGTCTTAAATTATTTAATGTAAGAACTTGATTAGCCTCTGTTAAGCCCATCTCCCAAGGTATACCTACATATTTAACACTAGTTTGGGGTGTTGCGCCTGTTCCACCGTTATGCCCTGAAATTAAAATAATATCTGCCTTAGCTTTAGCTACTCCAGCTGCAATAGTCCCAATACCTGAAGAGGCAACTAACTTGACACCAACTCTTGCTTTAGGATTTATTTGTTTTAGATCATAAATAAGTTGTGCAAGATCCTCAATTGAATAAATATCATGATGAGGTGGAGGTGAAATTAAAGTAACCCCTGGTGTAGAATGCCTTAATTTAGCTATTTCCTCGGTTACTTTAAAACCTGGTAGTTGTCCTCCCTCTCCTGGTTTTGCACCTTGGGCCATTTTTATTTCTATTTCATTACAATTATTTAAGTAGTTTATAGTCACACCAAATCTTGCGGATGCAATTTGTTTAACTCTTGAATTCGCACTATCTCCTCCATCCATAATCTTAAATCTCTCTGCGTCCTCACCACCTTCTCCACTGCAAGAAGCTCCTTTAATTCTATTCATACCGATAGCTAAAGTTTCATGTGCTTCTTTAGATAGGGCTCCATGAGACATACTTCCACTTCCAAATCTTTTGAGTATTTTTTCTATAGGTTCTACCTCAGATAATTCTATCGAAGGGCCAATTTTCTTTTTCCTAAAATCAATTAAATCCCTCAAATTGATTGGAGGTAAATTATATATTCCTTCAGCATATTTTTTATACGCTGAATAAGAATTTGAACCTACGGCACTTTGTAATAAATGAATTAATTTACCTTGATATTGATGAGTTTCACCATTCTTTCTATATCTATAAATACCTCCGATAGGTAAAACTGTATCTGTGCTTTCAAATGCTTCTTTATGAATCTGACGTATCTTTTTTTCAATTCCTATCAGACCAATCCCAGAGAT
>JACWEG010000003.1 GCA_014653605.1 Pelagibacterales bacterium SAG-MED37
AGTGGGTATTATCAAAAAAGAGTTAAAAGAATTACTATTGAAGGATGGTGTTAAGAATTTTACTGAGATTATAGGAAAAAAAAGACAATCTTAAATCATATAAACTTGACGCAATCCATATCTCACCTTATATAGTCGAGTTATAATGGCAAAAAAATGTGAACTAACTGGAAAAAATCCTATGAAGGGCCATAATGTTAGTCATGCTAATAACAAGACAAAAAGAAGATTCCTGCCCAATTTAAAAAAAGTAAAATTTACTAGTGAACTTTTAAAAAGAAGCATGAAACTAACAGTTAGCAACGCTGGTGTTAGATCTGTTGATAAAAAAGGAAGTTTTGACGAGTTCTTGAAGACTGTTAAAAATAAAAATTTATCACCAAGATTAAAAAAATTAAAAAAGAGTTTGTTAATTAAATCTCCATTTCAAAAAAAACCTGTTCAATCTAAAACTGCCTAATGAATAAAATATTCTTGATGCTCTCATTTTTTATGGGAGTTGTTGTTTTAGCTTCTAATTATTTAGTTCAATTTCCAATTAAATATTATGGTCTAGAAGAAATATTGACTTATGGTGCATTTAGTTACCCAATTGCTTTCCTAATCACTGATCTTGCTAACAGATCCTATGGAAAGAAAGCTGCTAGAAAAATTGTTTATATTGGCTTTGCTATAGGAATTAGTTTTACTCTTTTGTTTTCGACAAATTTTGCAGATTTAATATCTTTGAGAATTGCCATAGGTTCAGGTACTGCATTTTTAACGGCACAGTTGTTAGATGTTCAAATATTCGATAAACTTAGAAAAAGAGACTGGTTTATTGCTCCATTAACATCTTCACTTATTGGATCTATAGTTGATACTTTTCTATTTTTCTCAATATCCTTTTATGCAACAGGAATACCCTGGGTTACACTTGCATTTGGAGATTTAGCAGTCAAGATTTTAGTGGCATTAACAATGCTAATTCCATTTAGATTTCTCCTAAAAACATTTAGACCTGTATAGATTTAGTATAAATATTTATAAGTTAATATTTTATATGCTAACTTTGCTACTAAAAAATTATAAGAGTTGAAACCTTTTATTGGTGCAAGTTCATTTATATCTGCTCCAACTATGTTGGAATTTTTAGCAGCTATTCTTATTATATCTAAAGTTTCATCCCAAAACAATCCACCTGGTTCTGGTGTACCAGTAGCAGGCATAATACTTGAGTCAAAACCATCAACATCAAAAGTTAGATAAACAGTTTTATTCTTTATTAATTTTTGGAATTTTTGCAAACTCCAATTTGCCTTATCTTTAGCCCAAAACAAATTTATTCTTGATCTATTTTTTTTCAGAAATGGGATTTCACTTTGAGAAATATTTCTAATTCCAAATGAAATAACAGAAACATTCTTATAATCCAAACATCTTCTGATTGCTGAGGCATGGGAAAATTTATTCCCATTATAGCTATCTCTTAAATCTGCATGAGCATCGAAATGTAAAATACAAATTTTCTTATATTTTTTTACAAATGGCTCAATACATCCAGGTGTAATTGAATGCTCACCTCCAAAAGTCATAGGAAAAAGTTTTTTATTTAAGATTTCTTTATTTAAACTGGCTATTTTTTTTAGAGCTTTATTTATATTTCTATCAATCTTAAAAGGTTTTAATGTTTTAATCCCTATCTTTTTATAAGGTTCGCAATTCAATTCTTCATCATATAATTCTACTTGATGAGAGGCTTTAATTATTTCTTTTGGACCATTTTTTGTGCCTCCACCATAGCTTACAGTTTTTTCTAGACCAAAAGGGACTATCACAACTCGCTCTCGAAAATTGAACTTATTATCAACTCCTAAAAAACCTTTTTTATTTGATAAATATTTCAAGTTATTATCCAAATATTTTTGAGAAATTTTTTCTTTCTCTATTTTTCCACTCAGCCTTATGATAGGCATCACTAGCAATTAATGGAAGTACACTTGTAGCTTCTGCAAAAACCATTTGTTCTTTAGTTACATCAACTTTACCCCAAGAACTAGCCTCTTTTAAAGTTGAACTACTACAAGCTCCATCTCTAGAATCAGCTACAGTAATTTGTACAGCATATTTATGCATATCAACTTCTTTTCCTAAAAGCTCAGCACATATCACAGTATCTTGAATAAAATTTTTTGGCACCCCTCCACCAATCATAAATAAACCAGAACCTTTTGATTGGATTTTAATTTCAGTTAACTCTCTGAATTCTCTTATCGAGTCAATTGTCATGTGTTTTTTTGGATTTTTTTCTTGATGAATTACTAATCCAAAACCTGCACTAGAGTCAGTGAAAGCAGGGCAAAATATTGGAACATTATTGTCATATGCTGTTTCAATTAAAGAGTCTTTTTTAACAGAGTTTTTTTTTAAATACTTACCCATTTCATTTATAAATTCCCTTGAAGTATAACTTCTAGGCTCCAAATTATCTGCTATCTCAGAAATTTTTTTATCACAAATTTGTAACTCTTCTTCGTCTATATAAGTGTCATAAATTCTATCAATGTAGTTTTTTCTTAGCTCTGTATCATCTTGAAATTGGGATCCTCGATAATGCTTGAAACCCAAAGCTTCAAAAAAATCCATATCTATTATTGATGCTCCGGTCGCAACAATAGCATCTACCATATTGTATTTTACCAGATCTTTATAGATGTTCATACATCCAGCTGCAGAAGTAGAACCAGCCAAAGTTAAAAATATCGTACACTCTTTATCTCTCAACATTTCATTATATATATTTGCTGCATTAGCAGTTTCTCTAGATACAAATGACATTTTTTCCATAGATGAAATAATCTTTCTGGCATCGAAAGATGTAATATCTATATGTTCTACAGGATTTTTTAAAAAATCTTTCTTACTATTATGACCTAAGCTTTTATTCTCTGACATTAAGCAACCAATGTTGCTTTATTAATCTCTTTATCATAAAGAGTCATTATTGGTTTGTCTTCAACTTCATAAATTTCATCTGAAAAGAATCCATTAAATTGAGTTCTAAAGGTTAAACCATAAGCACCTAATTGACCTAATTCTATATAATCATTTTCTTTAATGTTATTTGGAAGAAGGAAAGGACCTTTCATATAATCCATGCTATCACAAGTTGGACCATAAAAATCAAAAGCAGTTAATTTTTTTGAAATAATTTTATTAGAATTATCTTTTATCATTTTAGATGGGAAAACTATATTTGGAGTACCTGCATCAAAAAGTGTTCCATAGGTTCCATCATTTATATAAAGCTTATGTTTTTTTTTAAGGTCAACTCTTACTATAGTTGAACCACTTTCAGCAACCAAAGCTCTTCCAGGCTCACAAATAATTTCTGGCATGTTATCTAATTTCAAATTATCTAAACTTCTTTTAATTTCTTCTAAGTAATTATCTAGAGATTGAGGAATTAAATCTGGATATATTGTTGGGAAACCTCCACCTACATTAATATAATTAGGTATAATTTTTGTTTTCTTAATTATATTTCCTATTTCAGCAATACCTTTAGTATAAGAGATTGGATGCATACATTGTGACCCAACGTGAAAACTTAATCCAATTTTATTTGAATTTTGCTTAACTAATCTTAACAATCCTGAAGCTTCAGAACTTAAAGCACCAAATTTTTTAGATAAGTCTATTTCAGCATGTTCATTTGATACTGCAACTCTTACAAATAATTCAAGATCTTTAGCATTATTAGTACTTTCAATAATTTTTATTAATTCATCTTTTGTATCTAAGGCAAATGTTTTAATACCATATTTTAAATAAGCCTCTTTAATACTTTCTCTACTCTTGACTGTGTGCATATAAGAACATTTAGCAGTTTGGCTAAATTTTCTGATTGCTTTTATTTCTTCAATAGAAGCCACATCAAATTGGTCTATCCCACTTTTTATTAGAGTTTTAATGACCTCTTCATGAGGATTAGTTTTTACTGCGTATAAAATTTTTCCTGGAAACTTTTTTTGAAAGTAATTTGAGGCAGAAAGAATAGAATTCTTTCTGATACAATAAACCGGCTTATCTGGTCTCAGTTGATTTACCAATTCTTCAACTGATTTAAATTTTTGCATTTAAAATGCCCCCCAAAAAAATTTAACAAAAAAAAGTCTTTTAATTATTTAAAAAACTTTAGTAAATGCAGCAATTAATTGAATAGTTGCTTAATGTAAAGCAAATAATTTCCTATTGAATTATGAAAAAAAGTATCCATATATGGATCATGAAAAATCAAGCTCCACTGCAAAATTTAGCTGATTTTAAGAATAAATCACTGTTAATAGTCGATGACGACAACCCTTTTAGGGAAAGATTAGCTAGGGCTATGGAAAAAAAGGGTTTTGAGGTTATTCAAGCAGAGGGTGTACAAAAAGGGATAGATTCCGTTAAAGCAAAAAAACCTGGTTTTGCGGTAGTTGACTTAAGATTGGCAGATGGCAATGGATTAGAAGTTGTCAAAGAAATACAAACATCTAATTCAGATAGCAGAATTATCATGTTAACTGGTTATGGAAATATACCTACAGCAGTTGCTGCTATTAAAGAAGGTGCTATTGATTATCTAGCTAAGCCAGCTGATGCTGAAGATGTAGAAAAAGCTTTATTAGCTGATCCATCAAAAAAAGCTGCTCCACCTGAAAATCCAATGTCAGCAGATAGAGTTAAGTGGGAACACATACATAGAGTGTTTGAACTATGTAATCGAAATGTATCTGAGACAGCAAGAAGACTTAAGATGCATAGAAGAACCCTACAAAGAATTCTTTCAAAAAGATCTCCTAAATAAATTTTCTTAATTTTAAAAGTTTTTTAGCTAAAACAGTTAAAAGTGCTATCTTAGTAAACTCAGCTAATAAAAATGGTGTAACACCTAATTGGACCAATGGCTTATCCCATCCAATAAGTATTCCCAACCAAACAACACCCAAGATATATATTGTTGAGACTGATAAAATTAACTTAGATAAAATCATGAAATAATTATCTTTGGTTGTTATAAAAGATGCTAAAAAACACGCAGACATAAATCCTATTAAATAACCCATAGTTGGACCAGTAAAGTAGATTAAACCTACTCCTCTTTCAGGAGAGTTAGAAAAAACAGGTAACCCAGCAATGCCCTCAATTAAATACAAACCGACAGTAGCAATAGCTATTTTATACCCAAAGCTAATCCCTAAAAATAATACAACAAATGTTTGCATAGTCATTGGCACAGGGTAGAAAGGAATTTTAATTTTTGCTGAAATAGCTAGAATTATTGACCCAAAAAAAATAACAAGTAGTGATTTAATTATTTGTGATTGAGTATTTTGCTTTATAAGTTCCATAAAAAATAATACTCTTATTTCAATCTATAATCTATATTAATTTTTAATGAGTAAAATTCAAAAAACAGATCATTTTTATCTTATTGATGGATCAGGATATATATTTAGAGCTTATTATGCATTACCTCCTTTAACAAGAAAGAGTGATGGATTACCAACAGGAGCGGTCAGTGGCTTTTGTAGTATGTTATTCAAACTTCTTGAAGACTCAAAATCAAATGAAAATAAACATAAACCGACTCATTTTGCAGTAATTTTTGACTCTGCTAGAAAAACTTTTAGAAATGAAATTTATAGTGACTACAAAGCTAATCGTTCAGAAGCACCAGATGATTTAGCTCCTCAGTTTGAATATATAAGAAAATCTGTATTAGCTTTTAACTTACCTTCAGTTGATCTTGTTAATTATGAAGCTGATGACTTAATAGCAACATATGTAGACCAAATTTTAAAAAAAGGAGCAAAAGTTAC
Source organism: Pelagibacterales bacterium SAG-MED37 (assembly GCA_014653605.1). Classification (GTDB taxonomy): domain Bacteria; phylum Pseudomonadota; class Alphaproteobacteria; order Pelagibacterales; family Pelagibacteraceae; genus Pelagibacter. The sequence goes on from JACWEG010000003.1 coordinate 5,847, forward strand.
AATTGTTTCTTCTGATAAAGATTTAATGCAGTTATTTAAAAATAAGGTTCGAATTTTTGATCCAATGAAGAATAAATTTATTTCTGAAGAAGATGTTCAAAATAAATTTGGTGTTGATCCAAGCAAAGTAATTGATGTTCAAGCTTTAGCTGGAGATAGCAGCGATAATGTTCCAGGTGTTCCTGGAATAGGAGTGAAAACAGCAGCAGAATTAATTAATAAATACGGGAATTTAGAAAAACTCTTAAAATCTGCTCATGAAATTAAGCAGAATAAAAGAAGAGAAACATTAATTGAAAATAAAGACAAAGCTTTAATTAGTAAACAATTAGTGACATTAAAACATGATGCTCCAGTTAACATAAATCTATCTGAGTTCAAATTAAAAGAAATAGATAAGGATAAACTTTTTAAATTTTTGAGAGAGATGGAGTTTAATAGACTTCTTAGTTCAGCAATATCTAAATATGGAGAACCAGATTTAGAAGGTATTAAAAATGAAACCGTCTCTAAAAAAACTCTGAATTCAATCAATAAAAAAAAATATCACCTAATTAAAGATCTAAAAGAAATTGATGATTGGATCAATGAAGCAGAGGAAGTTGGAGAGGTTGCTGTTGATACAGAAACAAGTTCTCTAGATCCACACCAAGCTGATTTAATTGGAGTTTCTTTGAGTTCTAAAATTGGTAAAGCATGCTACATCCCATTAGGTCATAATTCACAAAAAAATTTAAATAAAGAATTAGTTTTAAAAAAATTAAAACCCTTGCTCGAAGATTCGAGTATAAAAAAAATTGGTCAAAATATTAAATTTGATTTTATTGTTTTATTTAAACATGGAATCACCATTTCTACCATGGAAGATACAATGCTAATGTCTTATGTTTTAGATGCTGGAAAAAATAGACATAATATGGATTCATTATCAGAAATTCATTTAAATCATAAAACAATTGCCTTTAAAGATTTAGTAGGAACTGGAAAAAAAGAAATTAATTTTAAGGATGTAGATGTAGAAAAAGCAAAAGATTATGCTGCTGAAGATGCTGATATAACTTTTAGATTATACAAAAAATTTCATAAAAGTCTTAAAGATGAGAAAATGGTAAATATTTATGAACTTTTTGAAAAACCAATGATAAAAATTTTAGCTTTTATGGAAATAGAAGGTATTAAAATAGATAATAAGTTTCTAAAAATTTTATCGTCTAAATTTGAAAAAAAAATAGAGAAAATCCAAAAAGATGTTTTTAAAATATCAAAAAAAGAATTTAATATTGCGTCTCCAAAACAACTTGGGGAAATTTTATATAATGAACTGAAAATAGCAGATTTAAAAAAAACAAAAAAAGGTAGTTTTGCAACAAGCGCATCAGTACTAGAAGATCTTGCTTTCAAAGGACATGAATTTCCTCAGTTAGTTTTAGATTGGAGGCAGGTTTCTAAATTAAAAAATACTTACTCAGACTCTCTTCCTGAGCATATTAATCCTTTGACAAATAGGGTTCATACTTCATTTTTACTTGCTGCAACCACTACCGGTAGATTAGCATCAAGTGATCCTAATTTACAAAATATTCCAATTAAAAGTGAGGATGGCAGAGATATAAGAAAATCGTTTATAGCAGAAAAAGACAATGTTTTAATTTCTGCAGATTATAATCAAATTGAAATGAGAATTTTAGCAGATTTAGCTGATGTAAAAGAACTCAAAAAAGCATTTAAAAATAATGAAGACATTCATTCTCTAACTGCCAGTCAAATATTTAATACAGAAATTAAAAAAGTAGATCAAGATCAAAGAAGAAAAGCAAAAGCAATAAATTTTGGTATTATTTATGGAATATCTCAATATGGTTTAGCTAAACAAATAAATGTGTCTAATTATGAAGCTGAGGAATTTTTAAATTCATATTTTGCCAAATTTCCAGAAATCAAAGTTTATATGGATCAAACAATCAAATTTTGTAGAAAAAATGGTTATGTAAATAATATCTTTGGAAGAAGATCACATTTTATAAATATTAATGATAAAAATTATAATGTAAGAAATTTTCAAGAGCGAGCTGCTATTAATGCACCAATCCAGGGTTCGGCTTCTGAAATAATGAGATTAGCTATGATAAGATTAGAAAAAAGATTAAACGAGCAAAAAAATCAAGATACCAAGATGCTTTTACAGATACATGATGAATTGATTTTTGAAACACCAAAATCCGGGGCTGAAAAAATAAGAAAAATAATAACTGAAGAAATGACAAGTGTAGCAAATAGTGACCAACATTCATTCTCTATTCCATTAACTGTAGACTTAAATATTGGTGATAACTGGGGTTCACTTCACTAATTTTAATTTGATTGCCCAAATTAGAACAATTTAGTATTTTTATAAGTATAGTATGGACAAACAAACAATAGCTTTAATAGATGATGATAGAAACATACTAACAAGTTTGAGTATAGCTTTAGAGAAAGAAGGTTTTAAAGTACAAACTTACATAGATGGGGAAAGTGCTTTAATAGGATTAACTAGAACACCACCAGATTTAGCAATAATAGATATAAAGATGCCAAAAATGGATGGTGAAGAATTATTAAAAAAATTAAGAAAAAAAACTTCCTTACCAGTTATATTCTTAACTTCTAAAGATGATGAAATAGATGAATTGCTTGGTTTAAAATTAGGTGCAGATGATTTTGTAAAAAAGTCTGGGGGTTTCTCTATTAAAGTATTAATTGAAAGAATAAGAGTTCAGCTTAGAAAAAAAGATACGAAAGACTCAATAGAAGAAAATAAAAGTATAATTTCTCATGGAAAATTGAAGCTCGATCCATCACAATTAGAATGTGAGTGGGATGGAAAACAACTTCCTGATAAGTTAACTACGACAGAATTTTTATTAGTGAAGGAGTTAGCAAAAAGACCAGGAATTATCAAAGAAAGAGCACAATTAATGGATATAGCTTATAGGGAGGATACGGATATAGAAGATAGAACTATTGACAGTCATGTTAAAAGAATAAGAAAAAAATTTAAAAAAGTTGATCCTGAATTTTCAGCTATAGAAACAAGATATGGAAGTGGATATAGGTGGAATGTTAGCTAATGCTCAGCAATCTTCTTAAAAATTTATCTATATTAAAAAAATTCTTATTTATTAATTTTATTTTTTTTACAATTATAGGTTTGTTTACATTTGCCTATATTAAAAATGTACAACCAAAATTGATTAAAAAAAAATCATCTAACCATATAGAAGTAATTAACAATACAATTGATAATTTAATAAGACTAGATGTTGAATTTGTTGAAGAGGATGTTAGAAAATTTTTATTTTCAACAAGATTTCTTTTTCAAAGTCTTGATAGAGTAATATTTTTCGACAAAGAACTAAATTTAGTTGGTGATACTGATACTTTAGATTTAGACCCAAGATCATTTCAAAAAAGGTTGGATAAAATTGAATTAGAAATACTTAATCAAAAGAAGACTGAGGAAATTACTGAAAAAAAAAATATTGATATAGGAACTGAGAATAGTGTTTCTTTAAAAGATATATTATTTAATTATGCTGGATCAAAAAATTTTGGTACTCATTTTACCTTCACTCAAGAGGAATTTAATAAGTTTAATTTAATAACAATTAAAAATGTAATGAAAAATAGTCAAAATATCGGTTTTTTGGCAATTACTGAGAATGCTAATGATATTAAGGCGGCAATAGAGGAAAGAGAAAGTTTTATACTTAGAACAGCTATTGCGGTTGGTTTAGTAATATTAATTTTTTCATTTGTTTTGAATAGATATTTTCTTAAACCAATTAAAAATTTAGTAAGTTATACAAAAACTATTAAAAATAAAAACCCTAAAACAACCAATATTGATACATTAAAACTTAGAAATGATGAGCTAGGACTATTATCAAATTCTTTAGATGATATGACATTAGAATTACAAAAAAGGATTTCACATGCAGAAAATTTTTCAACTGATCTAGTTCATGAAATAAGAAATCCCCTAGCATCTTTAAAAAGTGCTTCTGAAATTTTACATGATACTAACGATGTAAATCAAAGAATTAAACTAATAGATATTTTAAGCCATGATGTACAAAGAATAGAAAGATTAATTACTGATTATTCTCAAATGTTAAAAGATGAAGTAGCACTAAGTAAAGAAAAAATTAAAAAGATAGACATTGAACCAATTATAAAATCCGTAGTGGATGACTTTAATAATATTTATAAACTTAAAAGAGGTATCAATATTTCTTACGAAAATGATAAAAAAAATAAGTATTTTATTAATGGAATTGAAAATCGTGTTGAACAAATAGTAGCTAATCTACTGGAAAATGCAATTTCGTTCAGCGATGATAATAAAAACGTGACTGTAAAAATTGCAAAAACGGATGAAGATAAAGTGATCATTAATGTATTGGACCAAGGTGAAGGCTTTAAAGAAAAAGATACTAATAAAATATTTAGAAGATTTTACAGCAATAGACCAGATAAATTTGGAGAACATTCTGGTCTAGGATTGAACATAGTTAAAAACTTGGTTGAATTGCACAATGCTTCAATCAAAGCTACCAATAGAAAAGATCAAAAGGGTGCAAGTATGGAAATTATATTTCCTAAGGTATAAAGAGTTCTATTGATTAATTAATACTTTATTGCTAGAAGACCCTCCATGGAAGATTTCAAAGTAAAAGATATATCAGAAGCAGAATTTGGCAGAAAAGAAATTTCAATTGCTGAAAGTGAAATGCCTGGATTAATGGCGTTGAGAGAAGAATATTCTGGTAAATCACCATTAAAAGGAGCAAAAATTATAGGATGTTTGCACATGACAATCCAAACTGCAGTTTTAATTGAAACACTAGTAAATTTAGGAGCTGAAGTTAGATGGTCATCTTGTAATATTTTTTCTACTCAAGATCATGCGGCAGCAGCAATAGCAAAAGCAGGTATTCCAGTATACGCATGGAAAGGTGAAACTGAGGAGGAATACCTTTGGTGCATTAAACAAACCATTACAGGTAATAAAGAATGGAAACCAAATATGCTTCTAGATGATGGAGGAGACCTTACTGCCATAATGCATAATGAGTATAAGGAATTATTAAAGAATGTTAAAGGAGTTTCAGAAGAAACAACTACTGGAATTAAAGCACTTAACAAAATGGAGAAAGATAAATCTCTTTTAGTTCCAGCAATCAATGTAAATGACTCCGTAACTAAATCTAAATTTGATAATTTATATGGTTGTAGGGAAAGCTTAGTTGATGGAATTCGAAGAGCTACTGATGTAATGATGTCAGGCAAAATTGCTATTGTAGCTGGATTTGGTGATGTAGGAAAAGGAAGTGCTGCATCTTTAAGACAAAGTGGAGCTAGAGTTTTAGTTACAGAGGCAGATCCTATATGTGCGTTGCAAGCAGCCATGGAAGGTTATGAAGTAGTTTTAATGGAAGAAGCAATTAGTAAAGCTGATATTGTTGTAACCGCAACAGGTAATAAAGATATTGTAACAGCAGATCATATGAGAGATATGAAGGATAGAGCTATATTATGTAATATTGGCCACTTTGATAATGAAATTCAAGTAGAAGCTCTAAAAAATTATAAGTGGACAGAGGTAAAACCCCAAGTTCATGAGATAGAGCTACCTAGTAAAAAAAGAATAATTCTTTTAGCAGAAGGAAGATTGGTCAATCTAGGATGTGCAACTGGACACCCTAGTTTTGTAATGAGTGCATCTTTTACAAATCAGGTTATAGCTCAAATAGAACTTTGGAATAATCACAAAAATTATGAAAATAAAGTTTATGTTTTGCCAAAACATCTTGATGAAAAAGTAGCAACTTTACACTTAAAAAAAGTGGGAGCAAAACTAACCAAACTATCTAAAGACCAAGCTGACTATATAAGTGTTGGAGTAGAGGGTCCATTTAAACCTAATGCATATCGCTATTAGCAGTGAGAAAATAGATTTATCTTCAGAAGAAAAAACAGAGAAATTAGCTTCTAGATTTTTTAAAAAAATTAAGCCAGGTGATACAGTTTTTTTTTATGGAGAAATGGGGGTAGGTAAAACAACATTTATAAGATATCTAATTAATAAATTCCAAAAGGAGAGCAAATTAGAAATAACCGAAGTCACTAGTCCTACATTTAATTTACTCCACGAATATAAAATTAATGATATAAAAATAAATCATTATGATTTATTTAGACTAAAATCCATTGAAGAAATTAAGAATTTGGATCTGTTTGAGAATAACTCAAAAGTAATTACATTAATCGAATGGCCAGAAATTATTGAGAAAAGACCAGATAATTTGATAGAATTACTTTTTAAGTATGAAGAAAATCATCAAAAAAGATCTTTACAAATTAAAGGTATAAACCTTTAGTTTATTAGATGAAAAATTTAAAAGAAATTAAAGGTGACGCCTCTTTAAGAAAATTTTATAGAAAAAAAAATAAAGATTACTCCTCAATAATAGTTTTTTGTAAAAAAGATAAGTTTAAGAATCTTCTTGTATATGATGCAATAAATAAAGTGTTAAACAAAAATAAAATTTTAGCTCCATGTTTATATAATGAAAAGTATAATCAAAATTATATTGAAATTCAAGATTTTGGTAATCAAACACTTTTTAAAATTTTAAATAAAAAAAGAAATAATAATAAATTTATTTATTTTAAAAAGGTAATTAATACATTAAATCAAATACAATCTATTAAATCTAAAAGTATTAAAAATTTTAAAAATAAAAAATATAAAATTCCCAAATATACAAAGGACATATTAATTGAGGAAGCAAATTTATTTTGTGAGTGGTATGTTAAAAAAAATTTATCAAAAAATACTAAAGGAGAATTTACAAGAAAGTTTAAAAAAATAATTAAAAAGTTGATTTCAAATTTAAAATTAAAAAATGATGTATTTGTTCACAGAGATTTTCATGTTTCAAATTTAATGTTAGTAGAAAATCAAATAGGTGTAATTGATAGTCAGGATGCTTTAATTGGGAACAAAGCATATGATTTAGCATCCCTTATAGACGATGTAAGGTTTAGAACTTCTATTTCACTAAAACAAAAAATTTATAACTATTATATTAAAAATCACTTAAAATTAGAAAAATGGAAGTTCAAAAATGATTTTGAAATATTATCAATTTTAAGAAATCTTAAAATTATTGGAATATTTACTCGTCTTGCAATGAGAGATCGTAAAAAAAAATATCTTAAATTAATACCACATGCATGGGACCTACTAGCTATAAGAATAAACAAAAATAAAATATTTAGTGAACTAAAAAACTTGATTAATGAAAATTTTAAAAAAAAATTAAATGAAAATTAATACAGCATTAATATTATGTGCCGGCTTAGGTAAGAGATTAAATCCCTTAACTTTAGGTACACCAAAACCTCTACTTAAGTTGAATAATATAACTATTTTAGAAAGTTGTATTAATACTATTATTAAATTAGGAGTTAAAAAAATCATACTGAACACTTTTCATTTAGGTGATCAAATTTTTGATTTTATAAATAAAAAAAACTTTAAAATTGATATTGATATAGTTGAGGATGGATCAAAGATTTTAGACACAGGTGGTGGAATATTAAATATGATTAAACATTCTAAGGATGAAAATTTTCTTATCTTTAATCCAGATACATTATGGAATGAAATTTATATTGAAGAAATTGATAAGATGAAAAATTTTTATTTCGAAAATCAATTAAATAATTTACTTTTGGTAGTTAATAAAAAGTTAAGTTTTGATAATAACTTAACTGGTGATTTTGAATTACAAAGTAGTTTATTAAAAAAAAATGATAACAAAAATTTCATTTATATCGGTTGTCAAATTTTGAATAAAGATCTTTTTAAAAATCATGAAATAATAAATTTTTCAATTTCAGAAATTTGGGACAAATTGTTAGAAAAAAATATATTAAATGGATTCGAAAGTATTAATAAATTTTACCATTTAACTAATTTGGAAACATTCAAAAAACTAAAAGATCTCTAGCTCGTTCTTTATCCAGATATTTACAAGATGCTATTTGTTCCTCTTTGTTTATTTCGATTATCAAAGGGTTTCCAGTAGGTATTTCCAAACTTGATATTTGATTGTTATCCAATTTGAATAAATATTTACATAATGCCCTGATAGAATTGCCATGAGCTGAAATTAAAATATTTTTGTTAGTTAATTTTTTTTTAATCTCATTTTGATAATATTTTAAAACTCTTTCATAAGTATCTTTGAGAGACTCAGTATCTGGAATTATATTTTGAGATATTTCACTGTATGTTTCAATATTTATTGGATGGTAAGGACTTTTCTTACTTAGTGGATCTGGCTTAATGTCCCAAGATCTCCTGAATTCAAGAACCTTATTTTCACCGATTTTCTTACCCATCTCAATTTTGTTTAGACCTGTAAGAGCACCATAATGTCTTTCATTAAGCTCCCAAGCTTTAGTAAAACTTTTGTTATCTTCTAAAACTGACTGTATTATTTCTAAAGTTTTGTTTGCTCTTAGTTGAAGAGAGGAATAATAAAAATCTATATTAATATCTTTATTTTTTATAAGTAAACCAGCCTTTTCAGCTTCCTGCTTTCCTTGATCTGTGAGGTCAACATCAACCCAACCAGTGAATCTTTTTTCAAGATTCCAAGTACTCTGTCCGTGTCTTACTAATATTAAAAAACTCATATTGTTATTTTTAAAATATATTTGTAAATAAAACTATATAATTCAATTATGAAATTTTTTTCTAATTATAAGAAAATCTTTTATACTATAAACATTTCTTTAATCATTTTATATCTTTTTCCAGGAAGTATTTTTGGTTGTATTTTTTTGGATAATTGCAAAACTCAACCCCAAATCACACCAGACTTTGCTAAGATATCTTCGAATCATTTATATGCATTTTTTATAGTCTCAATTTGTGGTTATTTGACTTTTTTAAAAGATAAACAAATTAAATATTTAATTATTTATTTAATCTTATTAGCAATATTGCTTGAAATTTGTCATTTGTTTATACCACAAAGAAGTTTTCAATGGTCTGACTTATTTGGTAATTTGCTAGGTGTCTTTGTTGTAATTTTTTTCAAGAATCTTATAAATAAATATGGTTTATTTAAAAAATAAATTAATATTTTTATTATTTTTTTTAATAACAGCATGCTCTTCAATTCCTAATAATACAGCTAACAGCTGCTCAATTTTTGATCAGAGATATTTGTGGTATAAACATACAAAACAAGTTGAGAAAAAATGGGGTACTCCTATCCATATTCAATTAGCAATAATTAAGATGGAGTCTGATTTTGACTGGTTAGCAAAGCCTGCAAGGCAAAAAATTTTTAAAGTTATACCTTACAAAAGACCCTCAAGTTCATTTGGTTATTCACAAGCCGTTAAAGGAACTTGGGAACAATATAAAAAAGAAACAGGAAATAATCTTGCAACTAGAGCGAGGTTTAAGGATAGTGTTGATTTTATTGGATGGTATACAAATAAAACAGAGTCTATTTTAAAGATTTCTAAAAAGGATGCCTTTAAACAATACATTGCTTATCACGAGGGATGGGGAAATTTTAAATATTATAAAAAAAATAAAAAGGTAATTGGTTTAGCTAATAAAGTTAAAAAGCAATCTGAAATTTATAAAAAACAATTAATTAAGTGTAAAAATTCTCTAAATAAAAATAAATATATTATTTTTTAGACAGTTCTCTCCTAAGCTCTTGATCTACCTCATCTATTCTTTTGGTATTTTTTGCAAAAGCCAAATACATGGATGGAGTAACATATAAGGTAAAGAAGGTTGAAATGATCATACCTCCCAAAATAGTAGAGCCTACCGCTAATCTTGAACCCTCACCAGCTCCAGGCCCAATATTTCCAATGACCAAAGGCATCATAGCAATCATAGTACTCAAAGATGTCATAATGATTGGTCTAAATCTAACTGCACAAGCTTCTTTGACTGCAGACTCAATATTTTTTCCAGTAGTTCTAATTTGATTAGCATAATCTACTATTAAAATACTATTTTTTGTTGATATACCTATAAGAATAATCAGAGCAATCTGTGAAAAAATATTTACTGAGCTATTCAGAAATAAAACAAATACTAAACCACCAAAAATTGCTAGTGGGACAGTTAAAATAATTACAAATGGATGAATAAATGAATTGAATGTTGCTGCCATTACCAAATATGCAGTTAACAAAGCCAATGCAAAAATTATAAATAATTCATTACTTGTTTCCTTAATTTCTTCAGATTTTCCTTTCCAAGTAATTTGATTTTCTGGGGCTAAATCTGACATTACATTTTCAAGAAATTTTATTGCCTCGGTTAAAGTGTAACCTTCATTTATATTTGCTGAAATAGTCACAGCTCGCTGTCGGTTATATCTTGCAAGTTCTTTTGCTGAACCTTCTTCTTTAAAATTGACAAGATTTGCCAAGGATATCAGTTTTCCATTAGTTTCTGATCTTACAAATATTTTAGAAATTCCATCTTTATTTCTTCTATCAGATAAATATTGTTGAACAATTATTGGATATTCTTTACCTAATTTATTAAAAGTAGTAATTCGTTTACCTCCATAAAGTGTTTCAAGCGTTTCTCCTATTGCTTTAGTTGAGACCCCAAGATCTTTAGCTTTATTTTTGTTAATGATTAATTTTACTTCAGGTTTATTCCTATTGTAGTCAGAATCGACTCTAGATAAATTTTTGTTTGATCTGATTTTTCTAATCACCTTTTTTTGAATTTCTTCAAGCTCATCGTAAGTACTCCCATAAATCACCATTTGTAATGGTTTATTATAACTTGAGACTCTTATAGATTGTGGAGATATTGGAAAAGCTAAAGCTTGAGGTAAAGATACGATTTTTCCAATTGCCTCTCTTAAGACTACTTGTTGTCCCTTTTTCCGATTTTTCCAATCATCAAGAAGAGCAATTATTATAAAACTATTAAATGAATTGGCTGAACTTCCAAACCCAGGAACTCTCATTATGAATCTTGAGTAGGGGCTATCTTCTGCTTGTAATAGAGGAATTAATCTAGCCTCAACTTTTTGGGCTTGTTCTTGAGTATATTCGAAAGAACTACCTTCATCTGTTGATCCAATTATTAAATATGCACCTCTATCTTCCATAGGTAGCAGTTCTTTTTTTGCAAAACTAAATAAAAGAACTGAACTAATTATTATAAAAATAATAAAGATACCTATAGATCTAGTTTTATTAATTATAATTCCAAGTGTTTCTTTATAAAAATTAGCGAAACTTAAAAAAATTTTTTCAAATCTTAAAATAAAAGTTTTTTTTGATGTTTTTTTTTGAAGAAACTTGCTTGCAAGCATAGGAGATAAAGTTAAAGCTACAAATGATGAGACAACTATTGAGAAAGATAAAGCTATCGCAGTTTCTTTGAATAAAGTGCCAGAAATTCCTTCTATAAAAATTAGTGGTAAAAAGACTGCTACCAAAATTAATGTTGTAGCAATTATAGCAAAAGAAATTTGTTTAGATCCCTTATAAGCAGCAACTAATGGTGTTTCTCCATTCTCAATTCTTCTATAAATAGCATCAGTCATGATGACAGAGTCATCTGTAATTATGCCAATAGCCAAAATGAAACTTAAAAGCACAAATATATTTATAGAAAGACCAAAAATATATAATCCAAGAAAGGATGCTATTAAACTTACAGGCAAAGCAACTGCTGGGACAATTACAGCCTTTAAGTTACCTAAGAATAAATAAATTATTATGACTACCAAAACAAATGCAATTAATAAAGTTTTATAGACCTCTTCAATAGCTGCTTCCACATAATTTGCTCTATTAAATGCAACTCTCAAATCTAAACTTTCAGGTAAAGATTTCTTTACTTCCTTAATTTTTTTTTTAATATCATCAGATAATTCTACTGTTGAAGCACCACTTCTAGCATAAATTCCAATCCCTACAGTTTTTAGATTAAGTTGATCTTTTGTTTGAGCTTTAAAAAGTGTTTTTTCTGAAACAGGACCAAATTCAATATTAGAAATATCAGATAGTAAAATAATTTTATTACCTGTTTTTTTTATCGGTAGTTGTTTAATTGTTTCGATATCATTATATGATTTATCTAAATTAAGTGTGAGGTCAATATTATCTGCTTCTAGAGTACCAGCTGGTAGTCTTATATTTTCTCCTCGTAAAGCGATCTCTACCTCTTGAATAGTTAAATTATTAGCTGCAAGTTTAATAGGATCAATCCAAACTCTAATACTTAATTCTCTTAATCCACCTACTCTTATTCTTCCTACATTTTTTACACTTGAAAATTGGTCAATTAAAAACCTTTCAGCATAGTCTCCTAATTCCAAATCACTCCAGGTTGAAGAAGATAATGAAAGCCACATAGTTGTGGTAAATCCTGCAGCTCTTTTAAGTATTTGAGGAGGATCAGACTCAGAAGGCAAGTTATCAACAACTCTTGCAACTCTTTCTCTTATATCGTTAGCAGCATTATCTAAATCAATACTAGTATCAAATTCAACATTAATAGTACTTCTGCCATTTTCAGATTTAGAATCAATATTCTTTATTCCTTCAGCCCCACCAACAACATCTTCTACTACTTGAGTAACTTCTTGATCTACAATAGAGGCAGCAGCAGATTTATAATCTACTTGGATTTGAACTACGGGAGGCTGAATTCCATTTGGTAATTCTCTAACTGGCAATTTCCAAAAAACAAATAAACCAAAAATAATTAATATTAGAGACATTACCCAAGATACGGTAGGTCTTTTTATGCTTAATTCTGTAATAAACATTTATTTATTTATAGGTTTTATTTTTCCTCGGGGTCTGACTTTTTTTAAGCCCTCAGCTACAATAATATCTCCCTCACTTAAACCAGATATAATTTCAATATTTTTATTACCCCTGAGACCAGTATTCACTTCTGTTTTATTAGCAATATTTTTTTCGTTTATCTTATAAACATAAGACTTATCTCCTTCTATCATTATGCTTGTATCTGGAACACTTAATGAGTTTCTCAAATCAAACTTAACACCAACTTCAAGCAAAGATCCTGAGATTAGCTCTAAGTTATTATTTTCAATTTTTATTCTTGATAATAAACTTCTAGTATCAGCATTAATTCTACTTGAAACAAAATCTACTTCACCCTCAAAAATCTTATTTTTATAACTTGATAGTTTGACCTCTACTGGCAATCCTTTTTTAATTGATGCAGAATAATTTTCGGGAATTTTAATATCTGAATATATAGTTGAGTTATCATCTAATGTAATAATAAAAATGTTATTTGAAACAAGAATATCTTCAGTAAGACCTGTGTATCCAAGTACTCCACTAAATGGAGCTAAAATATTTCCACTCTTTAATTTGATTAAAATCTCACCTTTTTTAACGAAATCTTTTAATTTTAAATCTTCAACAAGATCATCTTTTTTTATTTTAAAAGTTTTTGATCTTTTTGAAATCGCTGTTCCAAAAGTTTCAATTTTTTCTGAAAATTCTTTGTTTACAACTTGAGTGACAATTATTCCAGGTGGTGGTCTTTTACTAAATTTTTTTTTAAAATGATTGCCTATCATCGTTCTTCCAATAATCACAATCGCTATGATTAGAAAAAAAGCTAATATTATTGAAATAAATTTTGTTGATCTTTTCATAAGTTTTTTTAAATTATGCCGTATTCCGCCCAAGAACCATCATAAATACAAGGGTGATATTTATCATTTATTAAAGAATAAGCTAGTGCCAAAACGCACGCAGTAACTCCAGAACCACATGAAAAAACTATATTTTTTTCATAAATGTTTTTCAAACAAGATTCAAAAACATCTTTAAGTTTTTCTTCATCTTTAAATGTTTTGTCCTCATTAAGACATTCATTGAATGGTATACAATAAGAATTTTTAATATTTCCACTTCTCAAACCTTTTCTTGGTTCAGGAATTTTTCCTTCAAATCTCTCTCTACTTCTGGCATCAATTACTTTGAATTTTTGCTCATCTAAATTTTGATTGATTAATTTTTTATTTTTTACTAATTCTTTTTTTTCATGAGCTTTGTAATCTGATATTTTGATCTTATCTATTATTTTAGTTACTTCTCTTTTTTCTTTAATCCATTTTTTTAAACCTCCATTTAAAACATGAATTAATTTTGGATCATGCCCATAATAGATAAAATTAAACCAGCAACGACAAGAACTAATTACATCAGAATTATCATAAACAACTATCTCGTCATTTTTCTTAATGCCCATTTTTGAAACTATTTTCTCCCATTCATTTATTTCAACTAACATATGAGGAAGTTCAGTATCTTTTTTTGAATTATTATCTAAATCAAAAAAAATAGAATTTTGAATATGTTGAGTTTTATATTCTGTAAAACCATCCCTTTTTGTTTGAGGCATATGCCATGAACAATCAATAATTTTAACTTTATTAAGATTTATTCCCAGCCAATCAGTTTCAACTAATGGCATCTTATCTTTTTTCCAAATATTTTTGATGGTACTCTTCGGCTGGGCAATAATTATTTAATAAAGTGATCTTGGTTACTACTTTATTAGATAATCTTTCATTAACATCTTTTAAAACTTTTTCAGCTGTTATCTTTTGAATATTATTAAGATAAAATATTTCACTTCTATATTGAGTTCCAAAATCTGGCCCCTGTGAATTTAATGTAGTGGGATCATGAATTTGAAAAAAAATTTTTAAAATTTTTTCATAAGTTATTATTTTTTCATCAAAATCAAGTTTTACAACTTCAGCATGATTAGTATTACCAGTACATACTTCTTTATAAGTTGTAGTAGTACTGTTGCCACCACAATAACCAACTTCAGTTTTAATAATACCTTCAATTTTACTAAATTTTATTTCGGGTCCCCAAAAACATCCAAGTGCTAAAACTGCTATTTCCATTGATTATAAATTAAATTAATTTACAAATTATTCGTATGCTCAGTAAAAATCAATTAGGTTTTTTGTACATGTTCATGTCTGTTTGTGCCTTTTCTATAATGGACATTATTGTAAAATGGTCAATTGAATATCCTATTGGGCAAGTTTTATTTTTTAGAGGGTTTTTTGGAATAATTTTTTATTTTTGTATTATTCCAAGAGACAGACTCCATAATTTTTATTTAACTAAAAGAGCTGGACTTCATTTCTTAAGATGTTTATCAGGATTAATTGCTTTAGTTGCTATTTTCATTGCTTTAAGAAGTTTACCTTTAGCAACAGTTGTCAGCATCTCTTTTGCAGCTCCAATATTCACAACTATTTTTTCAATTTTTTTATTAAATGAAAAAGTTGGATTATTTAGATGGTTAGCTGTCTTAGTTGGATTTATAGGAATTTTAGTTATCACTGAACCAGGAATAAGTTCACTTAACATTTATTATGTTTTTCCAATAATTTTCTGTTTGGGACTTTCTTACGTCGCAATAGCGATTAGACAGTTATCAACTTCAGAACCCGTTTGGTTAATTTCTTTTTATTTTTCTTTAGCAATAACTTTACTAAGTTTTTTAACAATTCCTCAGGGGTGGGTAATGCCAGATTTAAGAGATTTTTTATTATTATCAATGGTAGGTATTTTTGGTGGAGTTGCAAACTTGTGGTTAAGTCAATCTTATAAATATTCTGAAGTATCATTAGTTACACCACTTAAATACTTAGCTCTAGTTTTTGCAATATTTTTTGGCTACTTTATTTGGAATGAAATACCAACTATTAAAACATTATTTGGTGCAGCTTTAGTAATAATCTCTACAATGATCATTTTTAGAAGAGAAATTTACCAAAAAAAAAATATCACGTCTAAAACAATTAATGACTAAAGTTCCAAAGTACTGGAAAAAAGCAAAAAAAAATTTATCTAGGAAAGACAAAATAATGGCTAGATTAATTAAAAGTTACGAAAGCCCATCGGAAACTATTTTAACGTCAAGAAAAGATATCTTTTATTCATTATGTAAAAGTATCATTGGACAACAAATAAGTGTTGCTGCTGCTAATTCTGTTTTTTTTAAATTTAAAAAAAAATGTAATAATAAGATAAATGCTAGAATAGTTTCAAGATTGACTTTTTCACAAATTAAATCATGTGGTCTTAGTCGCCAAAAGGTTAAAGGAATAAAAAGCTTAGCTAAACAAACTTTAGATAAAACCTTTAATCCTAAACTTATAAATAAGATGGATGATGAAGAGGCCATTAAGTATTTATCAAATTTAAGACAGATTGGAAGGTGGTCTGCTGAAATGATATTACTTTTTACTTATAACAGATCTAATATTTGGCCAATACAAGACATTGGTCTTTTAAGAGCAATTTCAAACAATTATAAAAAAAAATATTTACCACCTGATAAGTTTGTTAGTTTACTTAAAAAAAGGTTTTCACCTTATTGTTCAGTAGCAACATGGTACTTGTGGAGAAGCATAGATCCTGAACCTATTCAGTACTAAACCCCTCAATAATTTGCATATGTCTCGTCGTTGTTTCTTTAGCTAAATTCCAACCAGCTAGATATTCTTTTGATTCATGACATTTTAATGCTTGTTCATAACTTGGAAATTCCCAAACCACTGTTCTAACGAAGTCATCTCCGTCAAATGTTTTGTGATTTCCCCCTCTTACTAGAGGCACTCCACCAAATCCTTTAATTATAGGTGTTACTGTTTCAGCGTATTTTTTTAAATTTTCTTGATTATCTATTTTTAGATATAAACTTATCCAATATGCTTTCATGATTTCTCCTTTTTAAATAATTTTAATTATGATAATAGATTTCATGGCAGAGAAATTAATCATCGAATTTGATGAATATACTAAAATTGTTGAGAAATTAGCAATAGAAATTCACAAAAACTATAAACCCACAGTTCTTGTAGGGATTATGAGAGGTGCTGCACCAATAATTGATATTTTATCTAGAATTTTAAAACTTCCAATTGCTTATATAGTCATCCAAAGTTATTCAGGTGAGGGCATGGAGGACAAGCAAGGTCAATTAATGTTTTCAAGAGAAATTAGTTCTTTAGCAAAAAATGAGGATTTTAATAAGGTACTTTTAATTGACGACTTGTCAGACACAGGGCTTACTTTAAACAAAAGTATTGAATGGTTAAAAAATTATGCTCCAATCAAAAGCTACATTAAAGAAGTTAAAACAGCATGTTTATGGAAAAAGAAATCTTCATCTTTTGAGCCTGATTTTTGTCCTGTAAAATTAGATTCAGATCCTTGGATCGTTCAGCCAACTGAGCACTATGAGGAGCTATCTATTGATAAATTAATTGAAAAAAATAAATAGGGCCAGATTGAACTGACCCTATTAAATTTGTTTAAGCAACTGCAAAACTCACAACACTTAATACTGCAACAACCCATATCGCAGGTGATGTACTTGAAAACTTTCCAGTAAATATTTTAATTAATGCATAAGACACAAATGCTAACGCAATACCATTACTTATACTATACGTTAAAGGCATTGCTATCATTGCAAGAATTGCTGGAGCGGACTCTGAAATATCATTCCACTCTATATCTGTAATATTTCTTATGAAAAGAACAGACACAAATAGCAATGCGGCACCATCAATTTGCTTAGGCAAACTGGTTGCTAAAGGAGCAAAAAATATACAAGCTAGGAATAATATACCTATTACTAATGAGGTCATTCCAGTTTTTCCTCCAGCTTTTACACCTGCTCCAGATTCTACATAACTCGTTACAGTAGTAGTTCCCATCATTGCACCAGCAACAGTACCAACACTGTCAGATAACATTGCTTTATTAATGTCTTGAACTTTACCATCTTTCCCAACCTTACCAGCTACATTAGCAACTGAGGTTAGAGTTCCAGCAGTGTCAAAGAAGTCAATAAATAATAGTGTAAATATTACAGTAGACATCCCTGCAGTCATTGCTGCAGATAGATCAAACTCAAATAAGTATGTCATTGGAGGTGGTGCGCTTGCAATACCATTAAATTTTGCTAGTCCTGCAGCCCAAGCAATAATACTAAAAACTAGAATACCAATAATTATATTTCCTTTAACATTCATTTTTTCTAGAACTATGATCGCTATAAAAGTTGCACAACCTAATAAAACTAAAGGATCACTAAGATCACCCAATTGTACTAAGGTTACTGGATTATCAACTACCACTTCCATAATTTGTAGACCAATTATTGCCAAGAACAAACCAATACCAGCTCCAATTCCTAGTTTTAAACTTTTAGGAATAGAATTTATTAACCAAGCTCTAATCGGCGTTAAAGAAATGATTAAAAATAATACTCCGGCAACCAATACTGCACCTAAAGCTTCTTGAGGTGTGTATCCCATACCAGCACAAACTCCAAAAGCTACAAATGCATTAATTCCCATTCCTGGAGCAAGTCCTATTGGCCAAGTTTTTCCATAAAAAGCCATTATAAAACATGCTAAAGCTGTAGCTAAAATAGTAGCTGTATAAACTGCGCCGAAATCAAAGAAACCTTTGTCGGGACCGGCAAATTCACCCGATAATATAAATGGATTTAAAAACATTATATAAGCCATGGTCAAAAACGTAGTTGTTCCGGCTATTACTTCAGTTTTAAAATCAGTTTTGTGTTTTTTATAATTGAAATAATTTTCAAGCATTTTTCCTCCTGTTAAAGAAATAATTATTTGATTCTTTTTGTAATTACCTTTTAAAACTATACTTTATTCACATATTTCAACTCAGAAGTTTATATTTATGCCATAATTTGATTGTTATGATTGAAGTATGAAGAAACTAAAAATTATTTTTACAAGCTTTATTGTAATAATGATCCTATCAGGGTGTCAGACTATTAAACAAAAAACAGATGCTATCGTCGAAAAAGAAAATCAAAAATTAAGTAAATATATTGGTAAATCCTCAAGTGTTTTACAGATAGATTTAGGTAAACCAGATGAGGATTTTAAAAATGACAAGGGCAACTTAGTATTAGTTTATAATACTAAAAAATACGGAATTCCTTGTGAAAGAAGATTTGAAGTAGATCCAAATTCTGTTGTTGTTGGTTTTGTTTCTAACGGTTGTTTTTAATGATACCTGTGGGGAATTGCACCCCACAAGCAAGGTTTGACTTATTTTATTTCTATAAGTTTTTTCTTCTTATGTTCTGGAACAATTCTTTCACAAGATATTGTTAAAAGACCATCTTTAAGCTCAGCACCATTAACCTTTACATCATCAGCAATTGTAAATGATCTTGCAAATTGTCTTTGAGAAATACCTTTATGAATTATTTCTCCATCAGCAATATTATCTGATTTATTAACTTGTTTTGTTTTTACTGTTAATAAATTATCCTCAAACTCAACTTCAACATCTTTTTTGTTAAAACCAGCTAAAGCAACTTCTATTGCGTAGTTATCCTTTCCAGTTTTTCTGATGTTATAAGGTGGGTAGTTCGACTGCATCGTCAAAGCACCATTCCCTAACATATTTTCGAATTGATCAAACATATCGTCGAATCCAATTGAAAATGGTCTAAGTGAGTTAAATATAGATAGATCCTTACTTGTCATATTATCCTCCTTTGTTAAGCAAGTTTATATTTTGTAAGTCCCATTAGGCGACTTACTAGTTTTATTTAGGAACTAATTATTAATTTTCAAGATATAGAAATTAAATTTTTTTGGATATTTTTAGAGCGAATGCATAATCAAGAGCAATTTCCTCAATTGCCCCATCTCTACCTGACTTACCTCCATGTCCAGCATTCATTTCAGTTTTTAAAAGTAATAAATTATTGTCTGTTTTTAAGTCTCGAAGTTTAGCTGTGAATTTAGCTGGCTCATCAAATAATACCCGGTTATCACTTAAGCTTGTTGTAATTAACATATGAGGATAATCCATTTTTTTTATATTGTTATAAGGCGCATATGAAAAAATATAATTAAAATGATCTTTATTATCTTTGGCGTTTCCAAATTCATCAAACTCTCCAACTGTTAATGGCAAAGAATGATCGAGATTAGTAGTTAAAGAGTCGACAAATGGCACTGCCATTATAATTCCTAGAAATAATTCAGGAACTTCATTAACTACTGCACCCATTAATAGTCCGCCTGCCGAGCCACCCATTCCTATTATCTTGCCTTCAGAAGAATACTTGTTTTCAATTAAATATTTTGCAGCGTAAATATAATCTTTAAAAGTATTTTTTTTATTTGTAAGCTTTCCTTCCTTCCACCATTTCATACCTTTTTCCATTCCACCTCTTATATGTGCAGTTACCCAAATTATATCTCTGTTGATTAGACTTAACCTTGTTGATGAAAAACCAGGACTCATTGAATTTCCATAAGATCCATAGCCGTACAACAATATATTTGCGGTTCCATCTATTTTAGTTTTTTTATGTCTTGTTATAGTCAGAGGAACTAATCTTCCATCGTGAGATTTATATTCTACTCTTTCTACGATATAATCTTCTGAATTATGTCCAGAAGGTATTTCTTGTTCCTTAACTAATTTTTTATTTTTCGTTGAAAGATTATATAAATAAACTCTTGAGGGAGTTTTTGGTGAAGAATATCCAAGATAAATTTCATCTGTGTTTTTATCTTTTTGCCTCAAAGAAATATTGGGTACATAAACCTTTTCGTCAGAAAAAACTATTTCCTCCTCTAGTCCTGTTGAAATATTTTTTACAAATAGTTTATCTAATGCGTCAGACACCTCAGAACGAAGTATCCAATTTTTTAAAAATACTAAACCTCCTATCAAAACTTCATTTTTTGCCTCGATAAAAGGTTTCCAATTTTGTGTTTCTAAATTATCTGAAATATCTACCTTGAAGTCTTCAGCATCTTTATTTGTGTGATTATAAAATTTATTATCCCAAGAGTTTACAGAATATAAAATTCCTTTCTCCCTTTTTTTTATTAATTTAGGTTGTGGTTTTTTTTCATCAACTTTGAAATAATATTGTTCTGAGGTATTATGATCTGAAGTTGAAATAAAATAATATTTTTCATCTGAACTTATATTGATCCCTACAGTAAACGCTTCACTTTTTTCCTCAAAAACCAGCTCATCAGAATTATTATGATTTCCAATTTCATGTCTAAAAATCTTTCTAGCTCGATGGTTTTCATCTAGTTTTGAGTAAAAGATATATTTATCATCTAAACTAAAAGTAATACCCCCTGATGTATTAGAGATTTCTTTTGTAATAATTTTGTTAGAAAGAATTTCTCTTACAAAAATGGTGTAATATTCTGACCCCTTTGTATCTAAAGAATAAGCGAGATATTTATCATTATGACTGACCTCTAAATCTCCAACCCCAAAATACTCTACTCCTAATTTTTCTTTTTCTTTATCTCCATTCCAAATTTCCTCAATTTTATTTGTTTCAATTTTTCTTCTCAATTTTATAGAATAATTTCCTTCAGTTGTAGTCTTAGTCCAATATTCATATGTGTGATCTTTGTAGGGAAGAGACTCATCATCAAGTTTAATTCTTGCTTTTACTTCATCAAATAATTTTTTTTGTAAATTTTTTGTGTCTTTTAAATGATATTCTGTGTATTTATTTTCCTGTAACAAATATTCTTTTACTTCAGGTTCTAATTTATTTTTGTCTGTTAAAACTTCCAAAATATTTTTTTGATGTATCCAGCTATAATTGTCTTCCCAAGTGATATTGTGACAAGATTTTATTTCAGGTTTTTTCCTAAGATGTGGTACTTTCATAGCATAGAGAAATATATGAATATTATAATTTATACATTAGTTATATTGACAGCTTTTTACTTTTTGATGAAGTTTATTAGTAATATTTCATCAAAAAAGATATCTAAAAGTATAAGATTCTTAATTGTATTAGGATTAATTGTTTTAGCAATTTTATTTGCTATAGGAGGAAAATATTTATTAACTTTGCCTCTAACTTTGGCTAGCCTTGCATTATTAAAGTTAAAAGGATTATCTCTTTTTCAACTAATATCGCTCTATAGATTAATACAAACTTTGAGAAGATCAGGACGATTTTCGTTTAACCAACCTGGCACCAGAAACTCTTCTTCGATATCTATTCCAGAGGCATATAAGATTTTAAATTTAGATATAAGTAAAAAAATCACTAAAGAAGAAGTGAATAAAGCTTATGTAAAAATACAAAAAAAAATACATCCAGATATTTCCCCTGAAACCTCAAGACTATCATCAATAGTAAACGAGGCAAAAGATATAGTTTTAAATGATATTTCTTAATTAAGAATTTCTACAACTTTCTTGTATACTTTTTCAGGATTAATTTTTTCTTTTCCATCAGTATGGTGATTTACTACTTCTACTCCCTCGGGAATTATTGGAAACATTCTTGAGTTATAGTTTCCATAGATTATAGGAGTATCTACCATTAAAGTAATTGTTTTTATACCTAGGGCTGCTGATAAATGACTAAAGCTACTATCGTTACAAATAGATAAATTACAATTTTTTATAATTGGCAAGGTTTCTTTAATAGAAAAATTATCCAAAGGGAAACAAATATTTTTAAATTTAGAGTTTAATATTTCATTCAATATAATTTGCTCTTCATTATTTTTACCAGTAGCAAGAAAAAATTTACAATTTTTAGTTTTTGATATTTTTTCGATAACAGATAAAAATATTTTTGATGGGACTCTTTTAGTAGGTCCAGAACCTCCAATACCTAAAAGTATATTTGTTTCATCTTTATTAATGTTAAATTTTTTAATTGAATCTAATATTATCGAATTATCTATTTGAATTTCAGGATCTCCTGAAACCTTTAAATTTATTTTATCTATAAAAAATTTTTTTGGGGTATCAATGATATGTTGATCAGTTTTTTGAAATAATGGATATTGATAAATTTTAGAGATACCAGACAATCTAGCAATTAAATTAAATCTTAAAGATGAATTAAAAATGAAAATTTTTTCAAAATTTTCCTTTTTCAAATCTTTAATTAAATTGAAGCTGCCTATAAAGCCTTTATGCTTATTGTTATTTTTATCTCTTTCTAAAGTTATAATCTTATCAATATAATTTGTTTGATGTAAATATTGATCAGCCTTTGAACTTTCTTTCACAAGTAAACTTATAGGTGAATTATATTTTTCGAATAAAGCCTTAATAAAGGGAAGAAAGATTATAGTATCCCCAATTCCCATTCTATTTTGAACTGCTAATATTTTCATATGGTATTTATAAACTTTACTAGATATATTTTTTATATAAATTTTTATTATGACAAAAATAAGTGGAATATTTGCAGCTACAATGTCAGTTTTTAATTCTGACTTAAGCCTTAATATAGAGAAAACAATAGAACATGCTGAAAAGCTCATTGATCAGGGTTGTCATGGAACAGCAATATTTGGAAGTACGGGTCAGGCTCAATTAATATCTGTTTCAGAAAAAATCAAACTTCTAAATAATCTTTCAGCCAGTAAATATAAGGATAAGCATTTAATAGGCACAGGCTTAAATTCGTTGACTGAAACAATTAATTTTATGAGAGTAGCTACTTCATTAAGTTTTAAAAAGTTTTTAATTATGCCTCCGGCGTATTACAAGTATGGTGATAAAGAAGTAATACAATTTTACTCAAAAATAATAGAAGCAGTCCCTTCGTGCAAGATTGTTCTTTATAATTTTGAGAAGCTTTGTGGGTATAAATTTAGTGTAGAATGTGTTGAGGAGCTTGTAAAAAAATTTCCAGATCAGATAGTAGGTGTTAAAGACAGTTCTTATAATTTATTTGAAAGTTTAAAATTAGAAAATTTTTCTATTTTTCCTGGTTCAGAACTTAAACTATTAAAAGGCCTACAGCTAGGCTGTTCAGGTATAATAACTGCAACTTGTAATGCAACAGCTGAACTTTCTAGAAAAGTTTATGATGATTTTTTTTCTGGAAAGGAACAATCTTATAATCAAAAATTGTGTGAAGTAAGAAAAAATTTTGATAAGTATAACCTGATTTCAGGATTACATACTTTTTATTCTAAAGAGAATAAAATTTATGAAAATATTTTACCTCCATTAAGACTTCTAAATGTGAATGAGCAAAAAGATTTAATAGATAATTTGAATAATTTAGACTTTAAACTTAATTCTAAAATGGCAGCTTGAGATGCAATTAGCTAGATTTTTAAACAAGGTTTTTAAAAAAGGTGGGTTCATTTTGACTGATGCTAATTCAAAAGATTATATAATTGGAGAACCTGGAAATAATCCCATGAAATTAAAAATCTTAAAAAAGGATCTTAATTATAAATTATTATTTCACCCAGACTTATATTTTGGTGAGGCCTATACAAATGGAGAAATAGTTATTGAAAATGGTTCTCTTACTGATTTTTTAGATTTAGCTTTAATGAATTTTGGAAGAGGAGAATTAAATTTTTTTAGTTATTTAATTAACCGTCTAAGAGGCTCATATAGGTACCTAACGAATTTTAATTTTATAAAAAAATCAAAGATGAATGTATCCCACCACTATGATATCTCTGACGATTTGTATGATTTATTTTTAGATTCTAAAAGACAGTATTCTTGTGCATATTTTAAAAATGAAAATGATACTTTAGAAGTAGCACAAAATAATAAGATCCAACATATAATTAAAAAATTAAACATAAAAGATAATCAAAAAGTTTTAGATATAGGTTGTGGCTGGGGTTCATTAGCATTTGATATTGCCAAAGCTGCAAGTTGTGAAGTCACCGGGATTACTTTATCTGAGAATCAATTTAATTACTGTAATCAAAAAGCTAAAGATTTGAATTTAGAAAATCAGGTAAAGTTTAAGCTAATAGATTATAGAGAACTTAATGAAAAATTTGATAGAATAGTGAGTGTAGGGATGTTTGAACATGTAGGAAGAAAGTTTTACAAAAAATTTTTTAAACAAATAGAAAAACTTTTGAATGAAGATGGAGTGTCTTTAATACACACAATAGGTTCAGTAAATCCACCAAGAGATCCTCATCCATGGATAACTAAATATATTTTTCCAGGAGGGTATACTCCTAGCTTAAGTGAAGTAACAACTCCGATAGAAAAAGCAGGCTTGATTGTGACTGATATAGAGGTCTTAAGACTTCATTATTCTCACACTTTGAGACATTGGAAAGAAAATTGCATAAAAAATAAGGAAAAAATTATTAAGATGTTTGATGAGAGATTTTTTAGAATGTGGGAATTTTATCTTGCTGGATGTGAGATGGCTTTTAAGTGGGGTGATCAAGTTGTATATCAATTTCAACTTTCGAAAAATTATAGCTCAACTCCAATGACAAGAGACTATATTTATCAATAAATTATTGATAGAATCTGATTTCCTCTAAAATGAAAAAAAAGCGAAAAAAATTAAAACAAAAGAAAAAAATTATTAAGAGAGTTTATAAAAGCAAGTCATCTAAAAAGTTCAAAAAAAAGACTAAAAAGGTACGAAAAATAAAGAGAAAAAAAAATAAAAAATTAAGACCTAAAATTTTAAAAAAAAAAACTAATTTCATAAAAAAAAAAGTTAAAAAAGAAAGCTTAGCTTTAAAACTAGTTAAATTTCAATTATCTATAAAACCTCAATTTAATTTTAAGATTAATTTTAATTTAGAGAAATATATCCAGAGTTTCTTCGATAAAATTTCAGAGACAATTTCAGATTATAAAATTTTAAAGATTGATGAAAAAAGACGAATTAAAATAGAGAAAATTGAGAATGAAAGAAAAGAAAAAATTAGGTTAGAAAATGAAAAAAAACAAGAAGAAGTCCTAAAAGTAAAATTGAAAGAACAGGCTTTAAGAGAAGAAGCAAGATTAGAAAAACAAAGAACAAAAGATATAAAGGTTTTTTTAAGAAAAGAGCAAGCCCTTCTAAGAATTGAACAAGCTGAAAAACAAAAACAGTTTTTACAGCAATTGAGATTAGATAAGCAAATAGAAAAATTTAGAATTAGAGAAGTTAAAGAGTTGGAAAAACTCGAAAAAATTTCATTAAGAGAAAAAAGAGAAGATTATTCTGCATTACAAGAAAGAATAGACAAATTAAAAGAAAAATACAGAATTATTAGAGATCAAAAAATTAAAGAAAGAGTTGAAGCGTTAGGTGTTAATCTTCAAGGGAATGAAGATAGAGAAACTTTATTAAAGAAAGAAAAAGAATATACAATTGCAAGACAAAAAATAGAATTTGCTCTAGAGAGTTTTTATAGAAGCGCTAGTAGTTTAGTTTTTCAACTTAATAAAAGACACATTACCAGACATATGTCAATTTTTAGATGCATCGATAGAAGATTTGAGACAGGAGAAATATTTATTAAATGGGATGAATCAGAAGATGAAGATTGGCTGTTATTAATTTATATTAAAAATAATTCACCAGATGAAGGAATTGTAATTGAGGATAAAACAAATCCAGAAAAAAATTTATCACATGAATTTAAAAATATAGATATTTTTAAAGCCTCAGACACAATGGTTGACTCTTTAACGCAGCTTATAGCTAGAAAAAGAGCACAAAATAATAATTAAATTTTTATTAGAATTGGGTACAATCTAAAATGCTTTTTGGTTCAATCTTTCTGATAATTCTTTATTTAGTTTTGCAATATATTCTTGCTTGGATTACTTTTTTTAACAATTTGGACTCACGCCTTGGAGATAGCACCTGGAGATTTAGTTACGATTACCCTGTAGTAGGGGATAGAGATATTTCTGATTTAGATGATAAAGACTTTGTGAGATTAAGAAGAAAAAAAAACAAAATTGTTTTATTGATGTATTCGATTGTTCTTATAATGTTTATAGCCTCATTATCATTATTGAGTCAGTTCTTATTATTTTTTTTTGATTAATTTTTTAACTGTTTCTTATTTTTTAGGTATAAAAAAAAGGCAACAACTTCATAAACAAAAGAAAATAAATTAAAGATAATTGGTAATTTAAAAAAACTGTATAAAAACTTATATTTTGGCATTTTTTTCCATAATGCTAAAAATGCCTCTGCACCCTCAATAACTTTTTCATTTTCTTTAACATGAAGTCTACGTAAAAGTTCTTTACTATTTCTTGATGTTTCTTTTTTAGCTAATTCGTTATTAGTAATATCAATCCATTCAATTTCTTGAATCTTTTCTTTTTTATATAAATCAATTTCAGCCTTACAAATTTTACAAGAATTATTAAAATAAACCTTCATTATTAACAATTATTTACTAACTATCTTAGGTTATGTACATGCGTAAAATACACTAGTTGAAAATTATTTTAAACAACCTATGTTTTACTAACTATGAGCAATTTCTTTGATAAATCTGATTTAAATAGAAACGAGGCGGAAACTATTGTTTCAGATACATTAAAAAAATGTGATGATGGAGAATTATATTTAGAAAATTCTAAGTCTGAAAGTATTTTATTGGATGACAATAAGATAAAAAAATCTAGTTATAATTCCGATTTAGGTTTTGGCTTTAGAGCAGTTTCAGGTGAAATTGTTGCTTATTCACATTCTAACGAAATATCAAAAAATTCGTTAAAACAATCCTCTGAAAATTTAAAATCAACATTAAAATCTGCAAAAGGCAATTATGATTATTCTATTCCTAAATCAAACAAAAAATATTATACAAACATTAATCCTATAGAAGAAAAAACACTTAACTCAAAAATAGAGATATTAAATAAAGTAAACGAGTACCTAAGAAAAAAAGATAATAATGTTAAACAAGTAACAGCAAATTTTAGTGGTGAACAAAAGTCTGTAGAAATAATTAGGTCTGGTGGTGAAACTCTAACTGATGTGAGACCCTTAGTAAGATTCAATGTTTCAGTTATGCTTGAAAAGAATGGTAAAAAAGAGTCAGGTGTTTATGGAATTGGTGGAAGACAATCGTACGATGATTATTTGACAAACGATAATTGGAAAAATGTTTGTGATGAAGCTTTTAGAATAGCTTCTGTGAATTTAGACAGCAAACCTGCTCCTGCAGGAGAAATGAAAGTTGTACTTGGTCCAGGTTGGCCTGCGATACTAATTCATGAAGCAATAGGTCATGGTTTAGAAGGTGATTTCAATAGAAAAAAAACTTCTGCATTTCATAATTTGATGGGACAAAAAGTTGCGAGTGAGGGTGTAACCATAATTGACGATGGAACTTTAGATAATAGAAGAGGGAGTCTTACAATTGATGATGAAGGCACACCAACAGAAAAAACTGTACTGATTGAAAATGGAATTTTAAAAAATTTTATGCAAGACAGATTAAATGCAAGATTAATGAAGACTAGGTCAACAGGTAGTGGTAGAAGAGAAAACTATAGACATATCGTATTACCAAGAATGAGAAATACCATGATGCTAAGCGGAAAACAAACTCAAGATGAGATGATAAAATCTGTAGATAGAGGTATTTTTGCAGTTAGCTTTGGAGGAGGACAAGTTGATATTACTTCAGGAAAATTTGTTTTTAATTGCACAGAAGCTTATGAGATTATTAATGGTAAAATTGGTTCACCAATAAAAGGAGCAACTTTAATAGGTGATGGTCCTTCAATTTTGAAAGAAGTTTCAATGGTTGGCAATGATATGATGTTAGATCCAGGAATTGGTACTTGTGGTAAAGCAGGACAAGGAGTTCCCGTGGGAGTAGCCCAGCCTTCAATTTTAATAAATAAAATGACTGTTGGTGGCACAAATTTATAAATGGTTAAAGATCAGGAATATCTTGAAAAAAAAGCATCATATTGTTTAGATTTAGCAAAAAAATTAGGAGCTACGGATATAAGTGTTAATGTAGGTAATTCTATTTCTGAAACAGTAAATTTTAGAAATAAAAAGTTAGATGAGTCAAACAGATCTGATAATCTTGGCATAGATATCACAACATTCATTGGTAAGAAAAAGTCATCAATATCGTCATCAAATTTGCTAGAAGATAATCTAAATATTTTAATTGAAAAATGTATCCAAACTACAAAAAATACTCCAGAGGATGAATTTAACTCACTACCTGACAAGGATCTATTGGCTCAAGAAGTTAAAGATTTTAATTTATATGATGACACGCATTTAGAGAATGATAGTAAGGCTGAATATTTAACAAGACTAGAGGCTGCTGCCTCAAATGATAAAAAAATAGTAAATACAGAATCCAGCTTTGTAGAAAACAAATCAAATTTTATTTTAGCGAATAGCGATGGTTTTTGTAAAGGTTTTAAATCTTCATCATTTGTTGCCTCTAGTGTAGCTGTTGCAAAAGATGCTAAAAGTATGGAGAGGGACTATGAATATACTCACAAATGTCATTTAAATGATATAAAGAATGCAGAAGAATTAGGAAAAAAAGCTGCAGAATACACTCTTAGAAAACTCAGTCCAAAAAAAATAGGCAGTGAAAAGATTTCTATAATCTTTGATAAAAGAATTGCCAAAGGAATATTAAGTACTTTTGCAAGTGCTATATCTGCTTCGGCTATTTCGAGAGGAACTTCATTTTTAAAAGATAAAATTAATCAAAAAATTTTTTCAGATACAGTAAATATTTTTGATAAGCCTGATATATTTAAAGGCCAAGGCTCCAGAAGTTTTGATTCAGAAGGTGTTAGAACAGATACACTAAAATTAGTTGAGCAAGGGGTATTAAAGAATTATTTAATAGATACCTATAGTGGCAGAAAGTTAAACCTTAAATCTAATGGAAGATGCGGAGGGACTAGCAATCTTTACTTTGAAAATGGAAAAATTAGCTATAAAGATTTAATAAATTCTAATCCTAAATGTTTATACATAACAGAAACAATAGGACACGGAAGTAATATTGTAACTGGTGACTACTCTGTGGGTGCAACTGGATTTTTAATTGAAAATGGAGAATTCAAACATCCAATAAACGAGATAACGATTGCAGGTAATTTTAAGGATATGTTTCAAAATCTAACTTTAGCAAATGACTTAGAATTTGAATACTCAACTAATTCTCCAACAATGATGATTGAGGGAATGGTTGTTGCTGGTAAATGAGTGATTACTGTGTAATCGGATCTGGCATTTCAGGTGCTACTATTGCGAATTTACTTAACAAAAAATTTCAAGTCAATTTATATGATAAAGGTAGAGGACCAGGAGGTCGAGCTTCATTTAAAAGAGTTAAAGGTCAGATTGGCTTTGATCATGGAACACAATATTTTTCTCCTAAGACAGTAGAATTTAAAAAATTTACAAATAGATTGATTAAAATAAAAATTTTGAAAAAATGGAGTGGTAATCATATTTTCTTAAATTCTAAAAAAAAAGAAAATAAAAAACACATTAAAATAATTGGGAAAAAAGGCAATAATGACATTTGCAAATTTCTTTTGAAAAAAGTTAAATGTTTTTATCAAAGCGAAGTCAAAAAAATTTACTACAAAAATAAATTATGGTTTCTACTATTCAACGATGGTAAAATAAGAACTTATAAAGGAGTCATTTTAACATGCCCTTTTCCACAACTTAAAAAACTTTCAGAAAAATTTATAAATAACACATTTATAAAAAGAAAATTAAAAATGGATGCAAATATTACAGTTATGATTGCAATTAAAAAGAATAAAAAATCACCTAGCAGCTTTCTTTTTGATGACCCAGTCTTAGGTTGGGCAGGTAATGAAAATACAAAAAAAAGGTTTAAATCAAAATATGATTTATGGACACTCCAAAGCACTTTTAAATGGGCAAACAAAAATATAGATAAAAATAAAAAAAATTTAAAAAAAAACTCAAAAATTTTAATTGATAAATTTTTTAAACTTACAAAAATTAAAAAAACTAAAGTAATTTATAGTATTAATCATGGTTGGAAATATTCATCAAATTCTAAACCCTTAAAAATAAGAAGTTATTGGGATCCTCAAAAAAAAATAGGAGTATGTGCTGATTGGTTTATTGGACCCAGATTAGAATCAGGATGGATAAGCGCACATGACTTATTTAAAAAAATTAATTAAACAATTATTCAATTTTTTTTAAACGATATTCCCAATCTCCCATTCTTGAATATGAAACTTTTAAAATTGTAGAGTTTTTTTGATTGTACCAAATATTAAAATCTAGTCTTTTATCTTTAGGTATACTCATGTCCTTGGACTTTAATGTAAAATGGTCCACTTGATAAATCTTGCCGTAGAGATTAATTTTTTTTTTACCAATAAAAGTGACTACCTGTTTTTTTATACTTCCTGAAATTGGACTAATTTGACTATCTGCCTGTAGAATTTTATGGTTCCACCAATTCCCAACTATACTTTCAATAGATGTTTCACCATTGAATGAAGAGCCTTTTATTTCAAATTTTTTAGTATTGTTGTTAAATAATAGATTCACAAATTTTTCTTTATTATTTTGTAAAGTTTTAGAATTGTATGAAATTAATTGATCTTTATGATATTTTTCTTCTCCATAACTTTCCACTTGAAAAATGACTGCACCTAAAAGTTTTACACTGAATTTTATTTGATTAGTAACTAAAGTTTGATCACCTTTTCTATTAAAAAAATAATAGTTATATCCAATTAACTCACCATTTCTGAATATTTCCATTTCAAGTTTATTATATTTATTGTAATGAGCCATATGAGCAATGGATATAGAGGGGTAAAGTATAAGAAACAAAGTAACTATTAATTTTCTCATTCGAGAGTTACATTAGTAGACTTTTTCAATAATAGAAATAATTTAATAAAAAAATGTTTTTAAAAATAAAGAAAATACCAAAAGTACATTGGAGTTCAGAGAGACCATTCAATTTTAAGCCAAAATTTTCAACATTCTTTTTTTTATGCTTTGGTCTTACTCTATTTGGGTTAGGTGAGGGACTATTAATAGTTTCCTTCACAGGAGCTTCTCCCTGGAGTGTTTTAGCACAAGGTATCTCCTTAAATGTAAATTTAAGTATTGGAACAATAACTCTTTTAGTAAGTATTGCAGTTTTAATTTTATGGATCCCTTTGGGTCAGAGGCCTGGAATGGGAACTATATTTAATGCATTGATAATTGCTTTAATGATTGATCTTTGTATTAAGTTTGTCCCAACTCCATCCAATTATATTCATCAAATAATACTAGCTATAGTTTCAGTAATTTTAGTTGGTGTTGGTGGTGGTATATATTTAGTATCAAATCTTGGACCAGGTCCAAGAGATGGTTTAATGATAGGATTACAAAAAGTTTCAAATTTACCAATAGCGGTTGTAAGAGCAACTTTAGAAATTTCTGTTGTTGGTATTGGGTGGTATTTGGGTGGTACGGTTGGAGTTGGAACTTTATTATTTGCTTTTGGAATTGGCCCTTGTGTTGCACTTGGACTTTATTTAGTAGATAAAATATTTAATTAGGCTGCAGAGTTTGATTTTTCACTTCTTTTTCTCTCATGTGGGTCAAGAATAGCTTTTCTTAATCTGCATGATTCTGGTGTAATCTCTAAAGCCTCATCAGTGTTTAACATACTTAATTGTTCAGCTATTGACATTTTTCTAACTGGAGTAAGTACAACATTTTCATCTGTACCTTGAGTTCTCATGTTGGTAAGTTTTTTACCCTTCATAACATTAATTATCATATCTCCTGGTTTTGGTGATAATCCAACTATCATTCCTGGATAAACCGGATCATTATGTGTTACAAACATTTCACCTCTTGCCTGTAAATTAAATATTGCAAAAGCAACTGCTTTCCCTTGTTCCATTGAAATTAAAGCACCGTTTCTTCTACCTTCCATTTCTCCTTCAAATTTACCATAATCATGGAAAATTCTATTAATAACACCATTTCCTTTTGTAAGTGTAAGAAATCGACTTGTATAACCCATTAAACCTCTTGTAGGAGCATGGAAAATTAATCGTTTTTTATCTTTACCAGTATCTTTTAATTCTACTAACTTTCCTTTTCTTCTATTCATAGAATCAATAATTTTTGATGAATATTCTTCATCAAGGTCCATAGTAATTTCTTCAATTGGCTCAAGTTTATTTCCATCTTTATCTTTTCGGTATAAAACTTTTGGAGGACTAACTGTCATTTCAAAGCCTTCTCTTCTCATTTGAGTTAGTAATATTTCTAACATTAATTCTCCTCTACCGCTTACTACGAAAGAGTCATTTCCATCATTTTCTGAAAAAGTAATTCCAACATTGTTCTGTGCTTCAATAATTAATCTATCTCTAATTTGAGTACTGGTAAGCTTTTTGCCTTCAGTGCCAGCTAAAGGAGATGTGTTAACTGTAATAGTAATAGACATAGTTGGAGGATCAATAGGAGTAGCAGAAATTGGTTCATTAACCTCTAAATCACAAATCGTATCAGCAACACTAGCTTTCTCTAAACCCGCAACAACCACAATATCTCCCGCTTCTCCAACTTCTATAGGAACTTTTTTTGTTCCTTCATATCTAAAAATTTTTGTAAGTCTACCTTCATCAACTTTTTCACCTTTTAGATTAATTGCCTTGATTGCTTGGTTAGCCTTAGCAGTTCCTTGTGTAATTTTTCCTACTAAACTTCTTCCTAAAAAACTATCTGCATAGAGTAGCGTTGATAACATTGCAAATGGCTTAGATTTATCTAATTCTGCTGGTTTAACATGTTCAATTATTTGATCTAAAAGAGGATTTAAATTTTCTCTTGGACCTTCTACTTCTTTATCAGCCCATCCAGATCTTCCACTTGCATACAGAACTGGAAAATCTAATTGTTCTTCATTTGCATCTAAACTTACAAATAAATCAAATGTTTCATCTAATACTTCATTAGCTCTTTGATCTGTTTTATCAAGTTTGTTGATTACAACAATAGGTTTTAATCCTTGTTTTAAAGCTTTTGATAATACAAATTTTGTTTGGGGCATAACACCTTCAGCTGAGTCAATTAATAATAAGGCACCATCAGCCATACTTAAAACTCTCTCAACTTCTGCAGCAAAATCTCGGTGACCAGGAGTATCAATAATATTTATTCTTGAGTTTTTCCAATTTATTGAAGCAGGTTTTGCTAGAATAGTAATTCCTCTTTCTTTTTCAAGCTCTCCAGAGTCCATTAATCTCTCATCAACAACTTCATTTTCTCTAAATGACCCGCTTTGTTTCATTAGATTATCAATTAAAGTTGTTTTGCCGTGGTCAACGTGTGCAATGATAGTGATGTTTCTTATATCGTTACTCATAATTTGTGGCTCTTATACATTAATTTTTTTTTTTGGAAACTTTAAAAAAGCTTAAAAAATATTAAAATTTGAGGAAAAATATGGTTTTTTAATTTGTTTTTTTTGTTTTTTCTCTCTTGAGCTTTCTTTTTTCTTTTAAACTTAATTTTGGTTTTTTGTTGACGCTAGAGTCTTTGAAGGATTTACCACTATATCTTTTTGACATTTTCTTATTTTACTAGACCTAAAAAAAAAGGCCATCAAAAGATGGCCTTTAAATTTCATTTTAGAATAGGGCTTTACATTCCCATGCCACCCATTCCTCCCATGCCACCCATGCCACCCATTCCTCCAGGCATAGCAGGAGCACCACCAGCATCTTTTTCATCTGGTTTGTCAGCTATCATTGCTTCTGTAGTTACTAATAATCCAGAAATAGAAGCTGCATCTTGTAGAGCAGTTCTAACAACCTTTACAGGATCGATAATACCTTTAGCAAACATGTCACAATATTCCTCATTTTGTGCATCATATCCGTGTGATTTTTTATTTTGTTCTAACAATTTACCGACTACTACTGAACCATCTACTCCAGCATTTTTAGTAATTTGTCTAATAGGGGCCTCTAAAGCTCTTCTTACAAGATCTACACCAGCTTTTTGATCTTCACCTTTAGCTTTTACTTTTTCAAGATCTTGTGCAGCATATAGTAATGCACATCCACCACCTGTTACAATACCTTCTTCAACAGCTGCTCTTGTTGCATTTAAAGCATCTTCAACTCTATCTTTTCTTTCTTTAACTTCAACTTCGGTCGCACCACCAACTTTAATTACAGCAACACCACCAGCTAGTTTAGCTAATCTTTCTTGAAGTTTTTCTTTATCGTAATCAGATGTTGTTTCATCTATTTGTTGTTTTATAGATGAACATCTAGCCTCGATATCAGATTTTTTACCACTTCCATTTACTATAGTACTGTTATCTTTATCAACTTTTACTTTCTTACAAGAGCCAAGATCTTCAAGCTTAACATTTTCAAGTTTAATTCCTAAGTCTTCAGAAATAACCTGGCCACCTGTTAATATTGCAATATCCTCAAGCATTGCTTTTCTTCTGTCTCCAAAACCTGGAGCTTTAACTGCAACAACTTTTAATCCACCTCTAAGCTTATTGACAACTAATGTAGCTAAAGCTTCTCCTTCAACATCCTCAGAAATTATCATTAATGGTCTACCAGCTTGAACAACAGCTTCTAAAAGTGGAACCATTGGCTGTAGGTTTGTTAATTTTTTTTCATGTAACAGAATAAAAGGATTTTCTAGTTCTGTAGTCATCTTGTCACTATTAGTAATAAAATATGGAGACAGATATCCTCTATCAAACTGCATTCCCTCAACTACATCCAACTCTGTTTCGATTCCTTTGTTTTCTTCAACAGTAATAACACCCTCGTTACCAACTTTTTGCATAGCTTTTGCTATCATTGTTCCAATTTCTTTATCACCATTAGCTGAAATTGTTCCAACTTGAGCAATCTCATCACTATCTTTTACTTTTTTTGCAGATGAAACAAGGTTTTGTTTTACAACATCTACTGCT
The DNA here is from genome assembly GCA_014653605.1 of Pelagibacterales bacterium SAG-MED37. GTDB lineage: Bacteria > Pseudomonadota > Alphaproteobacteria > Pelagibacterales > Pelagibacteraceae > Pelagibacter. Next base: position 41,768 of record JACWEG010000003.1, read on the forward strand.
GCATCAATCCCTCTTTTGACATCCATTGGGTTCATACCTGCAGTTACATATTTTACACCTTCTCTTACAATAGCTTGAGCTAAAATAGTTGCTGTAGTTGTTCCATCACCAGCTTCATCATTTGTTTTGCTTGCAACTTCCTTGACCATTTGAGCACCCATATTTTCAAATTTATCTTCGAGATCAATTTCTTTAGCCACGGACACACCATCTTTAGTTATTCTTGGAGCTCCATAAGATTTATCCATAACTACATTCCTACCTTTAGGACCTAAGGTAACTTTAACCGTATCAGCCAGGATATTTACTCCTCTTATCATTGCTGCTCTTGCTTCAGCGTCAAACTTTACAATTTTTGCCATTTTATTTTCTCCTTTAAATTAAATTATTTGCTTGAAATACCCATAATGTCTGACTCTTTCATTATGCTGTATTCTTTACCATCAATTTTGACTTCAGTTCCTGACCATTTGCCAAATAAAACTTTATCACCAACCTTAACATCCATTGGAATTTTTTTTCCATCTTCGGTTTTTGCACCACCACCAATAGCAACAACTTTTCCTTCTTGGGGTTTTTCCTGCGCAGTATCTGGTATGATTATTCCTCCTGCAGTTTTTTCACTACTGTCTAAAACTTCTATTAAAACTCTATCGTGTAACGGTCTAAATTTCATAAATTCTCCTTTATAATATGGACTTCATATAGAGATTGGCATTACTATTTCAAGATATAGTTCAAAATAAGTTAGTTAAAAAATATAGGAAATTAAGGATTTTATGGTTTATAGATTATTTTAATGGCTAAAAATTTAGACAAAGAAGGGCTTAGCTCAATTGCTGACAATTATCAGTTGTTTTATATAGATTTATGGGGTGTGGTTCATAATGGGATTAAACTTCATGATGAAGCTATAAAAGTTTTAAAGGAGATTAATAAAAAAAGCAAAGATTATGTCTTGCTCACAAATGCACCAAGACCAAATAGTACTGTAAAATCCTTTTTAGAAAAATTAGGTATGGAAAAAGAAGTTAGGGAACATGTTTTTTCATCAGGACAAGCAGCCTTAGATTATTTAAAAAAAAATTTAATAGACAAGTTTTTTTTTCATATTGGTCCACCTAGAGATTTTGATTTATTTAATGATTTTAAAAAAATGAAATCAGATAATATAAAAAATAGTGAATATTTTTTATGTACAGGGTTATTTGATGATCATGATAAAGATCTTAAATACTACAAAAAATTATTTGAAGATAATTTAAAAAAAAAAATGATTTGTACGAATCCTGATTTAATTGTAGATAGAGGCAACGTAAGAGAACTATGTGCTGGATCTGTGGCAATGGTTTTTGAAAAAATGGGTGGTGAGGTCGTATACTTTGGCAAACCTTACCCAGAAGTTTATAATCAAGCCATTAATAATAAAAATAAAAAGGTATTGTCAATTGGTGATAATTTAAACACTGATATAAAAGGGGCAAATCTTTTAAACTTTGACTCTCTTTTAATTTCAAATGGGATACATAAAAATGAAATTAAAGAAAAAGGAATAGATGAAACTTCAAAGTCTTATGAAACTATATGCAACTATATCCAATCAGAATTAAGATGGTAAAAAATATAAATTTTTATAATAATTTTAATATCAAATCTCATCACAAAGGTTCAATAATCTTAATTGGTAATTTTGACGGACTTCATTTAGGTCATCGAAAATTATTTAATTCAGCAAAGAAATATAAAAAAAAATATTCTTTAAAAATTGGAGTCTTGACTTTTGAGCCAATGCCAAAGATGTATTTTAAAAAAGATATTAAAAATTTTAGGATTTCAAGTCAAAATCAAAAAATGAGTCTTTTAAACAAACTTAATGTTGATTTTGTAATTACAAAAGAATTTAACAGAGTTTTTTCAAAAACAAAATCAATTCACTTTATTGAAAAAATATTAGTAAAAAAACTAAATGCAAAATTTATATTTGTTAGTAACAATTTTAGGTTCGGGAATAAAAGAGAAGGAGATGTTCATCAATTAATTAAATATGAAAATAAGTTTCATTACAAGATAGTCAATCCAAAACCTTTATTAATAAAAAAAAAAGTAATCTCATCATCTCTTATTAGAAATTATTTACAAAAAGGTAGATTAGATAAAGCTAACAAACTCTTAAATAGAAAATGGTCGATAGAGGGTAGAGTTCAAAAGGGGAGACAACTAGGAAAAAAAATAGGCTTTCCAACTGCAAATATTGATATCAAAGATTATATTTTAGCATGTCCAGGAGTTTATGCAGTAAAAGCCAAAGTCAAAAAAAACAAGAAATTTATAAAAGGTATAGCTAATTTAGGTTACAGACCAACATTCAATGGAAAAAAAATCTTATTAGAAGTCCATTTATTTAATTTCTCTGGAAATTTATATAATAAGTATTTAACTGTTGAATTCTTTAATTTTATCAGAAAAGAAAAAAAATTCAAAAATGTGGAACAATTAAAAAAACAAATTAAAGTAGACTTATTAAAGGCAAAAAAAATAAAATGAGTAAAGAGCAAATAAATCTTCCAAAAACAACTTTTTCTATGAAGGCTAATTTACCTACTAGAGAACCTGAAATTTTGGAATTATGGAAAAAAATTGATCTTTATAAAGAGTTAAGAAATTCGAGAAAGGGTGCTGAAAAATTTGTTCTTCATGATGGTCCTCCATATGCAAATGGAAACATTCATATGGGAACAGCTCTTAATAAAATTCTTAAAGATATAATTGTTAAATTTCATCAAATGGATGGTAAAGACTCTGTTTATGTTCCAGGATGGGATTGTCATGGATTACCAATTGAGTGGAAAATTGAAGAACAATATAAAAAAAATAAAAAAAACAAAAACCAGGTTCCTATCGTTGAATTTAGAAAAGAGTGTAGATCATTTGCTGAAAAGTGGATAGGGGTTCATAAAGAACAATTTAAAAGACTTGGTGTTGTAGGAGATTGGGAAAATTATTATTCCACAATGAGCTATGATGCTGAAGCACAAATTGTCAGGGAGCTTGGAAAGTTTTTAAAAGAGGGAAGTCTATATCGAGGATTTAAACCTGTTTTATGGTCTACAGTAGAAAAAACTGCTTTAGCAGATGCTGAGGTAGAATATCAAGATCATAAATCTGATACTATTTATGTAAATTTTCCAGTTAAGTCATCAAATATTAAAGAGCTTGAAAATAGTAATATTGTTATTTGGACCACTACTCCTTGGACAATACCTGCAAATAAAGCTTTGGCTTATAATGAGAGTTTAGATTATTTATTAATTCAGATTAATGATAATGGTGAATTTAAAGATAAAAAAATTGTTATTGCAGAATCATTATTAGAGACAGTTATCAAGGATTGTGAAATTCAAAAATATAAAAATTTAAAAGGTTTTAAAGGTAAAGATTTTAAAAATACAATTTGTAATCACCCCTTTTTAGATTTGGGCTATGATTATGATATACCTATGCTAGAGGCACGCTTTGTAACAACTGAACAAGGTACTGGAATTGTGCATTGCGCACCAAGCCATGGGCCTGATGATTTTAACCTTTGTATTAATAATGGAATTAAAGCGATTGAAACAGTAGATGGAGATGGAAAATATACAAAAAATGTTTCTTTATTTGAAGGCATTCATATTTTTAAAGCAAATCCCATTGTGATAGAGAAGTTAAAAGAACAAAAAAAACTTTTAAAAAATGGTGAACTGATTCACTCCTATCCTCACTCATGGAGATCCAAAGCACCTTTGGTGCATAGGGCAACTCCACAATGGTTTATTTCAATGGAGAGTCACAAACTTAGAAAAAAAGCTTTGAAAGCGATTGATGAAACAACTTTTTACCCGAGCAAAGGTAAAGAAAGATTAAAATCGATGATTGAAACTAGACCAGATTGGTGTGTATCAAGACAAAGGGTTTGGGGAGTTCCATTACCAATATTTATAAACAAAAAAACTAAAGAAATATTAGTAGACGAGGATGTTTTTGAGACAATAGCTAAAATTTATGAAAAAGAGGGTTCTGACTGTTGGTTTTCTGATGATCCTCAAAAATTTTTAGGAAAAAAATATAAAGCAGAAGATTTTGAAAAGCTAAGCGATATTGTAGAGGTGTGGTTTGATAGTGGTTCAACACATTCTTTTGTTTTAGAAAAAAGAAAAGATTTAAAGTGGCCTGCATCAATGTATTTAGAAGGATCTGATCAACACAGAGGATGGTTTCATTCTTCATTATTACAATCGTGTGGAACAAGAGGTAAAGCACCATTTGAATCCATTCTTTCTCACGGTTTTGTTGTTGATGGAAAAGGTCTTAAAATGTCTAAATCTTTAGGCAATGTAATTGCACCTGAAGATATTTTAAAAAAGTATGGAGCAGACATATTAAGGATATGGGTTGCATCATCTAATTATGCTGAGGATCTAAGAATAGATTACTCAATATTAGATCAACATTCAGAGTCTTATAGAAAAATTAGAAATACCTTTAGATATTTACTTGGAAATCTGAATGATAATTTTGAAGAAAAAAAAATGGAAAATATTGATATTGATCAATTACCAGAATTAGAGCAATACATGCTCCACAAAATTTATTCCTTAAATCTGAAGTTTAAAAAATATTTTAAAGATTATGATTTTCATAATCTTTATAAAGAATTATTAAATTTTTGTACTGTAGATTTATCATCATTTTATTTTGATATCAGGAAAGATGTTTTATATTGTGACCCTAAAGACTCTGAAAAAAGAAAATCTACATTATTATTATTAAATATAATTTTAAATTCATTATTAAAATGGTTTGCTCCTATACTTTCATTTACTACAGAGGAAATTTACCAATTAATTTCTAAAAAAAATAAAAGTATTCATTTAGAAAATTTCTTAGATTTCCCAAAAAAATTCGAAAATAAAAAAATTGAGAGAAAATGGGATGAGTTAATAAAGATAAGAGATATTTGTAATATTAGCATTGAGGAAAAAAGAGCTAGTAAAGAAATAGGTTCAAGTCTTGAAGCTGAGCTTCAAATAAAATTAAATAACAAATTTGAACAAATTGTTAATGGGATAGATTTATCTGAGCTGTGTATTACTTCTAAAGCAGAGGTCAATTTTGATGATAAATCTGATGTAGATGTTGTAACAAAAAAATCATCAGGAAAAAAATGCTCTGTTTGTTGGAAGATAAGACTAGATCCATGTGAGAGACACCCCAAATGTCAGATTATTTAAATAAGAACTCTATTATCAACTTATTTACAGTAATTATAATTTTTTCTTTAGATAGGATATCAAAATTTTATGTAATTTCACAAAGTGAAAAAAATTTATCTTATGATTTATTTGAGTCAAAATTTCTAAATATAAACTTGGTTTGGAATGAAGGAATTGCTTTTGGTCTACTTTCATTTGATAAAAACCATCTATATAACTTATTAACAATTCTAATAATAGTTTTGATTATCATAATTTTTTTTATGATTTTAAAAAGTAAAGGTTTAAAAAAATACTCATTATTAATGGTATTAGGTGGTGCCTTGGGTAATCTTTATGACCGAATATATTTTAAAGCTGTACCGGACTTTATAGACTTTCATATTGGAAATTTTCATTGGTTTATTTTCAATGTATCAGATATATTCATTTCCTTAGGAGTATTATTTTTGATTTCTTTAGAATTAATTAATAACAAAAAAGAAAAATAGGATGGAAAAAATTAGTAAATTATTAATACTTTCAATCTTTATAATAACACTTAATTCTTGTGGATCTATCAAGGAGGGTTTTAGTTCTCAAAAAAAAAATAGTACTGATGAGTTTTTAGTAAAAAAAAAATCCCCATTAGTAATGCCACCTGAATTTGATGAATTACCTATTCCAGGAACTGACAATCAAAAACAAAAAAATGATGAAAATTCAGAAATAAAATCTTTAATCACTGGCTCAGAAAATAAATCTTCTAAGTCTCAAAATACTTCAAATCAAAATTCTACTTTCGAAAATTCAATCCTAGAAAAAATCAAAAGTAATTAATGATAACATCTGGAATTTTCTTTAAAAATTTTAAATTAAAAAAAAAATCATTAGAAATAAAAAAAAAAATAGAAAAATTTATAATAGAAAATGATCCTATAGCTCAGTCCTTAAAAAAAGATTACCAAGATTCTTTTAAAAAAAAAGGACTTAAAAAATATAAAAGTTTTAAAAATATTAGAGTTATAGGAATGGGCGGTTCATCATTAGGAACTCAGGCGATTTATGATTTTTTAAAATATAAGATTAAAAAAAATTTTATTTTCATAAATAATTTAAGTCCTAAATTAAAAAAAGAAAATAATAAAAAAATTTTAAATTTGATTGTCTCAAAGTCTGGTAATACAATTGAAACAATAGTAAATTCGAATATCCTTGTAAAAAAAAAAGATAAAAATATTTTTATTACTAAAAATCAAAATAATTATCTTCATTTACTTGCTCAAAAACTTAAAGCAGAAATTATTCACCACAACAATTATATTGGAGGTAGATATTCTGTATTGTCAGAGGTAGGAATGCTTCCTGCAGAATTAATGGGACTTGATTCAAAAAAATTTAGACAATTTAATAATCTTATAGAAAATAAAAGATATTTAAATGCTCTAATTTCAAATGTAAGCTCTACTCTTTATTTCATTAAAAAAAAAAAATTTAATTCAGTGATCATTAATTATGATGAACAATCAGAAAATATATTTAATTGGTATCAGCAATTAGTGGCAGAAAGCTTAGGTAAAAAAAACAAGGGATTATTACCAATTATATCAACCATGCCCAAGGACAATCATAGTGTAATGCAACTTTATTTAGATGGTTTTAAAAATAACTTTTTTACTTTCTTTTATGTTAATGAAAAAAATTCTACAAAAATAATTAATAAGGATATTTTAAGTTCGTATAATTTTATTAAAAATAAAAGTGTTCACAATATTACTTTTGCCCAAAAAAAAGCTACTGAAAATATCTTTAAAAAAAAAAAAATACCGTTTAGAAGTTTTGAAATTAAAAAAAGAGATGAAAAAACCTTAGGAGAGTTGTTTTGTTTCTTTATGCTAGAAACAATTTTATTAGGTAAAGCTTTAAAAGTTAACCCTTATGATCAGCCAGCAGTTGAGACAATTAAAAAAGAAACAAGAAAGATATTAACTTAACTTACAAAATAAAATTTTAGATATTCCATATTTTTTTTCAACTACAATTCTTAATTTTTTTGTAAACTGATCTTCTTCTTTTTTATGTCTATGTATTATGATAATCCCATCATTACTTAGAATTCTGTCTTTAGAAATTTGATCAATAATAATTGGTAATTTTTTTTCTCTGTATGGAGGATCTAAAAAAATAATATTACATTTATTTGTTATCTTTTTAAAATTGATTTTATTTAATATATTTTCATCTATAACCTGGTAATTTCCATCTGTTTCAAGATTTGATAAATTTTTTTTTAATATTGGCAAAACACCACTATAGTTCTCCACAAAAGTCACATATTTAGCACCTCTTGATAAACACTCTAGACCAAAAGATCCAACACCAGAAAATAAGTCTAAAATTATTGAGTTTTCAATGTTTATCGAAAATTTATTTGAATGCTTTAATACGTTAAAAATTGACTCTTTAGTTAAGTCTTTCAAAGGTCTCGTTTTCTTATCTTGTGGGTCTAAAATTTTTTTACCCTTAAAATTTCCACCTATAATTCTCATTCATCAATAACTTTGTATCCAATATCTTTTCTATAAAATCCACCTGGCCAATTAAGATTATTTATTAGTCTGTAAATATTATTTCTAGCCTCAGAAAAATTATCAGATAGTGAGACAAAATTAAGTACTCTTCCTCCATTTGATAAAATGGTATTATGTTTAAATATAGTACCTGCATGAAACAAAAAATCATTTGGCTTAAGATCTATTAGATCTATATTTTTAATTTCAATGTTTTTTTTGTAAGTATCTGGATAACCTTTTGAACACATTACGATACATAAGCTTTTTTTATTATTCCATTTAATTTTAATTTGTTTCAATTGATTTTCACAACAAGAATTTAAAATATCAAACAAGTCAGTATCTAGTTTTGGAAGTAAAGTTTGACACTCAGGATCTCCCATTCTTACATTATATTCAATCAAAAAAGGCTCATTATTAATTATCATTAGTCCAGCATATAAAAAACCTTTATAGACAGTTCCGAGATCTTTAATTGCTTTTAAAGTTGGATTTATAATTTTATCTGAAATTTTTTTTTCTAATTCGTTATTTATTAATCTTGATGGGGAATACGCTCCCATACCACCGGTATTTTTTCCTTTATCTCCTTCCAAAACTCTCTTATGATCTTGAGCAGTTCCAAAGTTTTGATAACTATCACCGTCACTTATAATAAAAAAACTCATTTCCTCACCTTTTAAAAATTCCTCAATAAGCACATTCTTTGCTTTACCAAATTTACCATCAAATATTTCTTTTATCGCTTCAAGTGATTGTTTTTTATTTTCACATATATAAACTCCTTTACCAGAGGCTAAATTATCTGCTTTTATCACTATAGGGAATTTTGATTTATCTAGAAATTTATTTGACTCAGTCTCATTTTCAAACACGCCAAAATTGGCAGTAGGTATATTATATTTTTTACAAATGTTTTTTGTAAAAATTTTGGAACCTTCTAATTGTGAAGCTATTTTATTAGGACCAAAAACTTTTATTTTAAACTTTTCTAAATAGTCTGTTATACCATCTACTAGTGGTTGCTCTGGCCCAATAACAACGAGATAAATCTCTTCGGCTAAAATAAAATCCTTTAATTTTCGAAAATTATCTAACTGCAAATCTATATTTTCAGCAATCAATGAAGTCCCAGCGTTTCCAGGAAAACAATATATTTTATTCACTTTTTTTGATTTACTTAAAGCTTGACAAATTGCGTGCTCTCTTCCACCACTTCCTATAATCCCAACTTTCATGTATAAATATATAAACTATAAATGAATAAAAAATTAGCAAAAATAAAATATTTACCCAATAATTTTAAAATTATAGAGCAAGGTGATTACGTGATATGTGCTGTTTCAGGAAAAAAGATAAGTCTTGAAAATTTAAATTATTGGAATGTAGATCTTCAGGAGCCTTACTATTCATATGTTGAGGCATCAAAAAAAAAGGAGGAGTTACAGAAAAATTAGACTATTTCCACCTATTGTGAGACCAAATCCAATGATTTGGACTATCTAATATCATCCTCTCAAGTATTTTGTTTAATTGCCCAGTAATATCGTCTGTAGAGCTTTTATCTGGAAAATATATTGGATTATGTACTCTAATTCTAAACTTTATTCCATCAAATCGTTCAATAAAAATAGGCACAACAGGGATATTAAATTTTTTTACTAATTGTGCAGGAATTGTAGTAGTAAAAGCCTTTTCATTAAAAAAATTTAACCTTGAACCTTGAGTTACCCTTTGGTCAATCATTAGAGCTGTAGAGTAACCTTCTTTATTAAGCTTTAATAAATCCTTTAAGCCTCCAATGCCTTTTTTAATTTGATTTTTACATATATATCTTTTTCTTATCCTTTCCATTATTTTATTTAGAAAAACATTATTTAAAGGTCTGTATACTGCAGCAATTTTAATTCCCATTTTTTCTAGTTGCATTGCCATTAATTCAAAATTACTAAAATGACCTGAAATAAATACGACTTTTTCATTATTTTTTTTTATCTCATCGAGTATTTCTTTTCCTTCAACAATAATATTATTATTAAGATTAGTAATCCTAAAATTTTTTATAAAGACATATTCTGCAAATACTCTTCCATAGTTATCCCACATTGCTGAAGTTAATTCGTTAATTTTTTTTTGATCTATATTTGGAAATGCTTTCATTATATTGTGATGAATTAATTTTTTTGACCTAAAAAAAGGACCAATAATCTGAAAAATTTTACCCCCTATATATGAAGATAACCTAAGACCTAACACTTTGAAAATGAAAAACAATGTAATTACTATTAAAAACTGAAAAAAATATTTTATTTTATTCATATAACTTTGATATTAATTTAAAAAATTTTTCTTCATTTATAATTTTTAATTCACTTTTAATATATTTTATTTCATGAATTTGATTTTCATCTAATTTAATAAAATCTTTTTCGGTAGTGATAATGTTACAATTCAGCTTTTTTGAAATATTATTAATCTTTTCAATATCATTTTTTGAATAATCATAATGATCAGGAAATTCTAGGTCTTCAACGATATCTAAACCATAAATTTTAAGCATAGATATGAATGTTTTGTGATTTCCAATTCCAGAAAAAGCTAGATATTTTTCTTTTTTTTCAAACTCATTTATATTCAAGGGAATATACTTTGCTTCATAAATATTAATATTTGGATCAATATTTAAAATATAATTTTTTATATTTTCTGTGTTTTCCCCATTTCCAGTCAGAAATACATTGTTATACTTTTTTAATTTTTGTAAATTTTCCCTTAGAGGCCCAGATGGAATAGTTAACCCATTACCAATCCAATTAATATTATTAAAACAAACAAATTCCAAGTCATAATTTAAAGATAGGTCTTGGAGGCCATCATCAAAAAGTGCAATTTTATAATTTTCATTTACAGCCTCCTCAGTGGAATTTATTCTTTTTTTATGTTTAAAGAGCTTGCCGTTATTCTCTAATATTTTTTGTTCATCTAATTGATCTTTATAGTATTTCTTAATAAAGCAGCTTCTTATATTTGCTTTATTTAATAGTTCATTGATTTTAAGGCACAGAGATGTTTTTCCAGTACCTCCCAAATAAATGTTTCCAACACATATAGTTTTTATAGAAGAGTATTTTTTTTTATTTTTAATTTTTGTTCTTAAATAATTTACAAGTTTTATAACAACTGATATTGGCCAGAGTAAATATGCGCTGACATTTGGTTTTTCATAATCCCAAAATTCGGGTTTTTTAAATTTCATTATTGATAGATTTATCTAATTCTTTTAAGGTTTTTTTAAGAATTGTTCTACCTAAGGCTTCCATTTTTTTTACTTTCTTCATATTTTTCTTAAATATTGTTGAATTTGCACATTCTATCACAGAATTTACTTTAGAGGATATTTTCAAAGTATTTAAGTATTCATAGACTTCTTTAAAATTGTCTACATTAGGTCCGTGTAATATTTTTGCTCCAAAACGAGCAGGTTCTAAAGGATTTTGTCCACCGCCCCCAAGACTTACCAGATCTTCCTTTTTAATTATTGATTTACCTAAAAAGACTGTAGTGGCTATTTTATAGAATTTTTTCGACTCTCCAAAGGTATCGACAATGAAAATATCTATATTTTTTAATTTTTTATTTTTTGAACTACGCAAAACTGTATTAAGTTTAAATTCTTTCATTTGGTTAGCTATCTGATTTACTCTACCAATATATCTAGGAATAATTATAGTAATTAAGTTTTTATTTTTCTTTTTTAATAGAATATGAGTTTTAGCAGCAAAAATTTCTTCAGAGTTATGAGTGCTGGCTGCAACGAATGTTTTATATTTTTTAAACTGTGAAAATAATTTTTTATCAATTTTATCATATTTTGCATCGTCGTTTTTGATAAATTTAATATTGCCAATTGATTTAATATTTTTAACTTTAAATTTTTTTAAAAATTTTTTAGTTTCCAGATTTTGTGGGTAGGCAATATCTATCAAGTCAAAAATTGACTCTGAAAAACTTTTAATTAGCGACCATTGATTAGAGGTCTTTTGTGTTATTCTTGCATTTAATAATATCAAAGGAATACCTTTAATTTTAATAGACCTAAACATACTTGGCCAAATCTCAGATTCTATAAAGATTGCCGCACTAGGTTTCCAATAATCTAAAAATTTATTTGAAAAAAAAAAATGGTCTATAGGATAAAATTGATGAACAGTTTTCTTGAATTTAATTTTAGTTAATATTTTAGAAGAACTTAGAGTACTTGATGTTATTAATATTTTATTTATAGATTTATCTTTATCATATCTTTTAATAATTGGGATTATGCTCATTATTTCACCAACACTAGAGCCATGAAACCAAATAAGTTTACCATTACCTCTTAATTTGGATGGAAGACAAAATTTTTCTTTTACTCTAAGTTTATCCTCTTTATTTTTTAATATCCTATAAAGAATAATGAGTGGCGAAAAGATTAATAATATTGAAGTAAATAGTTGATAAATAAAAAAAATCATCACCTCTGAATTTGTTTATCATGGAAATTTTTATAAATTTCAGATTTAGCTAAAAGTTCTTCATGTTTTCCATTTCCAACTACTTTTCCTGAGTCTATAACGTATATATTATTAGAGTTTAGAATTGTTGAAAGTCTATGAGCAATTACAATTGTAGTTTTATCTTTGGTTAAAATTTTTAATGCTTCTTGAATTTTTGTTTCTGTTTCAGAATCTAAGGATGAGGTCGCTTCATCTAAAAGTATTATAGAACTTTTTTTAAGCATCGCTCTAGCTATAGAAATTCTTTGTTTTTCTCCCCCAGATAATCTTACTCCATCTTCTCCAATTAAGGTCTCATATTTTCTTGGAAGCTTATTTATAAATTCATCCGAAAATGATAATTTTGCTGCCTTATATATTTCTTCTTCAGATGCATTTAAATTTGCATATTTTATATTATTTTTAATGGTATCGTCAAATAAAGTAGTTTCTTGACTAACTAATGAGATATTATTTCTTAAAGACTCAATTGTTATATTGTAAATAGATTGGTTATCAATTTGAATATCACCTTTAATACGATCATAAAATCTTGGAATTAAATTAAGAATAGTGGATTTACCAGAGCCACTATGACCTACTAAAGAGGTCATTTTTCCTCCTTCAAAATATAAATTTAAATTTTTTAAGACTTCACCATCAGATTTTTTATAACTAAATACTACGTCTTTAAAATTTATATTTGCATTATCAATATTGATATCTTTTGCGTTCTCAGCATTCTTTATTAAATTTTTTGTGTCTATAACAGGCAGTATTCTACCAGCAGCTGAAAGCCCTTGGTTCACAATAATATTAAGAGTAGATAAAGACCTAACTGGTTGATATGCTAGCATCATCGCTGCAAGAAATGAAAAAAAATTGTTTACACTGAGTTCTTCACTAGCAATTAATTTTCCAGAATAAAAAATTAAAACTGCAATCATAATTCCAGTTAAAATTTCCATTATTGGAGAAATTCTCACTATTACTATTCCAATCTTCTTATTCTTCTCTTTTAACTGATTTAGATATTCATTAGCTCTAATAGTTTCATATTTCTCTTTTTGGAAAATTTTGGTTAATTTATGATTTTTGAATAATTCAACTAAAAATCTTGTTAGAAAACCAGACTTTTCTTGGGCCTCAGTTGTTACTTTACCCATTCTTTTTCCTAAAGTTCTTGCTGCAGTGCTTGCTATTGGTATTAATATTATTGCAATTAAAGATAGCTTCCAGTTTTGGAAAAACATCACCGTAAGTAAACCAACTAAAGTTAAACTATCCTTAAAAAGATTTAAAATTCCATTACTTAGCAAATTAGTTATATGAAGAACGTCATAGGTAAGATTAGATATGAATTTACCAGAATGCTTTTCATCGATTGACTGGGTATCTGCATTTATTAAAGTTCCTAACATATCAATTTGAAGCTTTTTCTTAATCTCCTCAGCTACATTTATCATCATAACTTTAGCTAAATAGAGGGATACACCCTTAGTTGTAAAAGCAACAATTATTAAAAAAGGAATTATTATTAGTAGAGACTGATCTTTTTGAATAAATATTTTATCAATTGCTGGATCTAAAAGCCAAGCAATCGACGATGTGCTTCCTGCAACTAAAACAGAAAAGAATATAGCCAATAGAATTTGCTTCATATACTTTTTGGTATAATCTTTATAAAGTCTTTTAAAAATTTTCGTTTTATTCATCAAAGAGCTTTGCCTATAAATATGTTAATTAATAATATAAATCCTAAATAATTATTACTTTTAAAAATCTTCAAACATGTAATTGGTTTTTTTATATTGAATATTTTAATTTGATAAAAAAATAAATGTATTAATGGAATTGCCAAAGATAAAAAATAAAATAAATTAAACCCCATAAAATATCCACCTAAAGAAAACGAAATTATTAAAATCAAATAACATAATATTAAAAATAATTTTGCTGTGCCCTTAAATTTTATTGAAGTTGATTTTAAACCTATTATTTCGTCATCTTTTATATCTTGAAATCCGTAAACTGTGTCGTAACCTAGTGTCCAAAATATGGCTCCAAAATAAAAAATTATTGGAATCATATCAAGTTGACCTGAAATTGATGTCCAGCCCAATATTAGTCCATAATTGAATGTGATACCTAAAAATAATTGTGGCCAATAAGTATATCTTTTCATTAATGGATAGGTGAAAGCTAAAGGCATTGATCCTAATGCAATTATAATTGTAAAATAATTAAAATTTATTAAAATAAGAAAAGCAAAAAAACATAAAGTGATCGTATAAAAAAATCCTAAATGAACAGAAATTTTTCCTGATGCAATAGGTCTATTTTTTGTTCTAGAAACTTTTTTATCAAATTTTCTATCCAAAATATCATTAACTATACAACCCGCAGATCTCATTAAGATAGCTCCTAGAAAAAAAAGAATTAAATAAAAAAAATATTTATCTAAACTTTCAGAAAAATTATAAACCAGGGTTAAACCCCATGCACATGGCCAAAAAAGTAACATATAACCTATTGGCTTTTTAAGCCTTGTGAGCTCAACAAATAAGTTTAATTGGTTCATAAATTTTACTTGTAAATAACAAAGGCAGGATTGATAATCAAATTGATTCGTATGAATATAGATTACACAGTTACTGCATTAATGTTTCCAGCCATTCCTTTATTGATGGGGGTTTATAGTAATCGATTTCACTCGCTAAGTATATTGATTAGACAGCTTCACGACGAACATGTTTATGAAAAACATATTCCAGCAGAATGGAAAAAACAATTTATCAATTTAAGTACAAGAATCACTCTTTTAAGATGGACAATCTTATTTGCGGCTTTTGGCTTTTTATTTAATATGCTTACTGTATTTGCACTTTACTTAGCTGAAGTTTTTATGGCAAGAGTAATTTTTGGCTCTTGCTGTTTGTCCATGATTATTTCAATAATTTTTTTCATTCGAGAAATCCATATTTCCACAAATGCTCTTAAGCTACATATGTCAGATATGGATGTTAGTGTTGATTAAGGAATTATTACAGCAGGTCCAGTCAATAATCTAGCCTCTAGATCTTTATGAGCTTGTGCAGCATCTTTAAGAGAGTATTTTTTTGAAATTTCAACAGTAAATTTTTTAGATAAAATAGCATCAAAAACTTTTTTTGCTGACTCGACAAGTTCTTCTCTTTCGACAGTGTAATGCGCAATAGACGGACGAGTAAAAAATAAACCTTTAGCATTAATGTCTTTTTTTATATCTAATGTATCTACATAACCTGAGGCATTTCCAAAAGCTACCATCATCCCTCGTATCTTTAATGTCTCGATCGAACCTTTGAATGTTTTAATACCAACACCATCATAAACAACATCAATACTATTTTTTCCAACTATTTTTTCTACTTCTTCAACAAAATCTTTTTCTGAATAATTAATAACGTGATGACAACCATTTTTTTTAGCGATTTCCTCTTTTGCTTTTGATCCAACAGTTCCAATAACCTCAGCACCTAAAGCATTAGCCCATGGACATAAAATTTGACCTAAAGCACCCGCTGCAGCGTGATATAAAACTTTATCACCTTTTTTTAAAGGATAGGCCCTATGTAATAAATATTCTGCAGTAATTCCTTTTAAAGTAATGCATGATGCTACTTCATCTGAAATACCATCTGGAACTAAAACTAATTTTTCCTCAGGCATAACTTGTTTTTCTGAGTAGGCACCAATAG
This sequence comes from Pelagibacterales bacterium SAG-MED37, assembly GCA_014653605.1. GTDB lineage: Bacteria > Pseudomonadota > Alphaproteobacteria > Pelagibacterales > Pelagibacteraceae > Pelagibacter. Next base: position 57,847 of record JACWEG010000003.1, read on the forward strand.
GCATTGATGCATGTGTAACTCTATCACCCACTTTAAATAAACTTACTTCTGAACCAACTTCTTCAATTTGTCCACAAGCCTCAAGCCCAATACCACTAGGAAGTGGAATAGGGTAAAGTCCAGTTCGATGATAGATATCAATAAAGTTTAATCCAATAGAATTATTTTTTATTAAAACTTCTTTCGGACCAGGTTTTCCGACCTCTATTTCTTGTATTTTAAGAACTTCGGGTCCACCAAATTTTTCTATTTTTATGGATTTCATTATTTATTTTACAAAGGTACCATTATGATAGTCTTGAACAGCTTGCAAGATTTCTGCTTTGGTATTCATTACAAATGGGCCACCCCTAGCAATTTCTTCATTAATAGGTTTTCCTGAAATAACTAAGAATTTTGCACTAGTTTGTGCTGTGACTTTTAAAACTTCACCTTTTAACAGTAAAATTAAAGTACTATCTTTTACTTTATCATGTTTTTTTTCACCAATTTTTATTTCACCATTAATTAGGTAGATAAATGTATTGTGAGTAGAGGGTAGACTATAATTAAATTCTTTTTCTTTTTTAAGCTCAACATCAAAATAAGTAGGATCTACATTATGTTCTTTAACAGGACCTTCTGCTTTTTCAAATTTACCAGCGATAACCTTAACCTGTTTATCATCATCTTTGTGAATACTCATTTTATCTGCATCAATATAAATGTATTCTGGTTTACTCATTTTTAATTTAGCTGGCATATTTATCCATAATTGAAATCCGTGAAGTTTACCTTCTTTCATTGCAGGCATTTCAGAGTGAATTATTCCACTTCCAGTTTTCATCCACTGTACATCACCAGCAGTCATTCTTCCTTCGCCTCCAGTACTGTCTTTATGTTCAAAGTCACCAGCAAGCATATAAGTAACTGTTTCAATACCTCTATGTGGATGAGGGGGAAAGCCAGCAATATAATCCTCACTATTTTCAGAACCAAATTCGTCTAACATTAAAAAAGGATCAAAATAATTAGGCTCAACACCAATACTTCTTTTTAACTTAACTCCTGCTCCATCAGATGCTGGAATTGGGTCTATAATTTTATCTACTTCAATTGTCATTTTTTACCAGAGTAATTGTTAAATCTGAATTTTCAATGTTACTTTTTGTTATGTGAACCATCACAAAAGGGTTGATTGTTGGTCTGTTTACAAGCACAAAAAAACATTTTTTTGGATAATTCAGCTTTATATACCACAGGATTAAATTCACTTCCTTTGTGTGAGCCATCACAGAATGGTTGTTTAGAGCTCTTACCACAACTGCACCAATAATAAGACTTTCCTTGTTCAACGTTTATTGCAATTGCTCCTTCTCCCACTCTTTGTCCTTTAATCATGTTCCCCCTTAAATTAATTTTGTTAGTTGACTTAAATTCTTAATTTCATTTTGAGGCTTATAGTCCAAATTGTCAAAAATACTATTATTCCTATTTACCCAAATCGAGTTAAAGCCATAATTCCCCCCACCTGAAACATCCCATGTATTTGCACTCAAGAAAGCAACTTCATTTTTTTCAATTTTATATTTTTTAATAGGTAAGTCGTAGACTTTTGAGTCTGGCTTATAAATTCCTACTTCCTCTATAGAAAATAAATCATCAAATAAATCGTCTAAATCATTACTCTTAACCAACTCATTTAAGAGAGATAGAGTCCCGTTTGAAAGTATAGCTAATTTAAAATTTTTTTCTTTCAATATTTTTAGAGTTTCTGGAACTTCTTTAAAGGTAGAGAGAACTTTATATAAATTTAACAATTCATTTTTCATTGAAGTATCAATATTAAAAGCTTTCATTGATTTATCTAAACTGTCTTCTGTAATTTGCCAAAAGTCTTTGTGTCTTTTCATTAAGCTTCTTAACCAAGTATATTCTAATTGAGTAGTTCTCCAATAATTTGCAAAACCTTCCCACTTATCTCCAATTTTATCCTTACATTTCTCAGCAGCTGAATTGACATCAAATAATGTCCCGTAGGCATCAAAAATTATTGCTTTAATATTTTTCATAAATTAACTTAACATAAATGAGTATTATTAGATTATTTTTTTCAGCGACATTATCTGCTGATATGATTGACAAATTAGATAAGTCTCAATCTCATTATTTAACTAAAGTGATGAGAATAAAAGAAAATGAGGTTTTTTCTTTATTTAATAAAGATGGAGAATGGGAAGCAAAAGTTTTAGAAATATCAAAAAATATTGTTGAATTTAAAACAACCAAACAATTAAGACAAAAAGAAAATTTTAAAGAATTATGGTTAGCTTTTTCTCCTATTAAATCAAATTTTCAAAACTTTATGATTCAAAAAGCAACAGAGTTAGGTGTTACAAGATTTGTACCAATTATTTTTGACCGGACAGTGGTTAGAAAAATAAATAAAGAACGCTTAGAAAAAATTGTAATTGAAGCAAGTGAACAGTCAAACCGTATTAATGTACCCATAGTTGAGGAGTCTCAAAACTTAAATAATTTTTTAAAAACTGCCTCTATAGATTTAATTTTTACAGACTTAAATTCCAGTAATAATAAAATTGATAAATCTAAGCTTACGAATAAACCAGTTTGTATTATTGTAGGTCCAGAGGGTGATTTTTCAGAAGCTGAAAGAGAGAAGATTCTTTCATTTAAAGGTGTTCAGCCAATAAAAATTAATGAAAATATTTTAAGGTCAGAAACAGCAGTCATATCTGCAATTTCGATCATAAATTATGTGATTAATTGATAAATTGTCGCGAAAACTAAAGTGTAATTTTTATAAAAGAGCTTTATATAGCTAAGTAAATGAAAAAAATTTTATTAATAATTTCAAGCATTTTTATTTCAGGAAATACATTTGCTGATCAACCTAAAGACTGGCAATTAGGTTTTCAAAATCCCGCATCTGATGGAATGAGAGATATAGTCAATTTTCATAACAATCTTTTACTTCCAATTATAATTGCAATTAGTGTTTTTGTTTTATTTTTGATGCTATATGCATGTGTAAGATTCAGAGCTTCAGCAAATCCAAACCCTTCAAAAAGAACTCATAACGTTACTGTAGAAATTCTATGGACTTTAATTCCATGTTTAATTTTAATAGTAATGGCAGTTCCATCATTTAAGATTTTATATAAACAAGATACAATTCCAAAAGCTGATTTAACTATTAAAGCTGTTGGATATCAGTGGTATTGGGGATACGAATATCCTGACGAAAATATAATATTCGACTCATATATGATTGAGGAAAAAGATTTAAGATCAGACCAGCCTAGACTACTTTCAGTAGATAATGAAGTTGTTGTTCCAGTAAATAAAGTTGTAAAAGTTTTAATCACAGCTAATGATGTTCTACACGCATGGGCATTACCAGCATTTGGTGTTAAAAGAGATGCAGTCCCCGGTAGAATTAATGAGACATGGTTTAAAGCAGAAAAAGAAGGAACTTACTATGGCCAGTGTTCTGAACTATGTGGAATTAAACATGCTTTTATGCCAATTACTGTTAAGGTAGTAAGTGATGAAGAATACCAGGAATGGTTATCAGAAGCACGAGTAAAATTTGCAAAAGAAGAAATTGGAAATGATAAATTAAAAATAGCGAGTAAATAAATATGTATACACAAACTGCATCACATGACGATCATCATACACCAACAGGTTGGAAACGTTGGGCTTATTCAACTAATCACAAAGATATAGGTACAATGTATTTAATCTTTGCAATTGTTGCAGGAGTGATTGGAACAGCATTTTCAGTTTTGATGAGAATGGAATTGATGCATCCTGGTGATGGTATCTTAGGTGGAAATTATCATTTATACAATGTGCTAGTAACTGGTCATGGTTTAATCATGATCTTTTTTATGGTGATGCCAGCAATGATAGGTGGCTTTGGTAATTGGTTTGTTCCAATTATGATTGGTGCCCCCGATATGGCATTTCCAAGAATGAACAATATTTCTTTTTGGTTGTTACCAGTTTCGTTAACACTATTAATTTTATCAATTTTTGTTGATGGCCCTCCAGGTCAAACAGGAGTGGGTGGTGGATGGACTATTTATCCTCCATTGTCATCTAAAGCAGGTCAACCAGGTCCAGCTATGGATTTAGCAATTTTAAGTTTACACTTAGCAGGAGCCTCTTCAATTTTAGGTGCTGTGAATTTTATAACTACGATTTTAAATATGAGAACTCCAGGTATGACATTACATAAAATGCCTCTATTTGCCTGGTCAATTTTAGTAACAGCATTTTTATTATTGTTATCTTTACCAGTACTTGCTGGAGCAATTACTATGTTGTTAACTGATAGAAATTTTGGAACTGCATTTTTTGAGGCTCAAACAGGAGGTGACCCAGTTTTATTCCAACATTTATTTTGGTTTTTTGGTCATCCAGAAGTTTATATTTTAATTCTTCCAGGTTTTGGAATGATTAGTCATATTGTTTCAACATTTTCTAGAAAACCAGTTTTTGGTTATTTAGGTATGGCATATGCGATGGTGGCAATTGGAATTGTAGGATTTGTTGTATGGGCACACCATATGTACACAGTAGGCTTAAGCACAGATACAAAAGCTTATTTTCTTGCAGCAACCATGATTATAGCTGTTCCAACAGGTATTAAGATTTTTTCATGGATTGCAACGATGTGGGGTGGGTCAATATCATTTAAGACACCTATGATGTGGGCACTCGGATTTATATTCATGTTCACAGTTGGTGGGGTAACAGGAGTAGTATTGGCAAACGCTGGAGTAGATACTGCAATGCATGATACTTATTATGTGGTAGCACATTTTCATTATGTTTTATCTTTAGGCGCAGTTTTTGCAATATTTGCAGGTTTTTATTATTGGTTTTCAAAAATGTCTGGCTATGAATACTCCGAATGGCTAGGACATTTGCACTTTTGGTTAACATTTGTTGGAGTAAATTTAATTTTCTTTCCTCAACATTTCTTGGGATTAGCTGGAATGCCTAGAAGATATGCAGATTATCCTGATGCTTTTGCTGGATGGAATTATATATCTTCAGTAGGTTCGTATGTTGCGGTTGCAGGTTTGGCAGTATTTTTTGTAAATCTAATTTATTCATTTGCAAAGAAAAAAGCAGCTGCGCAAAACCCTTGGGGAGTAGGAGCCACTACTTTAGAATGGACTGTACCATCTCCACCAAATTTTCATACGTTTGATGAATTGCCAAAATTTGAGGATGATCAGGAAGCACAAAAATCACATAGCTAATAGTAGTATAGCTAAGAAAATTAATGAATAATTCAAAGGCAAAAAAAAGAAATTTAAGTCAGGAAGATTTATTTAATCTTTCTGAATTATTTAAATTAATGAAGCCAAGAGTAATGTCATTGGTAATTTTTACTTGTGCTGTTGGCTTGTTAACATCACCAAATATTGTTTCAACTAAAGATGCAATAATTGGTATTTTATTAGTTTCCTTAGGCGCAGGAGCAGCTGGGGCATTGAACATGTGGTATGAGTCAGACCTAGATGCTTTAATGTCAAGAACTTGTTTAAGACCAATACCGACTGGTAAGGTTAATAGAAACCAAGCGCTTATTTTAGGTGTTACTTTATCTATAATTTCTGTTGTAGCCTTAGATTATTTTACAAACAGAATCTCAGCGGCGATATTACTTTTAACAATTTTATTTTATGTTTTCGTTTATACAATTTGGTTAAAAAGAAGAACACCTCAAAATATTGTGATAGGTGGAGCAGCTGGAGCCTTCCCACCAGTCATTGGATGGACTATTGCAACAGGTTCTTTGTCAATTGAACCATTAACTTTTTTCTTGATAATCTTCTTTTGGACTCCATCTCATTTTTGGGCCTTAAGTTTGTATAAATCTGATGATTATAAAAAAGCCAATATACCGATGCTTCCATTGACAAATGGGGTTGAAAGTACAAAAATTAATATTTTTATTTATTCTTTATTAATGCTCCCAGTAATTATTTTCCCTTATTTCATAGACTTTGTAGGATTAGCGTTCTTAATACCCTCAATATTATTAACTCTTTATTATAATTTTTTGTGTTATGAACTTTATAATTTCAAGAAAAACAAATTTAATCCTAAAAAAGCAAAAGCAATATTTGGATATTCTATTTTATATTTATTTTTGGTTTTTGTTCTTTTTCTGATAGATAAGATTATATGATAACTCCAGATAAAAAAACTAAAAGAAAAAATATTTTAACAGCTTTAGGAATTATTGCTTTTATGATTTTTCTTTTCTTTTTTACATTATATAACACTGGAGTATTTGATAGAGCAATATGATACAAAAAAAAAATATAACACCTTTAATATTAGCAGGAATTTTTGTTTTAATGTTAGGATTGTCTTATGCGGCAGTACCGTTGTATGACTTGTTTTGTAGAGTAACAGGGTTTGGTGGAACTACCCAAGTATCTAACAGTGCTCCTAAAATTGTATTAAATAAAATTGTAAGTGTCAGATTTGATACTAATGTTAATAATTTACCTTGGGATTTTAACGCTAAGTCCAATGTTATTGACGTGAAAGTTGGTCAGGTCAATAAAATAGAATTTGAAGTAGAAAATTATGGTAATGAGCCCACAGCAGGAGTAGCAACCTTTAATGTTTCACCTTCTAGTTTTGGAAAGTATTATAGTAAATTAGGCTGTTTTTGTTTTGAGAAACAAGAATTAAAAGCTGGAGAAAAAGCAACATACATAATGACCTTTTATTTAGATCCAGAAATGGTAAATGATCCAACAACAAAAAATCTACAAGACGTAACTATGTCGTATACTTTTTTCTCGACAGATTACTATAAACAATCATAATTCAAAAAAATGTCAGCTGAAAAAAAACATGATTATCACTTAGTAGACCCAAGTCCTTGGCCTATTTATGTTTCATTTTCGTGCTTAGTATTGGCATTAGGATCTGTTTATTATCTTCATACAGATGTTTCGTGGGGAATGTATCTTGGTTTTGCTCTTTTAATTTATGGTGCCTACATGTGGTTTAGAGATGTTGTTATTGAAGCTGAACACCAAGGTCATCATACACCTGTAGTTCAAATTCACCACAGATATGGAATGACATTGTTTATTGCATCTGAAGTAATGTTCTTTGTTGCATGGTTTTGGGCATATTTTGATGTAAGTTTATTTCCAAATGAATTTGTTGGAAATGTTTGGCCACCAAAGGATATTGAAACTTTTGATCCTTGGGACATTCCATTAATCAATACATTAATATTATTATTATCAGGTACGACAGTTACATGGTCTCACCATGCTCTTTTAGAAGATGATAGAAAAAGTTTTATTCAAGGTTTGTGGTTAACTGTTATTTTAGGGTTTTGTTTTACTCTTTTACAAATATATGAGTACCAACATGCATCATTTTCTTTTTCAGATCATATTTATGGATCAGTATTTTACATGGCAACAGGATTTCATGGTTTCCATGTGCTTGTTGGAACTATATTTTTAGCTGTATGCTTGTTTAGAGGTAAGAGAGGTCATTTTAATAAAGATCACCATTTTGGATTTGAAGCTGCAGCTTGGTATTGGCATTTTGTTGACGTAGTGTGGTTATTTTTGTTCGCTGCAATCTATATTTGGGGAAGTTAATTTATATTCTTTGAAACATAAGTTTTTATTTTCAGTATTTACAATTTTTTTTATTTTAGTTTTTGTTGCCTTAGGTTCATGGCAAATTGTTCGTTTAAATTGGAAGAACAATTTAATATTAGAAATTGAAAATTCTTTAAGAAATCCACCTGTTGAATTAACAAACTCTAACTTAGAAAATTATCTTAAAATAAAGACATCAGGGTCAATAGATTTAGAGAAACAAATTTATTTATACAATCTAAATGATACTGGAACACCAGGCTTTGAAGTTATAAATCCAATTTTAATTAATGATACTAATTATTTGATTAATAGAGGCTGGATACCTTTTGAAAAAAAAAACTCTCAAGAGATTAATGTATTTGATGAAAATGATATAATTGGAACTTTAAAATTACAAGGAAGAAAGAATATTTTTAAACCAGATAATGATTTAGAGGAAAATTATTGGTTTAGTTTAAAAAGAGAGGACATATTAGAATTTACAGGAAAAGAATTCTCGAAATATATAATTTATTTAAATGGAAATTATCAAGTTCCTAAACCAAAAAAAATTACTGCTAATATTTCTAATAATCATCAAAAATATGCTCTTACTTGGTTTTCATTAGCGATTTCAATTCTTTTGTTATATTTATATTTTAGAAAAAAGAATTATTAAATGAATTATATTAGTACAAGAAATAATCAGAAAAATTTTACTTTTAAAGATGTTTTCCTTAAAGGTTTGGCAGATGATGGAGGTCTTTTTGTTCCAAAATCAATTAAACAATTTAAAAAAGAGGAATTAAATAATCTAAAAAAGCTCAGTTATAATGATTTAGCTGCTGAAATAATTTATCCGTTTATAGGAGATTTTATGTCTAAAGATGACCTAATTTCGATGATTTCAAAATCGTACTCAAATTTTAGATCTAATGATGTTGTAAAAATCTGTGATCTAGGAGATCTAAAGGTTTTAGAACTATTTCACGGTCCAACACTTGCTTTTAAAGATATCGCTATGCAATTAATAGGTAACTTTTATCAATATCATTTAGGACGGGATCAAAAAAAAATTAATATAATAGTAGCAACTTCAGGTGACACTGGAGCAGCTGCGATAGATGCTTTAAAAGGAAAAAGCAATTTAAATGTTTTTGTATTACACCCAAATAATAAAATTTCACCAGTACAAAGAAGACTAATGACAATACATGAAGAGAGTAACGTATTTAATATTGCAGTTGAGGGTAATTTTGACGATTGTCAAAATTTAGTAAAAGCAATGTTCAACGACGAAAAATTTTCTAAAGCAATTAATATGTCGGGTGTAAATTCAATTAATTGGGCAAGAATTATTGCTCAATCAGTGTATTATTTTTATGCTTATTTTAAAGTTGGAAATGGTCAACCTTTATCTTTTTCTGTTCCAACAGGTAACTTTGGGGATATTTATGCCGGTTACTTAGCAAAAAAACTAGGTCTTCCAATTGATAAATTAATTGTGGCTACAAATAAAAATGACATACTTCACAGAGCAATATCGGGCGGTGACTATACTCAAAAAAAAGTCGAGGAAACAAATACTCCAAGTATGGATATACAAATAGCAAGTAATTTCGAAAGGCTTCTATATGACATTAAAGATAGTAACTCCGAAGTTACAAAAGATGTAATGGCTGAAATAAGAAATAATACTTATAAAATTGATAAAAGTGATTTAGATAAAATTAAAAAGAATTTTATATCTGAGATGCTTGATGAAAACGAGACTGTAGAAATGATAAAGACAATTAATGATGAGCATCAGATGGTAGTTGATCCACATACTGCTGTGGGCATTGGTGCTGTGAGAAAATTAGGATTAGAAAAAAATTGTATTGTATTATCAACTGCGCACCCCTGCAAATTTCCAAAAGCAATAGAAGATGCAATTTCAAAAACTAAAAATTTACCAGATAGTCTTAAATATGTTAATGACAGAAAAGAAAAATTTGAACTTCTTTCAAATGATGTTGAAAAAGTTAAAAAATATGTAATGAATTCAATATGAAACTTAAAATAAAAGATAAAATACCAGATACAGATATTTTTCAACTTGTTGATGGAGAACCGCAAAAAAGTAAATTAAGAGATATAATAGGTGATGGAAAAAATGTTTTGTTTGGTTTACCCGGGGCATTTACATCAACTTGTTCAAAACTTCACTTACCAGGTTTTGTTACAAATGCAGATAAAATTCAAGCCAAAGGAATAGAAAACATATTTTGTTTATCAGTAAATGACCCTTATGTAATGAATGGTTGGGGAGAGATTAATAATATCGGAAATAGTATAAAAATGTTATCCGATCCGTATTTGTTGTTCACGAAAGCAATTGGTGCAGAAGTTGATCGGAATGCAAAAGGAATGGGAATTAGATCAAATCGTTATTTAATGGTTATTGAAAACTTCACAGCTATTAATATTCATGTTGAAAAAGAAACTAAGGAATGTGGCTTAACCTCAGCAGAAAATTTATTAAATAATTTAATATAGGTAGGGCAGTTCTGTTGCCAGGTGCCCCAATTATAAGTTTGCGGCATTTCTAGCAAGTAAATCTACTTCATTATTTAATTTGTCAGTTGAATGTGCTTTTACCCAATTCCAACTTACTTCAAATTCATTATTAAGTAGATCTAATTCTAACCAAAGTTCTTTATTGCTTACCTCTTTTTTGTTTGCAGTTTTCCATCCATTTTTTTTCCAATTATGTATCCATTCTGTTATTCCAGACTTTACATATTTAGAGTCTGTAAAAATTTTAACTTTGCTGCCTTTTGGAATTTTTTTAAGAGCTTGTATAGGTGCTAATAATTCCATTTGATTATTTGTGGTATCTTTTTCACTTCCTTTTATTTCAGTTTTTTCTCCATCATTTAATATAATTGCTGCCCAACCACCTTTACCTGGATTTCCAATGCATGAACCGTCAGTGTATATCTTAATCATTAGTCTAAATAATCTTTATAAGTCTTTAAATTATTGTGTATTACGAGTTTTTGATAATATTCTCTTGGATCCTTTATTTTAATGAGTGCTGATTTAGGTGTATTTGAATAGTCAAAAAGTCTAGTTAGAAAATACCTCATTGCTGCACCACGACATAAAACATTTAATGATTTTTTTTCTTTAATTGAAACTTTTTTTACACTTTCATACCCTTTAATTAAATTTTTTACCTTTTTTTTATTTAAGAAAAATTTAGATGCTCTTTTGTCAAAACATAAAGCATTAACACAAATGGCAATTTCATACATAAAATAGTCATTTGCAGCAAAGTAAAAATCAATTATTCCTGACAATTTATCTTTTTTAAAAAAAATATTATCTATAAATAAATCTCCATGAATTATCCCACTAGGTAATTTTTTTGGCCATTTCATTTTTATATCTTTAAAATTTATCTTTAGAAATTTTTCAATATTAGTAAATTTTTTTGATTTAAATTTAATACTGCTAAGTAACGGATTTAGATATTTAATACCCATAGAGTTTTTCCTGGAAAGATTTATTCTTTTTGTTGATAAATGCATTCCAGCAATCATTTTTCCTATTTCGTGACAATTTTTTAAATTAAGTAACTTTTTATCTTTTCCCTCTAAAAAGGAAACAATACAAGCTGACTTTTTTCTTATTCTGACTAGGTAGTTTCCATTTTTATTTTTTTGAGGTTTCGGGCAATTTATTTTTGAATTATTTAATTGATCCATTAATTTCATGAAAAAAGGTATTTCATTTTGAGAGACTCTTTTTTCAAAGATTGTAAGTATAAATTTTTTATTTTTTGATCTTAATAAATAGTTAGTATTTTCAATCCCTTGTTTAATACCTTTAAAACTTATAATTTTTTCTATCTCAAATTTTTTATTGATATAAGAAATATCTTTTTTATTTATTTTTGTATAAACAGCCATTTTAATTTAATTTTTTTGGAGCTTTGAAAACAACGTTTTCTTTAATGATTTCTACTTCATCTATACTGACTGTAAATCTATTTTTTAACTCATTTATAAAATTATCAACTAGAATCTCAGGAGCAGAAGCTCCAGAAGAAACACCAATCGTATTTGCGTTTTTGATTAAATCAAATGGGATTTCACTTTGTGAATGAATTAATATCGATTTAGAGCAACCAGATTTTTTAGCTACCTCCACTAATCTAACTGAATTAGATGAATTTCTACTACCTATTACAAAAAATAAGTCACATTTTTTTGCAATATTTTTAACTGCCATCTGCCTGTTTGTAGTCGCATAACAAATATCCTCTTTCAAAGGTTCCTTTATATCAGGAAATCTATTTTTCAATATCTGGATTATATCTTTTGTATCATCAACTGATAAAGTTGTTTGTGTAACATAAGAAATTTTTTTGTTATGTTGAATTTTATATTTTTTGGCTTCATCTTCGTTTTGAATAAGATCTATAGATCCTCTAGGTAACTGCCCCATAGTACCAATTACTTCAGGGTGATTTTGATGTCCTATTAAAATTAAATGATATCCAGCTTTATTTAGATTTTCAGCTTCTCTGTGTACTTTTGATACTAATGGGCATGTAGCATCAACATAAGTCATATTGTAGTTTTTAGCGTCCTCTGGTATTTTTTTTGGGACACCGTGTGCTGAAAAAATAACTGGTCTAGTTCTATCTTTTATTTCCTCCAGTTCTTCTACAAAGATAGCTCCTTTACTTTTTAAATCATCTACAACATATTTATTGTGCACTATTTCATGACGAACATATACTGGAGTGCCATATTTCTGAATTGATTTTTCAACAATCTCTATAGCTCTTTCTACACCAGCACAAAAACCTCTAGGAGCTGACAATAATATTTTCAATTCTTTATTTTTCATTTTTTTCTATTAAATACTCGAGCAATATATGTGGAAAGGTTAAAGACGCCAAACCTATAAATATAACTTTTAGAATTGAACCATCAATATTGTATGAATTATTTAATAAATAAAGCCCAAGTAAGCAAAAGGTAGCAGTAAGAATGGTTAATGGCAGAGCTTTTTTTACAAAAATTTTTAGCCCATTCTTTAAATCGTTCTTATCTAACTCATACATCAAAGTAATACCATGTCTCGTAGAATGTAAAAAACAAAAATAAATTGTAAACGCCATCAGAGGTGAAAAATAGTAATTTATAATTAAAATTGAAAAATAATCTAAAAAAATAGTAAACTTCTTTAATTCAAATTCTTTGGTAAATAATAATATACTAGATAATGTACTTAAAATAATACTAAAAAGTATAAGGTTATTCATTTCAATAAAATTAAGAGTCCTATAAAAAAACTCGTTATCAATAAGTAATAATTTGAATATAGATATTGTTTCTTCAAAATGAAAAAACATAGGTGCTAAAATTACCAGCAAACCTTTCAAGAAAAATAATAATTGGTTATAATATGAATTTTCAGCTATTAAAAACTGAGTATCTTCTTTGCCAAAGTGAAATGAAGCAACTATTAGAAAAATTGTTAATGAAACTGACGGCATGATTGTCCATAAGACAATTACAGTTGAAGCAATAAAAATATATATCAAATAAAAAATATATATATTTTTTATTTTAAAAATTTTCAGAAGCTTTTTTCCTTTTATATGATCAAGTGAGCCATGAGAAACTCCAATACTTAAAATTAAAAGTAAACAGAATAATGGTGAAAATACTAAATTCTCAAATTTTAAGATTGTTAAAGAAAAAATATTACAAAATAAAAAAAAAATGAAAGAATGATTAAAATTTATTTTTTTTAATTGGTTTCTCATTTTTAAATTAAATTAATAAAATAAAGCCTTAATAAAAATCAATTTTGGCATTCTAAAAATAATAGATAAATCCTCAAAAAAATTACTTTTATTAGACAAAAATTTTATAACAGTCTTTGGAGAGGCCTTAAACATTTTAAAAAATATTTCAGGCATTTTTTCTGGGTGTTTTTCAAGAACTCTAAGAAATATGTCATCTAAAAATTGATACTTATTACCAATTTTATATTTTTTAGCATGAGCAATATTCTCGATATTCTCTCTTATATATCTACTGTGTTCTTGAATATTTAGAAAAGTGTAACCCGTACTTAATCTCGTCATACCTCCAGCAGTTCCAATATTTATTTTATTTCTAACTTTTTCGTTTGTAGGGTAGAAAAGAGGTATTGCACCTTCTTCTCTATAAACTATTTTGTAATCTTTTAAATTTAGGTGATTTTCAATATAATCTTTAATTTGTGTGTCGTAATCTCTTTGAGAGTCATCATTCATTTTCGATAACCATGTAGTTTCAATTAAAGCCGTAGTCTTTGAATAGGGTAGAGTGTAAAAAAAATGCACACTTTCTCTTTGATCACAATCAAAATCCATAAGATTAAAAATTTCATCGTCAAAAAAATTATTTTTAGTTTCAACTTCTACACCACAAAAATGCTGCCATAGGTTACGATGATCTTTTTTAATTGATGGAACACTATTAAAAACAAAAGAATTTTTTGAATTAATTTCGCTTATATCTTTAAAGAAAGAAATATTATTATTTTCTTTTAATTTTCTGTTAATTTTTTCATAGAACAACCCACTATCAACACTTTGGTATGGATAAATGTTACATTCTAAATGACTAGTTTTTTTTGGTATATTAATAGAAAAATTTTCCCAATTTTTTTTAACACAATCATCAAAATTATGTGCTGCTACTTTCCAAAAAGACCAAGTTTTGTCTTTTTTATATTCTGCTCTTGGCTCAATAATAGCTAAAGTTTTATTTTCTAATTTTTCATTGATCTCAAGTTCATACGCAAGTGATAATCCTGCACAACCACCACCAACAATAATATAATCAAATTCTTTCATTTAAATTTATTTCCTCATTTATCAAATTATGATCATGTTGTATTTCATTATCTAATTTATGACTGAACGATAGTCTAATTAAGTCAAAAATTGATAGAAAAGTCTCTAAGACTTTTTCAACATTTGATACATATATCTTTCCTGAATTTAGATAATTTTCTAAATTTTTTTTATTTTTTATCTTATGTCCTATTTTTCTATAAACTCTTCTAGCTACCAAAATAGAAAAACGTAAACTAATAGGTATATCCTTAATTGAATAAAATGAATTTTCATAAAAAGTATCAGCAAGATTGATAGTTGATAAAATTTCTTCAAAACTTTTATTTATGTAAAAACGATTATTTTTAGAATCTTCAATTACATCTCTTGATATATTAGTAAGTTGCATCGCAATTCCTAGATCAATTGCCGACTTGAGTGAACTTTTTTTATTAACTTTTAAAATTTTTGCCATCATCAATCCAACAGTTCCAGCTACCCGGTATGAGTAAACTAACAGATCTTTCTTTGTATCTAATTTTACCTTATTTTTAATGTCTGATTTTATTCCCGTCAGCAAATCTTGAACAATTTGCAAGGATATATTGAATTCCTCAATAAGATCCCACATATTTTTGATAATAGGATCATCAAAGTTTTTTTGATTAAAATTATTTTCAAAATAATTAAATTTTTTTTCTTTATTTTCTATTTTTTCATTATCATCTGCAATGTTATCTGCGACTCTACAAAAATCGTATAAAACAGAGCATTTTTCAAACGTTTTTTTGGGCAAAAAAAAACCAGCCCAACTGAATGATTTAGCGTAGACAGATAAGTAACTTTTATTAGACATTATAAAATTTTATCTAATACTTTCGCTGAAGAAAGTACCCCAGGCACACCAGCCCCTGGATGAGTACCTGCTCCTACAAAATAAAGTCCATCATATATCTCTGACTTATTATGAAATCTAAAATAAGCTGATTGAGAAAATTTTGGCTGGATTGAAAAACCAGAACCGTATTTTGTATTTAAATCTTTTTCAAAGTAATCAGGTGTTAAATAAAAATCTTCAATAATATTTTTTTTCAGATTTGGCATTAAATCCTTTTCCATTTTATCAATTACCAAATCTTTCATTTTCTCTCCTTCAATAGACCAATCAATTTTTGATTGGTTATTTGGAACTGGAACTAGAACATAAAAACAATCTTGCCCTTCTGGAGCCATAGATTTATCAGTAGCAGATGGTCTATGAAGATAGTAACTAATATCATTATTTAATTTTTTATTATTAAATATGTCATCAAGATGTTCTTTGTATTTATTTCCAAACTTAATAGTATGGTGTTCTACATTTTCATACTTTTTTTTTGTACCAAAATAATAAACAAATAAACCCATTGAATATTCCATTCTATTTTTTTTCCACTTAAACATAAGTGAATTATTAGAATTTCCATTTAACATTTTTTCATAAACAGCAGGCGGATCTGCGTTACAAATAACATTATTAGTTTCAATATGAGTTTGATCATCTAATTGAATACCAGTTATTTTATTATCATTAGAAATAATTTTTTTAACTTCACGACCTTTAATTATTTCTATACCAACTTCATTCATCAACTTTTCAAAACCCTTTATAATATTTCCTGTTCCACCCATAGAATAATGAATGCCCCATTTTTTTTCTAAATATAAGATAAGTCCGTAGATAGAGGTTGTAGTAAAAGGATTTCCTCCAACTAAAAGTGGATGCATACTTAACATTCTTCTTAATTTTTCATTTTTTATATAAGACGAAACCAATGAATAAACTGACTTATAACTTTTAAGTTTCAATAGAGCTGGTAGTTGTTGCATCATGACTAAAGGTTTGTCAAATGGAACATCGGCTAGTTCTGTAAACCCTTTGTCAAAAATTTTTTTTGTAAAGTTAACTAATTTTTCATAACCTATAACATCATCTTTACTCATTTCTGCGATTTGACTTTTCATCTCGATTTCATTACCTGAATAGTTAAATTTAGAATTATCCTCAAAAACAAATTGATACCAAACCTTGAGTGGAGATAATTTAATATAATTTTTTGGATCTTTTTTAAATAATTCAAATAATTCATTTATAAGGTATGGTGCTGTAATAACTGTTGGGCCACCATCAAAGGTAAATCCATTTTTTTTAAATACCCTTGCTCTGCCTCCAAGGTCAGGATGTTTTTCAATTAAAGTAACGTTGTGGCCTTTAGCTTTTAGACGAAGTGCAGCAGCTATGCCTCCAAACCCAGAGCCTATTACAACAGAATTCATTGTTATAATTTATAGTTTTTTTAAAGAATTGTAAGGTTATTATGAATTAATTTTTTTTAACTCTTCTTTAGTTTCATCTAAATTTTTTTGGAATAGCGCATCAAGTTTAGACTTATCAACAGAAGTAGTGATAATTTTTTTAACAGAATCCACAGCAATTTTAATTGAAGTATCCTTAATTTCTTTAATAGCTGCTTCTTTCATTTGACTTATTTTATTTTCAGCAAGATTTTTTTTGATTTCAGAAGTTTTATGGAACTTATCATTAAGCTCAATTACCATTTTATCGCTGTCTTTTTTAGCTCGTTCTAAAATTTCATCACTCACAATTTGAGCAGTATCTAATTTTTTTTGAGCTTTATCTAATAGTGTTTTAGCTTCAGTTCTTAATTTTTCACTTTCATTAATTTCATTTTTTATATCAGATATTAATTTATTCAGAATTTCGTTTACTTTTTGAGGGACCTTTAAATATACAAGTGCTCCAAAAAAAATAACAAAAGAAACTGCTACCCAAAAAGTAGAATCAATTACCATAATACTTATCTCCATTTTTTTTTGATAAATCATCTACTATTGCAGAAATACTACTATTATTTATCTCAGCTCCGATCAGTTTTTTCACTAACTCTGAAGACGTTTCTATTGCAATTTTGTTAATTTTTTCTGGAGCACTTTTCTTGACCACTTCGATTTCTTTCTCTGCTTTTTTAATTTCCTCGTTAATTTGATTTTCTAAAGTTTCTTTTTTATTATTTATATCTTTAATTACTTTTTCTCTTGAGTCTTTAAAAATATTTTTTGCCTCTAACTTACTTTTAAAAATAATATCATCGTACTCTTTAAGTTTAGACTCGCTATCTTTTCTTTGTTTTTCTGCGGCCTGAATATTATCTTGTATTTGAGATTTTCTTAACTCTAGATTAGAACTTATTTTAGGCAATATAAGTTTTGATAAAACTATATAAAGAATTCCAAAAGTTAGTGTAAGCCAGAATATTTGTGAAATCCAAAATTCAGGGTTTAATTGAGGCATACCTCCACTTTCAGCAGCAAAAACTTCTTTTAAAAAAAAGAAATTAAAAAAAATCGACTGAAAAAAAATTTTTTTAATCATTAAATTTAAAACGCAAATAGAATGATTAACGCTACTACCAATCCAAATAATCCTGTTGCTTCTGCTAAAGCAAAACCTAAAAGCAAATTAGGAAATTGTTTTTGTGCTGCAGATGGATTTCTCATCGCTCCAGACAAATAATTTCCAAAAATTATTCCAATTCCTACTCCGGCACCGGCTAAAGCTATTGCTGCTAAACCTGCTCCGATCATTTTTGCTGCTTCTAATTCCATTATATCCTCCTATGTTGTTTAATGGTGTAAGTTTAATGCATCATTTAAATAGATGCAGGTTAAGATTGCAAAAACATATGCTTGAAGAAAAGCAACTAAGATCTCCAAACCTGTTAAAGCAACCGAAAAACTCAGTGGAAGCCATCCACCGACAATTCCGAGGCTTATTACAAAGCCTCCGAAAACTTTCATCATAGTATGTCCAGCCATCATATTTGCAAACAGTCTTACAGATAAACTAATTGGTCTACTTAAATATGATATAATTTCTATAACTACTATTAAAGGGAGTAGTATAACTGGTACTCCACTTGGAACAAACAATTTTAGGTAACCAAAGCCATGCTTTATAAATCCAATTACTGTTACCCCAATAAAAATAAATGAAGCTAGCACAAAAGTCACTATTATATGGCTTGTAACAGTGAAAGTGTATGGGATCATCCCAAACATATTGCAGAAAAGTACAAACATAAATAATGAAAAAATAAATGAAAAATATGGTTTTGCTTTTGAACCCGCGGTGTCACTGATCATTTTAGAAACAAAAGAGTAGCTAAGTTCAGCCAACAGCTGAATTTTATTTGGCAATATCGAATTTTTTTTTGAACCCAAATTAAAAATAATCAAAATTGCTAGAGAGCTAATAACCATAAATAAACTTGCATTTGTAAAAGAAATGTCAAATGTACCTATTTTAATTTCTGGACCAATTCTATAAACTTCGAATTGTGTCATCGGATTTGCTGCCATAAGTTTGTATCTATTTTTGCATATTTTTAGCAGATTTAATTACATTTGTTATTCCAGCAATCACACCTACAAAAAAAAATATTAAAATTAACCAGGGTTTAGTACCAAAGGTCTTGTCTAAAATAAACCCAATAATTGTCCCTACTGCTACTGCTGACACCAATTCAGTACTCAGCTTAAAAGCAGTGCCAATTGAGGACGGATTATGCTTCTTCTCCTCTAAATTTCTCTTAGAAACCTTCTTTTTTGCAATCTCTAAGCGAGTTTTAAACGGATCTTTAGACATTTTGTTTATTTATTTAAGCAACCATACTTTCTGCTTTTTGTAAATCAACAGCAACTAATTGGCTAATACCTTTTTCAGGCATTGTAACACCATACAGTCTATTCATTTTAGACATGGTTAAAGCATGGTGAGTTACAATAATAAATTTTGTATTTGTAATTTTTATAAGTTCTTCAAGCAAGCTACAAAACCTTGTAACATTGGCATCATCTAGTGGAGCATCTACTTCATCTAGCACACAAATTGGTGAAGGGTTTGTTAAAAAAACAGCAAAAATTAGTGATAGTGCTGTTAAAGCTTGCTCACCACCAGACAACAAGGTTATCGATTGAAGTCTTTTTCCAGGAGGACTTACTAACATTTCTAAACCAGCTTCAAGTGGGTCTTCGGAATCAACTAATTCTAACTTAGCATTTCCACCATTAAAGAGTTTTGTATAAACTTCATTAAATTTTCTATTTACTTTTTCAAAAGCTTCAATTAATCGCTCTCTACCTTTTTGGTTTAATTCATTAATACTATCTTTCAGTTTAACAATTGCACTCACCAGATCGGCACGATCTTGTTCCATCTTTTTAATTTCTACCTCATATTTGTTAGTTTCTTCATCAGCTTTTAAATTAACTGATCCTAATTTCTCTCTTTCCTGTCTTTTTTTATCAAGTAAATCCTCTTGATTAACAGCATCAGGAAGATCTTCGACTCCATACAGACTCGATTTCTCTAGAATATTTTCCTCAGTTAAATTTAGTTCAGAAGTTATTCTATCAATCAAATCACTTTTTCTTTTTTTGAGACCTTCAATCGTTGCCCCAGAACTTGCTTTTCTTTCTCTAATTTGAATCGATTGTTCTTGAACCTCATTTAGTTGTGCTCTTAGAGTATCTATTTTTTCATCTGTAGAATGAATTATAGACTCATTATCTTCCTTTTCTTTTTCAGAAATCCTTAGACCTTCTGAAATTTGACCTTTCTTTTCAGCTTGTAATTTTGGTTGATTATCTAATTTTTCTAATTGCGAATTCAATTTATTTTTTCTGTCAGTAAGCTCAGAAACCATTTTTTCAGAATTTGATAATAAATTTTTCCAACTCTCAATTTCCTTATCTATAATGCTTATTCTCTCGTTTCTTTTTACAGAGTCTTTTTTTATATTTTGGTTTTTACTATAACTATCCGCATATTCCTCAATAATTAATTGACAGTTTTCTAAAACAACTATTGCTTCACTATTTTTTTGAAAATTAATTAGTTCCTTAACTTTATCAATTTCTTTTCTTAATTTATTTTTTGAATTATCTAAATCCTCATTAGATTTTTTTTCTGTATCATAATATTTAGAGTCAATTTCAATAAGTTCACTTTTTTCCTCTTTAAGTCTTTTTTCATTTGAATTTGCATCAATGACAATTCCTTTTTCTCTATTAATATCTTCATCGAATGTTCTAAGAGACTTTTTTATATTTTCTATTTCATCTTGAATTCTTGTATTTTCTTCATCAAGTCCTTGTAATTCCAAATTAAGCCTTTGTATTTTTGAAAGATTTTCTATATTTTTTTCTCTTAAAGGGTTTACTTTTTCAGTTTCAGTTTTTATAAAGTTTTCAATCTCTGAAATTTTTTCATTAAAGCCACTCACTTCTCCTTCTGCTTCAGTATTAATTTCATTTTCAATTTTAATTTCTTTATCAATTTCTAATAATTTTAAGTAATATAAACCTGCCTCTATCTTTTTAATCTCATCAGACATATTTTTATATTTAGTAGCCTCTTCAGCTTGTTTTTGAAGATTAGCTAGTTGTTTTTCTTGTTGTCTTCTAAGCTCGTCAGCTCTTTTTAAATTATTTTCAGCAGCGCCTAATCTCAGTTCAGCTTCATGTCTTCTAACATGTAAACCAGATATTCCTGCAGCCTCTTCTAAAATAGCTCTTCTATCTGTTGGTTTTGCAGTTACTAAAGCACCTATACGTCCTTGGCTTATCATTGAGGGTGAGTGTGCGCCGGTTGATAAATCAGCAAAAAACATCTGAGCATCTCTTGCTCTTACCTCTTTATTATTTATATAGAATTTGGACCCTTTATCTTTTTCAATTTTTCTTCTAACACTTATTTCATCTAATTCTCTAAACTGGACAGGACCTTCATTATTTTCATTTGCCACAGTGACTGAAACCTCAGCAATATTTTTTGACGTTTTATTTGAGGTACCAGAAAATATCACATCTTCCATACCTGAACCTCTCATGCTTTTGGCAGAAGTTTCTCCCATAACCCATCTTAGAGACTCTACTATATTAGATTTACCACAACCGTTAGGGCCAACAATTCCTGTTAAACCGTCTTCAATTAAAAAGTTGGTTTTATCCGCAAAAGATTTAAACCCATTTAGTTGGATTTTTTTAAACTCCATGGATTAACTTATATCAGTTTTTCTAGAGATTTTTTTAAATTTTTATAATTTAGAGATTTTTCAAACTTTTTGTTGTTGATAATTATCGTAGGAGTAGCATTTACTTTAAATTTTTTTGTTCCTTCGATTCGATCATTTAAAACAAAATCTTCAATTTCTTTATTATTAATGCATTTTTCAAAGTCAATATTGAAACCTTCTTTTTCAATAAATTTTTTAAGATTATCATTTACTTCCTCTATTGTACTTCCTTTCACCCAGACTTGTTGATTAGAATATAAACTTTCTAAAATTTTTAAACTATGACCTTGATTGCATTGAGAAATTTTTGAAGCATTAAAAGCAGCAATATCGAGAGGAAAATGTCTAAACTCTATTTTAGCTAATCCAGTATCAATATAATCCTTTTTAAGTTGAGGATAAACATCCTTATGAAAATCAGCACAATGACTGCAAGTTAAAGACTCATATGCAATTATAGTAATTTTTGCATTTATATTTCCTGATACTATCCGTTTAGTTTCTGCGCTAATACTTATTGTAGATACAAAATATAAAATAAGAATAATTATAATTTTTTTCATTTTTCTTTAAAAACTTTCGTCAATTCTAGTAATGATTTTTTAATTTTATCATTTTTAACATTACTAATTTTGTCTTTAAATTTATTATTTGTCACATTTAAATTTAAATCATTTTTTTCAACTATAATTTCTCTTTCATCATTAAAACTAGTTAATTTTATTTTCTCAACTACCTGGTCCTCAAAAAAAGTGTTCATTTTAGTAATGATCTCTTTTTTTGAATATTCTAAATCAACCTCATTACCCCTTCTTACCATTATTGTTAAAGTGCTAACACCAAACTTATTAGAATTTTTATACGATTTTGGATAGCAGACTTTGAATAAATTTTCTCCTACGATATGCTTCCAATTATTTAAAGTTTCAGAATAAATTTGACCTCTTTTACTTATAAACTTTTTGATATTTTTTGGCAAAGTGTCTTTGAAGGATCTTAATCCTTGAATGCTTCCGTTTCTCTGCTTAGTATATTTTTTAAATTGCATATGAAAGATCAATTAGTAACAAAAAAAATTCTTAAATGGTACGATTTAAATAAAAGATCATTACCGTGGCGAAAAAATGTTTCTTTTCAAAAAAAACAGTATTATACATTAATAAGTGAATTTATGTTGCAACAAACACAGGTTGCAACAGTTATTCCTTATTTTAATCGATTTATAAAAGATATCCCAAATTTAAAAGCTCTTTCAAAAGTCCAGAACAAAAAATTAATAAAATTATGGGAAGGACTTGGATACTATTCTAGAGTTAGAAATCTAAAAAAAACTGCACAAAAAATTATTAAAAACTTTAACGGAAAGTTGCCTGATAATTTTGAAGATTTGATATCACTTCCTGGAATAGGAAACTATACTGCAAGTGCAATTTTATCAATTGCATTTGATAAACCTTACATTCCATTGGATGGAAATATAGAAAGAGTTCTAAAGCGATATTTGTATTTAAAAAAAGATAGAGACATTCAAAAAGATAATCTTATAAAAAAAAAATCAATATTTGGAACGTCATCAAGACCTAGTGATTATGCCCAGGCTTTAATGGAATTAGGAGCATTAATTTGTAAACCAACCAATCCTTTATGTCATAGATGTCCTATTTCAAAGAAGTGTAAGTCATTTCTTAAAAAAGATTTTGATTTAATAAAAAAAAATAAAAAAAATATAAATAAGTACTTTCTTCTAAAAGTTTATAAAAAAAATCAAAGATATTTATTGATTAAAAATACTAAGTTTAATTTTTTAAAAAATTTGACGATCTTTCCTATGGAAGAGTTATCAAAACCAAAAAATTTTGATGAAAATTTAAACTTTAAAATGTCAAATATGAACATGAATATAAAAATTAAATATTTGAAAAATACCAGAAAATTTCAATCACCTTATTGGATAAATGAAAAAAAATTAGACAATTACATGCTACCATCATTTACAAAAAAAATTGTAAAATATTTAATGAGAAATTAATGAAAAAAATAGCGATCATAGGTGCTGGAATTTCAGGATTATTCATTACTAATTTATTTAAAAAAAATCCTGATTATCAAATTACAATCTATGAAAAAAATACTTCAATTAATTTAGATGAGGGTTATGGTGTACAACTATCAGTTAACAGTATCAAACTTTTAAATGAAATTGGATTTGAAAAAATACATAATGATGAAAAATTTACTCCAGAAAAAATCAATTTTTATTCAAATAAAAGTTTAGATAAAATATGTGAGTTAGATATCACAGAATTTAATTCAGAAGATTGTAAGTATACCACTTTAAAAAGATCATCTTTAATAAATTTTTTAAAAACAGATTTGGAAGGTTTGATAAGGACTGGCTATAACATTTCAAAAATAGACCAAAAAGACAAAAAAATTAAACTTTCTTTTGAAAATACTGAAGTAAAAGAATGTGATTATTTAATTATTTCTGACGGAGTTTTTTCAAAAAGTAAAAGTCTTATGTCTAAAGATGAGGCAAAACCTAAATATAATAATACATTAGCTATTAGAGGCATCTTGAATAAATCTCCTGCAAATATTGATATTAAAAATATTGCTTTATTTTTAGGTTCAGACTTTCATCATGTAATTTATCCAGTCAATCCAAATGGAGAATTAAATTTTATAGCCATAATGAAATACCAACTCTCAACAGAGGAACAAAAAAATTATTCATTATTCAGTGATAGTTCATTTATCAAAAAAGTATTAGAAAAATTTCCCTCAAAAAATAAAAGCTATTTAGATGATCTAAAAGAATTAAAAATATTTCCAGTATTTGTAAGTGAAAATTTCTATAAATTACAAAATAATAATATTCATTTTATTGGTGATGCTTTTTTTGCTTTCCCACCATCATTTGCTCAGGGCGCATCACAGTCTATAGAAGGTGCTTATGATTTATTTAAAAGTATCGAAAATAGTACAGAAAGTAATTTTTTTAAGAATAGAGTTAACAAAACAAAAATGGTTAATATCAGATCAAAATTTAATCAGTTTGCTTTTCATTTATCCAATCCTTTGACAATTTTTTTTAGAAACATCTTTTTGAAAAGATTAGTTAAAAACAAAAAGTTTTTAAATTCTTACTTAGGAAAAGTATATAGAAATTAATTTTTTAAAATTAATTTTTGTCTCAAATGATCGATTGGGACTACAGCGCCATCCAAATTATAGTGCCAATAAGTCCATCCATTACAGCTTTCAGCACCCAAAATTGTTGCTGCTACTTTATGAATTGAGCCCTCTGTTTGTGCGTGTTTAATGCTTCCATCAGCCATGATTTTTGCACTTATTTTCTTTTTATTATCAAAAATAGTTGATCCTGGCTTTATTATTCCTAATTCTACTAATGAACCAAAAGGTATCCTTGGCTTAGATCTATTATTTTGAATGGTATCTAGGTAATTGTCTTCAATAGGTTTTGTATTTTTTAATCTTTGTTCAGCAGCTTTAAAATAAGTTTTTTCTTTTTCTATACCATAATAATTTCTACCTAATTTTTTCGCAACGGTTGCTGTTGTTCCTGAGCCTAAAAAAGGGTCTAAAACCAAATCATTTTTATTTGAAGTTGCTAATAAGATTCTATGAAGTAAAGCTTCAGGCTTTTGTGTTGAATGTACTTTTTTTCCATTCTTCTTTAGTCTTTCTGCTCCATTACAAATAGGCAGATCCCAATTAGATCTCATTTGAAGATCATCATTTAAGCACTTTAAAGATTGATAGTTAAAAGTATATTTTGATTTCTCTGATTTAGAGGCCCAAATTAAAGTTTCATGAGCATTAGTAAAACGA
This sequence comes from Pelagibacterales bacterium SAG-MED37, assembly GCA_014653605.1. GTDB lineage: Bacteria > Pseudomonadota > Alphaproteobacteria > Pelagibacterales > Pelagibacteraceae > Pelagibacter. Next base: position 83,376 of record JACWEG010000003.1, read on the forward strand.
GTTCCTCTAAAGTTTGGCATCGGATTTTTTTTATTCCAAATAACATCATTTAAGATCCAAAAGCCTAAATTTTGAATTGTAGCACCAACTCTAAAAATGTTGTGATAACTACCAATCACCCAAATAGCTCCATCTTTTTTTAAAATTCTTTTACATTCACTTAGCCAAGCATAAGTAAAATCATCATATTTTTTAAAACTTTCAAATTGATCCCACTTATCGTTTACTGCATTTACTTTAGAACTATCAGGTCTTGTTAATTCACTTTTTAATTGAAGATTGTAAGGAGGATCTGCAAAAACTAAATCGAAAGTTTCATCGGGAATTTTTTTTAATTCTTTTAAACTGTCACCATTAATTAATTTATTTTTAAAATTAAAATTCATTTGTAAAAATAAATTAGACTCTAAAAAGATTCTTGGGTCAACCTAGGATTGAATTATTTGGACTCGACTTGTATCAAAACTTTTTGAGATAACAAGATGTAGTGTTTCTACGTGAAACCTATTTCATTTTATTAATTGGTGAAAACTTTTTTCTATGATGACTTGTAATTCCAAGATCTTTTATGGCTTTTAAGTGATGTTTTGTTCCGTATCCATAATTTTGATCCCATTTATAACCTTTAAACTTTTTTGCTAATTTAGTGATCATTTTATCACGTGTAACTTTAGCAATAATTGATGCTGCAGAAATTGAAGGTATTTTTTGATCTCCTTTTATTACTGATTTAAGTTTATAATTTTTTATTTCAGGCAATTTATTTCCATCTATTAAAGTAAGAGTTGGTTTTTTTTTTAGTTTTTTTATAGCTCTTTTCATTGCTAAAAGACTGGCATTTAAAATATTTAATTTTTCTATTTCTTTAGTTGATGCTTTTCCTATAGCCCAAGTAGAATTTTTTTTAATATAGAGCGCTATAATTTCCCTCTTAATTTTGGTTAAACTTTTTGAGTCTTTTAATAATTTTCTATTAATTGATTTTTTTAGGATTACAGCAGCTGCATAAACTGGTCCAATTAAACTTCCTCGACCCACTTCATCAACTCCTGCGATAATTTTCATTAAATATTAATACTTAAATCTTTTATTTTTTTTCTAATTTTTTTTAAATCTTCCCAGGAGTATTTTTTTTTGTCAGGAAATCTAATTAAGTATGAGGGGCTAAAAGTTACTAGTAAGGGATATGTTTTATTTTTAAGAATAATTTCCTTCCATTGACCTCTTTCATCTGAAACTTTGTTATTTAATGCCATAACTGCTTCCATAGCGGTTGAACCTAATAAAATTATTATTTGAGGATCTATAATTGAAATATGTTCTTTCAAAAATATTGAATAACGTTTTATTTCTTGAGATGTAGGCTTTCTATCATCTGGAGGTCTAAAGTTAACTGCATAAGTAGAGTATATTTTTTCTTTTTTAATATTAATTGCCATCAACATTTTATTTAACAAAGTTCCAACGTCTCCCTGAAATGAAGAACCTGAGTTATCTTCGGTTGATCTAGGGGCTTCACCAATTAACATTATGGCGCCATTAACATCCCCATCTCCTAAAATAAGATTTTTGGAATTGTCTTTTAAATTACAATTCTCAATTGAATTAATCTTTTCTTTAAGATCAGATAATTTTTTAATTTTATTGTTGTTATTATTACTCTCATTATTTTTTATTGTTTTAAGTCTATTTATAGGTTCATTACTGAAACTAAAATTAGGTTCAATAGTATCTATTAATGTTTGAACAAATTTGGCATTTTGATTTAAGATCTTTTTAGTCATAATGTGTAATTATGTTTTTTAAAAAAATAAAATTTATTTTAATTTTATTATTATTCTACCAGACCCCCTTACATTCTAAAAGTACAACTTTTGACAATTTTAACTCTAAAAATTTATCAAAATATTTTTCTGGAATTGTAGCTTCAGGTAATGAAGATAATTCATCTGCCTTAAATTTTTTTAACTCTACTAAGATATTAACTCTTCAACACGATCCTTATTTAAAAAAATATGTTAACTCTTTAGTTTTAGAAAATAAAATTTTCCAAGCAATTAATACAATTAAACAAAATAAAGGAAAAAAAAATACTGATTTTTTTGATGCTTATTTATTATTATTAATAGATAGCTTAAAGAATAATAATTTTGATTTAGCTTATGATTATATATCAGAAGCTAATAATTTTGTTCAGCAAGATAGATTTAACAAGGCAATTTTAGAGACCTTAAGACAATATGTTTATGTATTTAAAGAAAAAAAAATTTTAAATAATAAAAAAAATTTTGGTAATTTATCGATTATTTCAGATACTTTTTTAAGGTGCTATCTTGATGATCCTAAAACAGACTCATATTTTTCAAATTTAATAAATAATAATGAATCAGATTTTACAAGATATATTTATTTTTATCTAAGTTATTTGGTTGAAAATAATAGAATTGATGAAGCAAAAGAAATCACTAAAGAGATTGAATTTATTAATACAACATTATTATTGTCCCAAGGAAAAAGTTGGATCGAAAATGAAAATGAGCAAAGATTAAACGATATTTTTTCATGTAAAAACCATAGTGATTTAATTAGTGAGTTTTTATTTTTAATCTCAAATTTGTATTCCTCACAAAAAGATTTTAAAGCATCAAACTTTTATCTTAATCTTTCAAGTTATCTTAATCCTAAATTTACGTTTAATTTATCATTAGTATCTGAAAACTACTTTTTAAATGAGGAATATGAAAAAGCAAAAGCAGTACTTAAAAGATTTAAAAAGGAAGCAACTTTTTATTATTGGTTTAGATTAAAAAAAGAGGCTCAGATAATAGAAAAACAAAAAAATAAAAAAGAGTCTTTAAATTACATTGTTTCAAAATTTAATAAATTAGACGCTCCAAATAAAAAGAATTTGTTTGATATTGCTAATTTTTATAAAAATTCAAAAAATTATAATGAAGCAATAAAATATTACACTATGATCATAGATGATTTAGATGATAATTCTGATTTGAAATCTGATGTTCTTTACCGAAGGGGAGGTAGTTATGAGAGATTAAAAAATTATGAAGACTCAGATAAAGATTTACTTCATGCTTTAAAGATAACTCCCAACAATGCATATATATTAAATTACTTAGCTTATTCATGGCTTGAAAGAGATTATAAAATTAATCAAGCCATTGAGATGCTTGAAATTGCGTATAAAGCAGAAAGCAATGATCCTTATATAATCGACTCAATTGGGTGGGCTTATTATTTAATAAATGATTTTTTTAAAGCTGAAAAATTTCTTAAAAGAGCAGTAGAGTTAATGCCAGATGATCCAATTGTTAATGATCATTATGGGGATATTTTATGGAAATTAGACAGAAAAATTCAAGCTCGTTATTTTTGGAATAATGTGCTTGAAATGGAGGATGCTGAAGAAGATATGCTCAAAAAAATAAATATCAAAATGATTAATGGTCTTCAAAACTCTTAAATGTCTTTTTCTAGAATTAAATCATACGCTAAATTGAATCTTTCTTTAAATATTGTAGGTAAAAATAAATTTTTACATAAAATTGAGAGTATTATAGCTTTTATTAATTTGTATGACACAATATTGATTAAAAAATCTAGATTTAAAAAACATAAAATTTCATTTACAGGAAAATTTTCTAAAAATATTGATAAGAAAAATACAATTTCTAAATTGTTACAGATCTTAGAAAAAAGAAACCTTATCAAAAACCAAAATTTTCATATTAAAATAAATAAAAAAATTCCTAGTAAAGCAGGTCTAGGGGGAGGCTCAATGAACGCAGCATCTATTTTGAAATATTTCATAAAAAAAAAAATAATTAAGATTAATAAAAAAGAGACTAGTGAGGTTGCTAAGTTAATAGGATCAGATGTAATTTTAGGACTAAACACTAATTACTCAATTTTGACTGCAAAAAATAAAATAAAACATTTTACCAAAATAAAAAAAATTCATGTTTTGATTGTCAAACCTAATTTTGGGTGTTCTACAAAAGATATATATTCCAAAGTAAGAAATTTTGACAAACCTAAATTTAATAAACCTAGTAAAAAGATGTTTAATTATAACAATTTAATAAATATGAAAAATAGTTTAGAGCCCATAGTTTTTAACAAATACCCTAAACTTAAAAGAGTAAAATTAGATTTAGAAAAATCATCAAACCCAATATTTGTTCGAATGACAGGGTCTGGATCAGCTATAGCAGCATATTTTCAATCAAAAGAAAGATGTGAACATGCGAAAAAAAGCGTTATTAAAAAGTACAGAAATTACTGGTGTATAGCTTCAAAAACTATATAAATTTTTTCTTTTGTGTTATACGAACATTATATTGGGGCGTAGCCAAGTGGTAAGGCACGGGTTTTTGGTACCTGCATCCTAGGTTCGAATCCTAGCGCCCTAGCCAATTATGAAAAAATTTTTAGATATAATTTTTTTAAGATCTAATAACCTAAGTTACATTAGTGAGAATATTAAGGATCTCACAAAAAAGACATCAGCAAACAAAATTTTTCAAGCAATCAATTCTTTTACGTTAGAAAGTGAGATCAGATATGTTGGAGGATGTATAAGAAAAATAATCAATAAGGAAAAAGTAGACGATATTGATTTAGCAACTAATTTGGTCCCTGAACAAGTTTGTGAAGCTCTAAAAAAAGAAAATATCAGTTACTATAAAACAGGAATTGAACATGGAACAATTACTGCTGAAATAAATGGAGAAAAATTTGAAATTACTTCTTTGAGACAAGACGTTTTTACGGATGGAAGACATGCAAAAGTAAAATTCTCTACAAATTGGAAAGATGACTCCTTAAGAAGAGATTTTACTATTAATTCAATTTATTCAGATGGTGATGGTAATTTATTTGACCCTCATAATGGAAAAAAAGATCTAGAAGATGGTTTAGTTAATTTTATAGGTGATGCAGATCAGAGAATTAAAGAGGATTATCTTAGAATACTACGATATTTAAGATTTTTTATTAATTACTCAAAAAACCCTCATGACACAGAAATAATTAAAAAATTAAAAATGAATATTGATGGGGTTTCAAAACTATCAAAAGAAAGACTGTTAGATGAATTAAAAAAAATTATTCAATTAAGTACAATCGAAAGATTATCAAAGGATAAAATAAGTCTTGAATTATTTAGTATTATTTTCCCTGAGTTAAAAGATATAAAAATTTTTTCAAATTTAGACAGAAGTAAAAAAATGCTTCTGCAGGATGAAGATTTCATTTTCTTTTTATCTCTAATGATAATTGATGACACAGATAATACTGATTATTTTTTATATAAATTTAATTTATCCAAAAAAGATCAAAAACGAATAAAAGTGATCCATAATTTTTATAAAGAAAAAATGCAAAAAAAGATATTTACAGAAAATAGTATGAATACATTTTTTTACTACAACGGAAAGCAAGCCGTAACTGATATTTTAAAGTTCAAGCTTATTAAATCAAAAAAAAATCTTAAAATTTATGAAGAATTAATCAAATTATTTGAAACAAAATCAAAACCTATAATGCCAATAAATGCAGACATGCTTATGACAAAGTATAAAGTTCCTGAGGGAAAGGAGCTAGGTGATAAACTTAAATTAATAGAAAATGAATGGGTAAATAATAATTTTCAAATTTCTGATACAAAATTAGAAAATATCATTAATAATTAAATATATTTTACATCCTTAATTTCAAAATTTTTTATTCCTGCAGGAGTTTTTATTTCAACTAAATCACCCTTATTTTTTCCAATTAGACCTTTACCAATAGGTGATTGGAAGAAAATTAATTTTTGTTTTAAATCTGCCTCATCTTTTCCAACTATTTGGTAATTAATTTTTTCACCATTATCTAAATTTTCTAGAAAAACAGTTGAACCAAATATTACTTTTCCTTCATTACTTAATTTTTTAACATCAATTACATTTGCTCTAGCGATTATATCATTTATTTCATTAATTCTTCCTTCGTTGTGAGATTGTTCCTCTTTTGCAGCATGATATTCTGCATTTTCTTTGAGATCACCATGAGATCTAGCTTCTGCAATCGCTGCAACAATTTCTGGTCTTTTTTTTTCTTTTAAAAAAATTAACTCTTCTTTAATTTTGTTTAACCCATTTAAAGTTATTGGTTCTTTTTCCATTTTATGTCCACTTAGCCAAAGGGGGTAATGACATTAAAATACCATCAACATTTCCACCCGTTTGTAATCCAAATTTAGTTCCTCTATCATATAATAAATTGAATTCAGTATATCTACCTCTTTTAATATATTGCATTTCCTTATCACTAATGGACCATTTTTTTTTCATTTTTTTTCTGATTATCTTTTGAAAAATTAATTGAAATGTTATTCCGACATCCCTTACAAATTTAAAGTCTTTTTCAAAATTATCTTTTTTATAATCAAAAAAAATCCCGCCTATTCCTCTAGATTCTTTTCGATGAGGTAAATAAAAATATTCATCACACCATTTTTTATATTTTGTATAATAGCTTTTATTGTGACGATCACACATATTCTTTAAAATCTTATGAAATTCTCTTTTTTCTTTAAGATCTTTTTTTGATGGAGTCACATCCATTCCTCCACCAAACCACTCTTGGGTAGTGCAAATATATCTCGTATTAAAATGCATTGCAGGGATCAAAGGATTTTTCATATGCATAACTACAGAAATCCCTGATGCCCAAAATCTTGGATCTTTATTTGCCCCTAGTATATTTTTTTGAAATTGTTTTGGAAATTTACCGTAAACTTTGGAAAAGTTTACACCTACTTTTTCAAAAATTTTTCCTCCTTGCAGTATTCGATATTCTCCTCCTCCTTCATCAACTTTTGTGTTTCTTCTCCAATTTGTTGATTTAAATTTAGTTTTATTTTTTTCAAATTTGATTATGTCATCACAAAAAGACTCTTGAAGTGTTTTAAACCAATTACTTGTTAAGTCTTTTTTAATTTCTAAATTCATTTAAATTAATTTAGTTTGTTTTAAACATTCAGCCAATATAATTGCAACTGAAGATGCAATATTTAGAGAACGTTTATCATTTTTCATTGGAATTTTTAGTCTATTTTTAACTAATCCATGAATATCTTTTGGCACCCCAGCGCTTTCTCTTCCAAATAAAATTGTATCGTTCACTTCAAATTTAAAATTTGTATAAGAATCGGATCCTTTAGTAGTCATTAATATTACTCTTTGATTCTTTTTTGATTCAAAGAAATGATCTGAATTTTGATATATTTTAATTTCTCTCTCATCCATATAGTCCATTACAACTCTTTTAAAACGCTTATCGCTTAGCAAAAAACCACATGGCTCAATTATCTCTAATTTTGCACCCAGACATGCACAGGTTCTGATTATTGCCCCAGTGTTCTGAGGAATATCTGGTTCAAATAATGCAATTTTAGGCCCTACATTTATTAATTTCTGTGTCATTCTATCAGTAGTAAATTTAGTATTTTATATTATATGAAACCATATATTTAAGTAGAAAAAATCAATATTGGGTATATTTACTAATAATAATAATGTCAGAAAAAAAAACTAATAGAAGAGATTTCTTGTTTACTGCTACCTACGCAGTTGGAGCGGTAGGAGTAGGTGCTACAGTTTGGCCTATGATAGATCAAATGAATCCTGATGCTTCAGTGAAAGCGTTAGCTAGTACGGAAGTAGATGTAAGTTCATTAACACCAGGAAAAACTATTACTGTTCTTTGGAGAGGAAAACCTGTTTTCATAAGAAGAAGAACTGAAGATGAAATTGCAGATGCGCGATCAGTTAAACTTGATGATTTAAAAGATCCAGAGAAAGATGAAGACAGAGCAAAAAACCCTGAGTGGCTTGTAATGCTTGGAGTTTGTACTCACTTAGGATGCGTACCCTTAAATGATAAGGGAGATTATAATGGATGGTTCTGTCCTTGTCATGGATCACATTATGATACATCGGGTAGAATTAGAAAGGGACCTGCACCTACAAATATGGAAGTCCCAAAATATGAATTTGTAAATGCTAATACCATTAAAATTGGATAAATTATATGAGTGATCACGAATATACACCTACATCAAAAGCTGGAAAATGGTTTAATGATCGACTTCCATTATTAACTTTAGCAAATCATTTAACCGACTATCCAACACCTAAAAATTTAAATTATTGGTGGACTTTTGGTGGCATACTTACTTTTTGTTTAATAACTCAAATCGTAACAGGTTTAACATTAGCTATGCATTATATTGCTCACGCAGATATGGCATTTGAAAGCGTAGAACATATTATGAGAGATGTTAACTATGGTTGGCTAATTAGGTATATACATGCGAATGGTGCTTCAATGTTTTTTCTAGCAGTTTATATTCATATTTTCAGATCTTTGTTTTATGGCTCTTATAAAGCCCCTCGAGAAATAATTTGGATAATAGGTATTATTATTTATTTGTTAATGATGGCTGCAGCATTCATGGGTTACGTACTGCCTTGGGGACAAATGAGTTTTTGGGGTGCAACTGTAATTACAAATTTATTCAGTGCAATTCCATTAGTAGGAGAGGGGATAGTTACTTGGTTATGGGGAGGTTACTCAGTTGATAATCCAACCTTAACTAGATTTTTTACATTACATTATTTAATTCCTTTTTTAATTTTAGGTTTAGTTGTGTTACATATTTGGGCACTACATGTTCCAGGAAATAATAATCCAGTAGGGATTGATGTCAAAAAACCTTCAAAGGACACAGTTCCATTCCATCCTTATATAGTCATAAAAGATACTTTTGCGTTACTGATGTTTATGATTGTTTTTGCATTTTTTGTTTTTTATACACCTAATATTTTGGGTCATGCTGACAATTATATTGAAGCTGATCCTTTAGTAACACCCGCACACATTGTCCCTGAATGGTATCTCTTACCTTTTTATGCAATTTTAAGATCAGTTCCAGATAAACTTTTGGGAGTAATTGCAATGTTATCAGCAATTTTAATTTTAGCAGCTTTACCATGGCTTGATACATCTAAAATCAGATCTGCTGTCTTCAGACCTTTGTATAAACAGTTTTACTGGATTTTAGTAGCTGACGTTTTAATACTTGGATATGTCGGTGCAATGCCTGCTGAAGGATTATACTTGTTAGTTGCAAGAGTTGCTACAGCATACTATTTTTTACACTTTTTAGTAATTCTTCCTGTATTAGGTTTAAAAGAAAAAACTCTTCCTATTCCTTTAAGTATTACTGAACCTATACTTGGTGGTACAGCTAATTTGGCAACTGCAAGAAATAAAGAAAGTTCAATTAAATAAGTGAAAAATTTTTTAAGAATTTTATCTTTAGTTATATTATTTTTAGCTACTCCATTAAGTTCTTACGCAGCAGAAAAAGTTGAATACTTGAAAACTGATTGGAGTTTCAAAGGTCTTTTTGGAAAATTTGATCGAGGAGCATTGCAAAGAGGCTATCAAGTATACACAGAAGTATGTGCATCTTGTCATTCTATGAAATATCTGAGCTATAGAAATTTATCAGAAAAAGGTGGGCCTGAATTTACTGAACAACAAGCTAAGGCAATTGCAGCATCTTTTGATGTAACAGATGGACCAAATTCAGATGGAGAGATGTTTACAAGACCTGGAAAACTTTCTGATAAATTTGTAATGCCATATGAAAACGTTAAAGCTGCTCAAGCAGCAAATGGTGGAGCCTATCCACCAGATATGTCTGTTTTAGTGAAAGCTAGGGGTGGTGGAGTAGATTATATTTATTCTTTACTTCAAGGGTATGAAGATCCACCAGTAGGCATTACTTTAGATGAAGGTGTTCATTACAACAAATATATGTATGGAAATAAGATTAAAATGTCGAACCCCCTATCTGATGGATTAATTGAATATTCTGATGGAACTAATGCAACAGTTGAGCAAATGTCCAAAGATGTCACTACATTTTTGATGTGGACAGCAGAGCCTCATTTAGAAACAAGACATCAAATGGGTTTCAAGGCAATAGTGTATTTAATTATTCTGACTATCTTAGTCTACTTTAGTATGAAAAGAATTTGGTCACGTGTTGAAACGAAAGTTTAGTACATCACCATCTTTTACAATATAATCTTTTCCTTCTAATCTCATTTTACCATTAGTTTTTGAATTGACCCATCCGTTGTTTGCAACAAAGTCTTCATAAGAAATTGTTTCTGCTCGGATAAATCCTTTTTCAAAATCAGTATGAATCTCAGATGCTGCTTTTGGAGCTGTACAGTTTTTAGGAATTGTCCATGCTCGGGTTTCTTCAGGACCAGAGGTAAAGTAGGTATCTAATTCAAGTATTTTGTAACCTCTTTGTATTAACAAATTCAATCCAGTTTCTTTTAAACCAATCATTTCCATGTAATTTTTCTTTTCACTAATATCTAATTCATTTATTTGATTTTCTATATCTGCAGAAACAATTAGAGTATTTTCATTACCAAATTTATTAATAAATGCCTCGGTATAATTATTTCCATTTTGAATACTTTTTTCATCTACATTACACACAAATATTTTAGATTTTAAAGATAACAGACCACTTTGACTTAGTTGTTTTTTCTCAAATTGAGAATTTAAAATTGAAATATCTTGATCTTTATTAATACAATCCAAAGCAGCATTAAGAATTTTTAATTGCTCTTCTTCTACATTTTTTTTATTGTTCTTTTCTAATCTCTTTTGAATAGACTCTAAATCAGCCAACATCATCTCAGTCTCGATAATTTCAAGGTCTCTAACTGGATCTACTGTTTCGTTAACATTTTGGATATCACTTGAGTCAAAGCATCTGACCATGTGAATAATTGCATCAACCTCTCTTATATGAGATAAAAACTTATTTCCTAATCCTTCACCTTTAGAAGCACCTTTAACTAACCCAGCGATATCAACGAATGAAATTGTAGTATTTATAATCTTTTTTGACTTAGAAATTTCTGCTAATTTTTTTAATCTTTGGTCAGGAACAGGCACAACACCAACATTTGGATCAATTGTACAAAATGGAAAATTAGCTGCCTGAGCTTTACTTGAATTTGTTAATGCATTAAATAAAGTAGATTTACCTACATTTGGTAAACCTACTATTCCGCATTTAAAACTCATTATTTGTTATTTACAGCACTTGAAAATAAATCTAATTTTTTTTCAACAAGAATAGAAATAGACTCTGTTATATCTTTAGATATTTTTTCAATACCAATTGACTCATCCTCATCAAAATTTTGTAAAACATAATCTGCAACCTCAATCCCATTTTTTGGTTTTCCAATTCCTATTCTAACCCTTGAATAATCTTTACCTATAAATTTATCAATAGAAGCGATTCCATTATGACCTGCACTTGATCCACCAAATTTAGCTTTAATTTTACCAAATTCTATATCAAGATCATCATGAAATACTATAACGTCTTCAGCATCTATTTTAAAATACTCAATTAATTCTCTAATACAAACTCCAGAGTTATTCATAAATGTTAATGGCTTTATTGCATAAACTTTTTTGTCTCCAATATTTCCAGTTGTTAAAAGTCCTTTGAACTTGGGTTTTTGTTTTGAGAGACTAAATTTTTTATTGATAGTATCTATAATTTTAAATCCAACATTGTGCCTATTGTTTTCACTGTCAGGTGTTGGATTACCTAATCCTACGAATAAAAGCATAAATAAATGGAATTAAAGTTTCAATTTTGATTGATTATTTTTTTTCTTCAGCAGGTTTCTTTTCAGAAGGCTTTTTTTCTTCACCTTCTTTTTTATCACCTTTAGCTGCATCTGCTGCTGGTTTATCACCATCTGCTGCCGCTGCTGCCTCTGTTCCTTCAGCGCCTTCTTCTCCTTCAGCTGCTTCAGCCTCTGCAGGTTTCTCTGGCTCTTTCATAACAGTTGGAGCGGCTAAAGTTGCTATCACGAAGTCTCGTCCTTGTATTGTTGGCGTTACTTCAGAGTCCAGTTTAACTGACGAAATTTTAAAACTTTCACCAATGTCAATACCATCAAGATCTAAAGTTAAACTCCCGGGAATTTTTTCACTTGGACATTTTAATTCCACCTTTCTTCTAACAATATTTAAAACACCACCTCTTTTCAATCCTGGAGATTTTTCATGATTAATAAAATTTACAGGGACTTCAATTTTAATTTTTACTCCAGGTAAAACTCTTAAAAAATCTACATGGGTAGGCTCGTCACTTAAAATATGATACTTTACTTCTCTAGGCAAAACATTTTGGGGCTTACCATCAATATTCAGGGTAATAATACTAGATAAAAAATTTTCTTTTTCTATTAAAGTTTTAAGTAATTTTTTTGAAATATGGATTTTTTGGTTCTCATCTTTTCCACCATAAATAATTGCTGGAACATTGCCATTATCTCTTATGGCATTTAGTTGCCCTTTAGTTTGGTTATCTCTTATGTTTGCTTCAAGTGAATTCATAAAACAGAGTTTTTTAACCCATGTTTATAAATAATCAAGGTAATTATTTGAATAAATCAGATACTGATGTTGAATTAGATATTCTTTTAATAGCTTCACCTATTAGCCCTGAAATTGGTAAAACTTCTATATTTTTAACATTTCTAATTTTTTCTGAATTATCAATTGTATCAGTAATAACTAAATTTTTAATTACTGAGTTTTTAATTTTTTTTACAGCATCACCACTTAGAACACCATGAGTGATATAAACAAAAACTTCTTTAGCACCTTTAGCTTTTAATGCTTTTGCTGCATTTACAATAGTTCCACCTGAGTCAATTATGTCATCTACAATAATACAAGTTTGACCTTTCACATCTCCAATAACATTCATGACCTGTGACTGTCCAGGCTTTGGTCTTCTCTTGTCAACAATAGCCAAGCCTACGTTAAGAAGTTTTCCTAGTGCTCTAGCTCGTTCTGTCCCACCCACATCGGGCGCAACACAAACAATTTTTTTACTTTTAATTTTTTTTCTTGCATGTCTTGCAAATATTGGCGTTGCAAAAAGGTTATCCACAGGAATATCAAAAAATCCTTGAATTTGTCCTGCATGCAAATCAACAGTTACCACTCTATCAGCACCAGATTTAGTAATTAAATTTGAAACAAGTTTTGCTGAAATAGATGTTCTTGGTACAACTTTTCTATCTTGTCTAGCATATCCAAAATATGGAATCACTGCTGTTATATTTTTTGCAGAGGATCTTTTAAGAGCATCTATACAAAGCAACAATTCCATCAAATTATCATTTGCTGGAGAAGAACTTGATTGAATAATAAAAATACTATTGCCTCTAATATTTTCATTTATTTCAACGTAAATTTCCCCATCAGAAAACTTTCTTATACTTGAGTTTACAAGTTTTGTTTTCAAATATTTTGCAATATTTTTACTGAGAACTTTATTGCTATTTCCAGTTAATAATTTCATTGAAAAGTTTAGTTAATCATAATTATTGAAATATTTCTACCATAATCCGCATGTTTTAATTTTAAAGATCTTCTTGCACTAAAAAAATTATTTTTTTTGTCAAAAGTATCCATATTTATCATATCGATATTTGTAATTTTATTTGATTTTAGTTGAGATTTAACAAAATTAGGTAAATCAAAATAAATAACTTTTTTTTTAGTCATAAAAAATTTTTTGTTTTTTTTATCCTTTTTAATAAATCTTTTCTTAAAGTCCTCTTTAACATTGTAGCTCTTTTTTTTAATAGAAGGGCCTATTGCAGCGGTGATAGACTTCGCTTCACTTCCTTTCATTATCATAAAACTTATTACTTTGTTTATAATACCTTTAAAAGCTCCTTTCCAACCAGCATGAACTGCTGCGATAAAATTTTTTTTACTATCATGAAGCAATATAGGAACACAGTCTGCTGTTAAAACGCCTATAGGTAATTTTTTTTGATTAGTTATAATTGCATCAGCTTCAATTTTTTTCTTTTTTAGTTTTGAGAAATTTTTTATGAAAACAATCTTATTACTGTGAATTTGATGAAGTAAAAAAATATCTCTTGATTTTTTACTAATATTTTTTTTAACTATTTTTAAATTTTTTTTGACATCATTTCTTTTATCATTTGAGCCAAGTCCACAATTTAAACTTTTATAAATACCTTTTGATTTACCTCCGTTTTTGTTAAAAAAACCATGAGTAATTTTTTTTTGTTTCAACAATCTTTTAGATTTAATCAATTTAGAAACCTAATTTAAATTTATTATTTTCGTTTTTAATAAGCATTACTTTAAATAAATGACCCATTTGTTTTTTATTAATAAGTCTTTCAAGTCGGTAGAATATATCTGTTTTTTTAGTAAAATTTTTGTTTTTAGATATAATCTCTGCTCTTTCTTTTATCCCTAGCTTTGTAAGAAAGTCTTTTTGTGATGTTAAGTTAGTTTTCAAACCATTCATTTGTTTTACAAACTTTTCGAAAATATTAAAATTTATATTATGAGTGATATCTACATTTCCTATATTACTTAAAATATTGGCAAATTTGTGATTAGACACTGCTTGTAATGTATTTTTCATTTTTTTATCTGTATATCCATAATCAATAAGCAATAAACCACCAGTATTTTTTTTTATAATATTGGAGATATCTTTTAAGTAATTTAACCCAAGTTTTGAATATTCGATAAAATTTTGATTTTGTGATATTTTGAATTTAATCTTCTTTTCGATTTTTTTTATATCTGCTCTTTTTTCAAAAAAAAATGGTCTTTTTGAATTTTCTAAATTTACAAATTTTTCGAACCATAAACTTTTTTTTTTATTAAATTGTTTGATTGCTATTGCATCAAAGAATTCATTTGCAATAAATATACTTGGGTCCTTATTGATTTTGTTTATATTTGGAATCCATTTAATCTTATTTTTAATTAGCTTTTTTTTTTGAATATTAATTAAAGTAGGACTTTTTTCATGAATCATAAAATTACAAGATTTTAAAAAAAATGGAAAATTTTGAAAACTTTCAATAATTATTTTCATCATTTCTCCATTACCTGCTCCGAGCTCAACTAAATTAAACCTTTTTGGAGACCCTAAGCTTTGCCAAAAACTTATAATCCATATCGCAATCATTTCAGAAAATAGTCTTGAAATATTAGGTGCCGTTATAAAATCACTTTCCTGTCCGAAAGGATTTTTTTTCATATAATAACCAAATTTTTTATCGTAAAGAGAAAAATTTATAAATTTATCTAAAGAAAGACTATTTTTCTTTTTTAGTTTCATATTTATTTATAACTAAATAAGTACCAATTAATAAGAATACAATGCTTATTATCTGTCCCATCGTTAAATTAAAAAATAAGTATCCCAACTGTTCATCTGGAACTCTAAAAAATTCAACTGCGAATCTAAATGTTGAGTAAAAAATTAGAAATAACCCGGAGATGAATCCTGGGATTTTCATAAAACCTTTTTTTCTAAAATACAATAAAATAACTAATAAAATTAATCCTTCAAATAATGCCTCATACAATTGAGATGGATGTCGGTATAAATCATCTATCTTGATGAATTTTACAGCCCATGGAAGATTTGTTTCTATCCCGTATAATTCAGAGTTAATAAAATTTGCAATTCTTCCAAAAAAAATTCCAATTGGAGCTACAATAGAAACTATATCTAAATAAATGAAAATGTTTTGATTATTTTTTTTGGCAAATAAAAAACTTGCAAATATAACTCCTATAAGACCTCCATGAAATGACATCCCACCTTGCCAAATTTTAATAATGTCTAATAAGTTATCCGAGTAGTAACTAAAATTATAAAAAAATACATACCCTAAACGCCCGCCAACAATTATACCTAATATTAGATATGTAATAAAATCATCAAATTTTTCTTTAATATTCTGATCAGAAATAAAAATTTTTTTACTTAAAATCCAACCCAGTAATATTCCAACAATATAAGCTAAAGAATACCATTTGATATCGATGGATAAAATTTGGACTGCAACTGGGTCAAAATTATTAATGAACATTTTTGAATTATAATTGTAAGCTATTAATATAATAGGATAATATAAATATATATGAAAAATTCAAAATTTGTTATTGATAAATTGGCTAAATTATTTGAACAGGGCTTAGTATCATCTAAAGATCTGGCAAATGAATTAATGAATATTTTAAAATCAAAGAGAGATGAAATTGTTTTTAGAATGAGACTTACAAGTAAGGATGAATTTGAAATCTTAAAGAAAAGAGTAGAAAATTTAGAAAAAAAAACCAGTCAATTTAAAAGTTTAAAAAAAAATAAGTCTAAAAAGGTAAGAAAATCTTAACTGACAAGCCATTCATCGAAGATTTATCTAATTTAATATTTCCTCCATGTGATCTAACTATATCTGATGCTATGGATAGTCCCAATCCTACACTTGCTTTTGTATCTGCTCTACCTTTATCAATTTTGTAAAAAGGCTTAAAGACATTCTCGAATTCACTTTCTGGTATTCCAGGGCCATCATCTTCAATTTTGATAAATACATTATTATTACTTTTGTTAATTTCAATCTGAACTTTATCAGCATACTTGATTGCATTATCTAATAAATTATTGATACACCTTCTTATTAAATTCTTTCTTCCATTAATATAAAGTCGAGGCATTAAATCTGTTGAGATATTTTCATTATTATATTTTTCCACAATTTCATTAATTAATTCACTTAGATTGAACTGTTCATTTTTCTCAATATTAGATGAACTTGTGAATTGTAGATATTCATTCAACATTTTTTCCATTTCGTTGATATCTTCAGACATTTTAATTGCCAATTCTTTATCCTTGATAAAGGCAATTTGTAGTTTCATTCTTGTTAAAGGTGTTCTTAGATCATGGCTAATTCCAGATAACATCTCGGAGCGTTGATTAAGGTGTCTTTTTATTCTTTTTCTCATTCTATCAAATTCATAACCAGCAAGTCGTATTTCTGATGCACCTGATGGTTTGAACTCTTCTACTTCTTCACCTCTACCAAACTTTGCAGCAGCTTTGGCAAGATTTGTGATAGGTCTTGTTTGGTTTTTTAAAAAGATTAAAGAAATAAAAACCATTATAATTGCTGGAACGGTAATCCATAACGCAAAAATCCTAGCAGATGAACTTGTGACTCTATCTTTAGGAACTAAAAATTTAAAGTATCCAGATTTATATTTAATTCTTAAATCTATTAGTTCTTTGTATCCTGTAGTATCAAACCAAAATTTTTCTGATTGAAATCTGGATTTTAGTTCTCTTCTCAGAGTCCGATCTATTGGACTAAACCATCTTTCATCATATTCATAATCAAATTTTTCATTATCAACATATTCTATATTAAGATCTTGATATATTGAAAAAAGATTTGTTATTTCATCTTTATTGTAAATTTCATCTTTATAAACTTCTATGAATGTTTTAACTTCATTTATTAGAGCTCTAGTCATCCCTTTGTTTGTCTTAATCCAAAGGCTATCAAAAAAAACAATTGTTATGACTAGTTGTAAAACTATGACTGGGATAGCAACAATTAGTAAAGCACGGTAAAATAATCTTTTTGGAAGAATGTTCTTAAAAAAATTACTCAATCCATAAAACATATCCAGCTCCTCTAATAGTTTGCAGAAATTTTGGATTTTTTGGATCAATTTCTATTTTCTTTCTTAATCTCGTGATAATTACATCAATAGATCTTTCCTTATCCAAATCTATTAATGATCCAATATCATCTCTTGAAAATGTTTTACCAGGGTTATTAATCATATTTTCTAAAATTTTTTTTTCTGTATTATTAATTTTAAATTCAACATTTTTTTTGAAAATTAATTGTTTGTTTAAATCAATTTTAATATTTTCAAATTCAATAACTCTTTTTGGGTCAGTCATTTTAGTTTTTGAAATAATATTTTGAATTCTTAAAATAAGCTCTTTAGGTTCAAAAGGTTTTGGAAGATAATCATCTGCACCAACTTCTAAACCTTCTATTCTCTCATTAGCCTGTCCTTTGGCAGTCAATAATATGATAGGTGTTTTAAGTTTTTTTTGATTTTCTTGAATGAACTCAAGTCCATTTTTTCCTGGCATCATGATATCTAATATTATCAAATCGAATTTTATGATATTTATTTTTTCATTTGCATCCTCGGCGCTATTAGCAGTTGTAACAAGATAATCATTTTCATTTAAATATTTTTTAACTAAAGATCTAATACCGTCATCATCATCAACAACTAATATATGTGCTATAAAGTTATCCATTAATTATCTTTTTTAATACTTTATCAAAATTAACTACTTCTTCAGAACTAGAATTTAAAAGTGCTCCGTGTATCCTTTTTTTTTGTACTTCAAAAATTTCAGTAAATACTCTCTCTCCTTTTTCATTTAAAAATATATGCTTTATTCTTGTATCTTGATCATCCTTTTTAAAAAAAATAATTTCTAATTTAATTAAATCTTTAAGAACTCTGTTTAAACTTTGTTTGGTTACTTTTAGCCTTCTAAGCAATTCAGAGATAGAAATACCCTTATACATAGACAGCAAATGTATTACTTTTTGGTGAGCTAAACCAATTTTGTATTTATTTAGAATTTTTTTAGAGTCCGAGAAAGTTTCTCTGTAACTAATAAATAGCTTTTCGATTAGCTCTTTTAATTGATCATCTTTTAGATATAAAAGTTGTTTCATTATTGGTAAGTTATATTGACATATTATAGATACAAAGATATTTTTCAGTAAGAATTTTTAAATTTCATAAAATGATACCTTACGATAAAAGATCTGGCAAAATATGGTACAATGGCGAATTGGTTGATTGGTCAGATGTTAAAGTGCATGTTTTGAGCCATGGATTACATTATGCTAGCTGTGTTTTTGAAGGTGAGCGAGTATATGATGGATCTATTTTTAAACTAGAAGAACATACTTCAAGACTGTTTTACTCTGCAAAAAGAATGGGATTTGAAATTCCGTATAGTGAGAATGAAATTAATATGGCATCAAAAAAAATAATCACAACTCAAAAAGTAGAAAATGGCTATGTGAGGCCTGTAGCTTGGAGAGGAAGTGAAATGATGGCTATCTCTGCACAACAAACTAAAATTCATGTAGCTATAGCAACTTGGGAATGGGGATCTTATTTTGATCCTAAACTTAAAATTGAAGGAATAAAATTAAATATATCTAGCTGGAGAAGACCAGCGCCCAATACAATTCCTTGGGATACTAAAGCATCTGGTCTTTATATGATTTGCACACTCTCTAAACATGAAGCTGAAAAACAAGGATTTACTGACTCACTAATGTTAGATCACGAAGAGAATATTGCAGAAGCAACTGGTGCAAATGTTTTTTTTAAGGACAAAAATGGAGAATTACATACACCAATCCCAGATTCATTTTTAGATGGTATTACTAGAAGAACTGTAATTGAAATTGCAAAATCAAAAAATATTAAAGTTCATGAAAGAAAAATTAAACCTGAAGAGCTTAAAAACTTTGATGGGTGTTTTTTAACAGGAACTGCTGCAGAAGTAACACCTGTATCATGTATAGCTGAAAATCAATTTAAAGTTTGTGATTTGATAATTGATTTAAATGAGAGTTATCAATCTGTTGTTAAAAAGAAAAAAACGGCTGCCTAATCTTTGTTGTCTTCTGATATTGCATGGTCTATTCCTTTACGCATATAATCGTATCCAGTAAAAAGAGTTAAAGCTGCTGAAAGCCATAAAAGAATTATGCCAATTGTTTGTGCATTATAATCTTGAAAATTAATAATTTTATTTCCAGTTTCTCCAGAAAGTAAAAGTGCAATTGAAACCATTTGTAAAACTGTTTTTAATTTTGCAAGACTTGAAACGGGTAGTTTAATTTTTCCTTTTGCTAAAAACTCTCTTAAACCAGATATCAAAATTTCACGTGTTAAAATTATTATTGCTGCTATGACTTCATAATGACGTATCGTTCCATCCATTACTAGAAGAATTAAAGCAGTAGCTACAATAATCTTATCTGCAATCGGATCTAACAATTCACCTAGCTTTGACTCTTGTCCAAGCAATCTTGCTAACATTCCATCTAGAAAATCAGTAAATGAAGCAACAATAAACAGAATTAATGCAGTTAAATCTCCGTAAAAACCTGGCAAATAAAATGCTAATACAAAAAATGGGACTATTAATATCCGACCTATAGTTAATATATTTGGTATCTTTCTAAGCATAAAAATTTTTATTCATGAAAAAAGTTATATATCTTTTTTGCAACTTTTACCTCAACACCTTCAACTGATTTTATTTCATCAAGACTTGCAGATTCTACTGCCCTAGCAGAGCCAAAATGGTTTAACAGAGCTCTTTTTCTAATAGCTCCAATACCATCAATCTGGTCTAGAAGTGATTTTTTGATACCTTTAGCTCTTTTAGCTCTATGAGAAGTAATTGCAAATCGATGAGCTTCATCTCGAAGTCGTTGCATAAAAAATAGAGTAGGATCATTTTTTTCAAATTTATAGGATTTTCCATTATAAAAGAATGTTTCATCACCACTATTTCTCATCTTACCTTTAGCAATAGCAATCATTGGTAAATCATGTAATCCTAATTGATTTAAAACCTCTTTTGCTGAAGAATATTGTCCTTTACCTCCATCTATCAATATCAAGTCAGGTAGTGACAAATAATTTCCCTTCTCAAGTATAGCTCTTTTAAACCTTCTTGATAAAACTTCTTTTAACATTGCAAAATCATCTTGTTCAGAACCCTTAGTTTTAATATCAAATTTTCTGTATCTTTTTTTTATAAATCCTTCACTACCAAATGTTATCATTGCACCAACACTATTTGTTCCTTGAATGTGACTATTATCATATACTTCAACTAAATTTATAACGTTTCTTAAATCAAATTTTTTAGCAACATCCTCAAATAAACTTTTATTATTATTTGTTTCATAAAGTTTTCTATTTAAAGATTCTTTGGCATTTTTTTCAGCCATAGCTATGACTTTTGCTTTTGTCCCTTTTTTTGCCGCGTTGATAGAAATTGTATTATTTTCTTTTCTACTTAAAGTTTCTTCTATTAACTTCTTCTCCTTAATATCAGTATTAATTATTATCAGCTTTGGAACACTTTTATTTTCATAAAACTGCATCAAAAAAGAGGACATAATTTCAGAAATATTTTGATCAGGATCATGTTTAGGAAAATAAGCTTGATTTCCCCAGTTTTGTTTAGATCTATAAAAAAAAACTTGAATACATGTCTTGCCAGATTCTTTATATGCAGCGATTACATCAGCATCAACTAAGTTTGCCTCATTAATTCTTTGTGAAGATTGAATTATGTTTAGTGATTTGATTCTGTCTCTAAAAATTGAAGCTTTTTCAAAATCTAGCTTTTCACTTGCAGCTTCCATTTCTTTAGATAAGTTTTTTTGAATATCTCTAGATTTACCTGATACAAATTGGATTGCTTGTTCTACTGATTTTTTGTAATCATTTTTTTCTATGTAGCCAACACAAGGACCCGAACATCTTTTAATTTGATAAAGTATACAAGGCCTTTTTCTATTCTTGAAAGTACCATCATCACAAACTCTTAATTGAAATATCTTTTGAAGCATTTTAATAGTCCAGTTTGCAGTGCCTGCTGACGCAAATGGACCAAAATAAAATCCTTCTTTATCTTTTTTTCCTCTATGTTTAGTAACTCGTGGCCATTGATCTTTTTCACCAATAAATATGAAAGGGAAAGATTTATCATCTTTAAGTAAAATATTAAATTTTGGTTTATGTTTTTTAATTAAGTTTGCTTCTAATAGTAGAGCTTCACTTTCGTTAGCAGTAGTTGTGATCTCAAGTTTAAATGTTTGAGACAGCATCCTTTCAGTTCGGATTATATGATTTTTTTCAGAAACATAACTCTTTAATCTATTAGGGAGATTTTTTGCTTTTCCTACGTAAAGAATATCATCTTTATGGTTGAGCATTCTGTATACACCAGGGCTTTTAGGAATTAATGGTAGTTCTTTTTTAATTACTTCTTTTCCGAGCTCA
This sequence comes from Pelagibacterales bacterium SAG-MED37, assembly GCA_014653605.1. Lineage (GTDB taxonomy): Bacteria > Pseudomonadota > Alphaproteobacteria > Pelagibacterales > Pelagibacteraceae > Pelagibacter. The sequence goes on from JACWEG010000003.1 coordinate 105,510, forward strand.
GAACTTTTCATGACTTCTTTTTTTGGTAATTTGAATACCAACTGATGAACATTCTTTTAAAATTTCTAATTTTTCGATTTTTAGCATTATTTTACCTATTCTTTTGTCCTTAAATAGTTCATCAAATACGGCTTCAGCAAGAGTTTCTAGAAAATTGTAGTGTTTCTTTTTTACCAGCTTAGAAATTAGTTTTACAACTGTACTATAATTTACAATAGATTTGATATCTTTGTCGTTTGTTGGTTTTTTATCCTCATAATCAATCTCAAGACTAAATTTTACTTTTTGTGGTTTTTCTTTTTCGAAATCATAATAACCAAGCTTTAATTCCAAAATTAATTCATTAATAAGAATTTTTTTTTCGTAGTTAAATAAACTTTTATTTTTATCTATTTTGACAATTTTAAAGTTATTCTTTTTCATTCTTTTCCCCTCATTATATCAGGTGTTTGCCAATTCAAATTTTGCCCACTATCTATTGCTAAAACTTGTCCGGTAATAGAACTGTTTTTAATAAAGAAGTCAACAGCATTACAAATCTCAATAACATTTACTTGCTGTCTCAAAGGGGTTGCCAAATATTGTTTTTTGAAATGATTGTCAGTTTGTCTTTTATTTTTTATGGTTGGTCCTGGAGCTATTCCATTAACTCTAATGTTAGGGGCCAAACTCATGGCACTAGTTTTAGTTAAAGTATAAAGACCAGTTTTACTTAGAGTATATGAAAAGAAAAAAGGAGTTAATTTAAAAACTCTTTGGTCGATTATATTGATAATATTGTTGTTTTTACCTTTTGTATTTTTTGCAAATTCTTTAGTTAAATAAGCTGGAGCTTTTAAATTAACACTGAGGTGCTTAGCCCAACTTTTAGACGTAAAATTTCTTAAATTATCATTTTCAAATAATGATGCATTGTTAATCAGACAATCAAAATACCTTAGCTTTGATTTTGAAAACTTTATAATTTTGTTTAAATCTTTTTCTTTTGAGAGGTCACCTTTAATAAGGAAAACTTTTGTATGATTTTTGATTAATTCTCTCTTAAGTTTTTCAGCCTTAGTCTTGGAGTTATTATAATGAATTACAATTTCAACATCTGGGCCAGAAAGTGATTTAGCTATTGCTGCTCCTATTCTTGTAGCAGCCCCAGTAATGATTATCTTATTTGCTTCCATTTTTTTTTACCTTTTTGAGCTCTTGTTCCCGGCAAACCCATAGTTGATCTACCCTTAGGATAAATTTTATTATTTGCACTATATTGTTTTACTTTAGGGTTTAAAACGATTTCTAACTCTGATGCTTCAAGTTTTCTGATTTCGTCTCTTATTTTAGCCGCTTCCTCAAATTCAAGATTGGTTGCAGCATCTTTCATTTTTTTATTAAGAGCTTTTAAATGTTTTTTAAGATTCCCACCAATATTTTCATCAGTACCAACTTTGACATAATCTTTTTCATAAACACTCTCTAAAACATCTCCAATTTCTTTTTTTATACTTGCTGCACTAATTTTATGTTTTTTATTGTAAGCTACTTGAATCGACCTTCTTCTATCAGTTTCTTTAATTGCATTTTTGATACTTTTAGTTTCTTTGTCAGCATAAAGAATTACTTTTCCATCTAAATTTCTTGCTGCTCTTCCAATAGTTTGAATTAACGAAGTTTCAGATCTTAAAAATCCTTCTTTATCAGCGTCTAAAATTCCAACTAAAGCACATTCAGGTATATCTAAACCTTCTCTTAAAAGATTAATACCCACCAAGACATCAAACACTCCTAATCTTAAATCTCTCATAATTTCTATTCTTTCAAGAGTATCGATATCAGAATGCATATACCTTACTTTGACACCATTTTCATGAAGGTACTCAGTCAAATCTTCAGCCATCTTTTTTGTTAATGTGGTTACAAGAACTCTGTAATTATTATCAACAACTTTCTTACATTCATGCATTAAATCATCCACTTGATTTTTTGCAGGCCTTATTTCAACAGGAGGATCAATTAAACCAGTAGGCCTAATAACTTGTTCCACGAATTTATTTTTAACTTGTTTTAATTCCCATGGCCCAGGAGTAGCAGATACGAAAACTGTTTGAGTTCTCATAGCATCCCATTCTTCAAATTTTAGTGGTCGGTTATCCATACAAGAAGGCAATCTAAAACCATACTCTGCAAGATTACTTTTTCTCGATCTGTCTCCTTTATACATCCCATTTAACTGTGGAACTGTTACATGACATTCATCAACAAAAATTAAAGTATTATCAGGAAAATATTCAAAAAGAGTAGGGGGTGGTTCCCCAGGTTTTCTTCCAGATAAAAATCTAGAATAATTCTCAATTCCTGCACAAGAACCTGTTGCCTCAATCATTTCTAAATCAAATTTAGTTCTCTCTTCTAATCTTTGGGCTTCAAGTAATTTATTTTGATCTTTAAACCTCTTTAAGGTTGCCTCTAATTCTCTTTTGATTTTAATAATTGCTTGCTCAATAGTTGGCTTAGGGGTTATGTAATGGCTATTTGCATAAACTTTAATCACACTTAATTCATTTACCAAATCTCCTGTAAGTGGATCAAATTCCTCAATTTTTTCCAATTTATCTCCAAATAAACTTAATCTCCAAGCACGATCCTCTAAGTGAGATGGAAAGATTTCCAAATACTCCCCTCGTGCTCTAAATGTACCTCTGTAAAAATTTTGATCATTTCGTTTATATTGAAGAGCAACTAATGATTTAATCAGTTGTTCTCTATTATAATCGTAACCTGTTTTTAAACTTAAGGTCATTTTACTGTAGGCTTCAACCGAACCTAATCCATAAATACATGAAACACTTGAAACGATGACAACATCGTCTCTTTCAAGCAAAGATCTTGTCGCTGAGTGGCGCATTCGATCTATCTGCTCATTGATTGATGCTTCTTTTTCAATATAAGTGTCTGAACGTGGAACGTAGGCTTCAGGTGTATAATAATCGTAGTAAGAGACAAAATACTCAACAGCATTATCAGGAAAAAAAGATTTCATTTCACCATAGAGTTGAGCTGCAAGAGTTTTGTTTGGAGCCAGTATTAAGGCAGGTCTGTTAGTTTTTTCTATGACTTTTGCCATTGTAAAAGTTTTACCAGATCCAGTCACTCCTAGAAGAACTTGACTTAGTTGATCTTTGTTGGCACCACTTACCAATTGTTTTATAGCCTCAGGTTGATCGCCTGCTGGCTTAAAGTCGGTTTTCATTTGAAACTTTTTGCCACCTTCTAGTTTAGGGCTTATCTCAGGATTTTTATTCTGAATTTCTGTAATTAAATCTTGATATGTATTCTGCATTATTTATAAAACTAATTGATATAATTTTTATTTCAATGAGCATAATATCAAATAGTTTAAAAAGAATTAAACCTTCCCCAACCATTGCGGTAACTCAAAAAGCTAGGGAATTAAGAGCTGCAGGCAAAGATGTTATCGGATTAGGGGCAGGAGAGCCTGATTTTGATACCCCAGATAATATAAAAAATGCTGCAATTAAAGCGATTAGAAAAGGGGATACTAAATATACAGCAGTAGATGGAACCCCTGCATTAAAAAAAGCTGTTATAAAAAAATTCAAAAGAGAAAATAAATTAAATTATTCTACAGATCAAATAACAGTGGGAACTGGTGGAAAGCAGGTTCTTTACAATGCTTTTATGGCAACTTTAAATAAAGGTGATGAAGTTATCATCCCGGCACCTTTTTGGGTTTCTTATCCAGATATGGTTTTGTTAGCTGGGGGGAAACCAAAAATAATTAAATGTACAGAGCAAGAAGGATTTAAACTTACAGCAAAAAAACTTAAAAAAGCAGTTTCGAAAAAAACAAAATGGTTAATCCTTAACTCACCATCTAATCCGACGGGAGCAGGATATACTAAAAAAGAAATTCAAGATTTAGCAAAGGTTCTAGTTAGAAATAAAAAAGTCTATATCTTAAGTGATGATATTTATGAACATGTTAGATATGATAATTTTAATTTTTTCACAATAGCTCAACTTTCAAAACTTAAAGATAGAACGCTAACGATGAATGGTGTTAGTAAATCTTATGCAATGACAGGGTGGAGAATAGGTTATGCAGCAGGTCCAAAAGATATAATCAAAGCGATCGGTAAAATTCAATCACAATCTACCTCAAACCCCTCTTCTATAAGTCAAGCAGCTGCTGTTGAAGCATTGAATGGAAAACAGGATTTTATTAAAAAAAGGTCTAACGCATTTAAACAAAGAAGAGATTTTGTAGTAAAAAGTTTAAATAATATCAAAGGAATTAGTTGCCTAAAACCAAATGGAGCATTTTATGTTTTTCCAAGCTGCAAAGGTCTATTAAATAAAAAAACAAAATTAAAAACTGATACTGATTTTGTTCAAAAGTTGCTTGAAAAATCTAATGTTGCAGTTGTTCAGGGATCAGCATTTGGCTTAGATGGATATTTTAGAATTTCTTATGCAACTTCAATGAACAATTTAAAAAAAGCTATGGATAGAATTAAATCTTTTTGTGAAAGTTTAGAATAAATAATTTTATTTTTGCTCTAATATTTTTTTAGCTAAATCAGTTTTTTTTATCCAAGATTTTGGGATAGTACCTAATCCTTTTAAAGCAGCAAAATAAGCTCCAATAAAATTAACTCTAGAACAGTTACAGCCACCAGCTTTAATTGTTTTTAAAATAGCCCCTTTATAATTTGTGGAATTAATAATTGAATGAATTGAGCTATTAAATGTTCCTGGATAGCTACAAGCCATGCCCAATTTTTTAACCACAAGAGAATGCGGTTTTGATTTTAATCTTTTAACTTTTTTCATATCTTCAACAACACTTTTAAAATATGAATTTTTTTTAAATATCTTCATGAATTCGTTTATAGGATCTTTGCAACCTTTCAGTGCTAAATCTATTAGATAAAATTTTGCTAAAGCATATTTGAGACTTATTTTTGAAACAGTTACTGTAGAGATAATCTTTTTTACATCTTTAAGATTATAGCCATACAAAAAATATGGAAGAGCAGCACAATAACCATCAGACTCGTTTACCTTTTTACCTCCAGTTAATTTTTTTTTAGACTTAATATTTCTTACAGTTTCAATGATATTCTGATGGATCCAAGGTCCTTTTATTATTCCTCGCCAGTCTTTAACTTTTTTGTATTTTGCTCTTAAATTTAAATTTTTCCAGTAAATACTTCCTGGACCAAAGTTTTTTGTAATATTTTTTTTAAATCTTTCTTCTATATTTCGATGACCTTCAACTAAAGTTTTGAACATCACTTGACCAACTTCATTATAACCAGAAACTTTGCCAGTTTTAATGTTGTAAAAAGGACTTTTATTTTTTTTTAAGAAGGTAAAGTCTTGTTTTCCCTTAATATAAGTTAGTAGTTTTTTCTGATTATAAACCCAATGTAATGGTCTAGCTGCAGCATCAGCTACACTTGCTCCTAAAAAAACATGTAAATTATTTTTCACTTTACTTATGCGAAAGATGCTTTTCAGCCTCAAGTGCAGCCATACATCCCATACCTGCAGCGGTTACAGCTTGTCTAAATGTTTTGTCCTTCACATCTCCTGCAGCATAAACTCCAGGAATATTAGTTTCAGTAGAGTCTGGTTTGGTAATCAAATATCCTTCATTATCCATTTTCAATTGATCTTTAAATAATGAAGTTGCTGGATCATGACCAATTGCAACAAATAAACCATCAACTTTTATTTCTTCAATTTTATTTGTTTTTACATTTTTTACTTTAATACCTTTGACATTTTTAGGTTCTTTATCACCTATCACGTCTTCAATTACAGTATCCCAAATAATTTCAATTTTTTTGTTTTCCATTAATTTTTTTTGAAGCATTTTTTCTGCTCTCAGACTATCACGTCTATGAATTAATTTGACCTTCGAAGCAAATTTCGTAAGAAACATTGCTTCCTCTACAGCAGCATTACCACCACCAACAACTGCTACTTCTTTTTCTTTAAAGAAAAATCCATCACATGTAGCACATGCGGACACTCCAAAACCTCTAAATTCTTGCTCTGATTTTATGTTTAACCATCTTGCTTGAGCACCAGTTGAAATAATAATACTATCTGCAGTAAATTTTTGACCACTATCACCAATTGCTTCAAATGGAGTCGATTTTAAATTTACTGATCCAATATGATCTTCTATCATCTCAGTACCAACTGCTTTTGCTTGCTCTTTCATTTGATCCATTAACCAAGGTCCTTGAATAACATCAGCAAAACCAGGGTAATTTTCAACATCAGTAGTTGTTGTTAATTGACCTCCAGGTTCAGATCCATAAACCAAAATTGGGTTTAACATTGCACGAGCTGCATAAACTGCAGCTGTGTAACCAGCTGGACCGGATCCAATTATTAACACTTTTGTGTGTTTAGTTGGATTTTGATTCATATGAAAGCTATATAGTAATTAATGAACAAATTAAAAGGTATATTATTAACTCAAGGCATGCATGGCATGATCAGCCAAGTAGAGGGTTTAGCAAAAGCTTTAGACATAGATTTTACACACCACACAGTTGAACTAAATAATTTTTGGAAAATAATTCCTCCAAAATTCACTCCAATTTCACAAATAGTTTACAAAAAAGTTAATCAATCTGATTTTGATATGATTATTTCTTGTGGACGCAAAAGTGTAATTCCCTCAATTCATCTTAAAAATAGTTTAAAAAAAAAAGTAATTACTATTCATATTCAAGATCCAAAAGTAAATTTTAATAATTTTGATTTTGTAGTTGCTCCTGAACATGACTCTATAAATGGTCAAAATGTAATTAATACGAAAGGTGCGATTCACTATCTTACAAGTGATGAAATAATTAAGAATAAAGATTATTTAAATTTATTTATTAAAAAAGATCAAAGAAAAATTTGCACTTTAATTTTGGGTGGTCCAACTAAGTACTATGACTATTCTTTAAAAAATATTAAAAATATTTTCTTTCTTTTAAATAATTTCTTAAAAAAAAATGATTTTCAGCTTGTTGTCATTCCATCTATGAGAACACCAAAAAATTCAATCATTTATGCTAAAGAATATTTTGGGGAAAAGCATACAATTATTGATAATATTGATAAAAAAGCTTATTTATCTGCTTTATCAATATCTCAAAGTATAGTGGTAACTTGTGACTCAAGCTCAATGATTTCAGAGGCAGCTTTAACTGGAAAACCTATTTATGTCGCAAATATTTTACCTAGAAAAAATGATAAAAGATTCAAAAAATTTAGAAAATTATTTAGAGAATTAAATATAATTAGAAATTTAGGTGAGGAAGAGGAAAATTGGAACTATCAAAAACTAGATGAAACTAATAGAGTAGCAAAAATAATTAAACAAAAAATTAATTCTTAATGTCTTTTATCAATTCAATTCAAAAGCAATCCAAAAAACATGAATTTCCATTTGAACATTATGAGTACTACAATGCACTTACTGATGCTGCAATAGAAGAAATTGTCAAAGCTGATATTCCAGATGTAAGTAAACATAATCTAAATTATGATGGAACAAGAGCGATTGACGGAGGTGCTGCAGAATTTAGAAAAGGAGATTCTTCTGGAGGTAAGGCAATTAAATTTAGATGCTTTATAACAAAAGATAATGCTTCACAATTTCCTCATTTAGTAAAATTTATTAATGAACTACAATCAAAAGAGGTTTATGAAAATATTTCAAAAATGATAAATAAAGATTTATCAAATTCATATGTTCGGTTGGAAGTTATCTGTGATCGAGAAGGTTTTTGGTTGAAGCCTCATTGTGACATTAAAGAAAAACTAATGTCTGGTTTAATTTTTGTAAATAATGCAAATGAATCTGAGGACTTAGGTACAGATTTTTATAACGATAAATTAGAAAAAGTTAAAACAGTTCCTTATAAGCATAATTATGGATATTTGTTTTCTAGTGGACCAAATACTTGGCATGGGATGGAAAAGAAGAAAATAGTTAAAGAAAGAAGATGTATCCAAGTAAATTATGTGACTTTCGAAACTGATTGGAAAGTAAATACTTAAATATCCTGTAGAGGATTGACTTCTAATTTTTTAGTTTTAAGAGATTTAATGGCCTCTAAACATGCAAGTGCAGTTGACATATTAGTACAATATGGAACTTTGTTTTTAAGCGTTCCTCTTCTAAGAGCTATTGCATCATTTAATCTGTGTTCACTATTTCCACCTCCAGTGTTTATTACCAATGCAATTTTCTTAGAGTCTAAAACATCGACTATGTGAGGTGAGCCACTACTGACCTTATTTATAATTTTACATCTCATACCATGTTTTCTGATATACTCTGCAGTTCCCCTTGTAGCACACAGAGAAAATTTAAGTTTTATTAATTCTTTTGCTAAACCAATTCCTTCGTCTTTATGAGAATTTTTTAAAGAAATAAAAGCAAGACCTTGCTTAGGTAAAGAGTTAGCTGAAGCTATTTGACTTTTAGCAAACGCCATTCCAAAGTTTTTGTCAAATCCCATAACTTCCCCAGTTGATTTCATTTCAGGACCTAAAAGTAAATCACTATTAGGAAATTTATTAAATGGAAACACTGCCTCTTTAACAGCAAACATACCATTAGATTTATCTTTTAAATTAAACTTAGTTAATTTTTCTCCAGCCATTACTCTTGAAGCAATTTTTGCAAAAGGTAGACCTTTTGCTTTTGAAACAAATGGAACCGTTCTACTTGCCCTTGGGTTTACTTCGATAACATAAATTTCATCTTTTTTGATAGCAAACTGAATGTTCATGAAACCTTTAACCTTTAATGCTAAGGCTAATTTTTTAGTTTGATTTTCAATTTCTTTAATTAAGAAAGGCTTAATTGATACAGGAGGTAAACTGCAAGCCGAGTCTCCTGAATGAATTCCAGCTTCCTCTATATGCTGCATAATGCCAGCAACATGCACTTGTGTCCCGTCAGATATTGCATCAACATCTACCTCCATTGCATGATCAATAAATTTGTCTATTAAAATTGGGTTATCTTCTGCAGCTTTAAATGCTTCTTGAACAAAGTTTTTAAGTTGACTTTTTTCATGAACAATTTCCATAGCTCTTCCACCTAACACATATGAAGGTCTTACCATCAACGGCAAACCAATCTTTTCTGCTATTTGGATTGCTTGTTTATAAGTTTTTGCAATTCCACTTTCTGCTTGTTTTAATTTTAATCTGTTAAGAAGATTTCTAAATCTATTTCTATCCTCAGCTAAGTCTATTGAAGTATATTGTGTACCTAAAATTGGAAGTTTATTCTCATATAAAAATTTTGCTAGTTTAATTGGAGTTTGACCACCGAATTGTGCAATAATACCAATTAAATTACCTTTATCCTTTTCTCTTTTAATTATGTTAAAAACATACTCCTCTTTTAAGGGCTCAAAATATAATCTGTCACTGGTATCATAATCAGTCGAAACTGTTTCTGGATTACAATTAACCATTATAGTTTCAAAACCAGCATCTTTAAGAGAAAAACTTGCCTGACAACAGCAATAATCAAATTCAATTCCTTGTCCAATTCTATTTGGACCTCCTCCCAATATTATAATTTTCTTCTTAGCTGATGGATCAGCTTCACACTCAGACTTTATTGAAAAATTTCTTTGATAAGTTGAATACATGTAGGGTGTAAAGGATTTAAATTCAGCCGCACAGGTATCAACTTTCTTGAATACAGGTAAAATTTTAAGAGCAGTTCTTTTTTGCCTTATTATATCTTCCGAAGTATTTGTTAATTCTGCTAATTTTTTATCAGAAAAACCAATGGATTTTATTCTATTTAATTCATTAAAATTTTTTGGTAATCCTTTACTTTTGATTTTAAATTCACTATCTATTATTTCTTTTATTTGTTCTAAAAACCAAGGGTCAATTTTAGATAATGCAAATATTTTTTTTAAATTAATTTTCTTTCTAATTGCTTCAGCAACTAATAGTAATTTATTAGGAATATTTTCTTTAAGTTTTTTTTCAATTTGTTTTTTATTTAAATCGAAAATTCTATCTAATCCTGAAAAGCCAGTTTCGAGAGAGACCAAAGCTTTCTGTAGTGACTCTTTGAAATTTCTACCTATTGCCATTGCTTCTCCAACAGACTTCATTGATGTACCTAAAGTTGCTGGGGAAGTCGAAAATTTTTCAAAAGTAAATCTTGGAATTTTAGTTACCACATAGTCTATACTTGGCTCGAATGATGCTGGAGTTACTTTAGTAATTTCATTTTTTAATTCATCCAAAGTATAACCAACAGCAAGTTTAGCTGCAACTTTTGCTATTGGAAATCCAGTTGCTTTTGATGCAAGAGCCGATGATCTAGATACTCTTGGGTTCATTTCAATTACCACCATACGACCATTTTTAGGATTTATAGCAAATTGAACATTTGAACCACCTGTTTCAACTCCAATTTTTCTTAAACAAGCAATAGAAGCATTTCTCATTACCTGGTATTCTTTATCGGTTAAAGTGAGTGCTGGGGCAACAGTTACAGAGTCTCCGGTATGTATTCCCATTGGATCAACATTTTCAATTGAGCAGATGATTATACAGTTATCTTTTTTATCTCTTACAACTTCCATTTCGAATTCTTTCCAACCCTCCAAACATTCCTCTACTAGAACTTGGCTAACAGGGGATTCGTGCAAACCAGTTTTGATAATTTTTAAGTAGTCCTTTTTATTCTTAGCTATTCCTCCACCTAAACCTCCTAGTGTAAATGCAGGCCTAATAATTGCAGGTAACCCAATTTTTTTTAAAACTTTAGAAGATTGGTTTATGTTATTAACGATTTCAGATTTGGGTAAATCTAAACCAATATCAATCATATTTTTTCTGAACTTCTTTCTATCTTCTGCATTAGCAATAGCTTTAGAATTTGCTCCAATTAGTTCTATTTTGTATCTTTTTAAAATTCCTTTTTTTTCTGCCTCCATTGCTAGATTAAGAGCAGTTTGACCTCCCATGGTGGGTAAGATTGCATCTGGTTTTTCTTTTTTGAGAATTTTTTCTAAAACCTCTAAAGTAATAGGCTCAATATAAGTTTTATCAGCAACATCTGGATCAGTCATAATTGTTGCTGGATTTGAATTAATTAACACAACCTTGTATCCCTCATCTCTTAATGCTTTACATGCTTGGGTTCCTGAATAATCAAATTCACATGCTTGACCAATAATAATGGGCCCCGCACCAACAACTAATATTTTTTTAAGATCTTTTCTTTTTGGCATTTTTTTTCATGTTGTTAATAAATTCTTGAAATAAATACACGCTGTCTTGCGGTCCGGGGTTTGACTCTGGATGGTACTGAACAGAAAACACTGGTTTATTTTTTAATTTAATACCCTCAATACTGTTATCGAATAAAGATTTATGAGTGACCTCAATATTTTTTGGTAAATTTTCTTTGACAACTTCAAAACCATGATTTTGACTGGTAATTTCTACATTGTCATTAATTAAATTTTTAACCGGGTGGTTTGCACCTCTATGTCCCAATTTCATTTTCTTTGTTTTGCCACCTAATGCTAGTGCAAGTATTTGATGACCAAGACAAATACCAAATAAAGGTAATTTTTTTTCAATTAGTTTTTTAATTATTTTAATTGCATATTTTCCAGTTGCAGCTGGATCTCCAGGTCCATTTGATAAAAATATACCATTAGGTTTAAGAGACAAAATATTTTTAGCAGATGTTTTACACGAAACTACAGTGACTTTGCATTTAAAGTCAGAAAAATACCTTAGAATATTTTTTTTGATTCCATAATCTATGGCCACCACATGAAAAGAATTTTTAGTATTTTTTTTATAACCTATTTCTTTTTTCCACGTTTTTAGTCCTTTCCAAATATAATTCTTTGGTGTGGTTACAGCTTCAGCAAGATCTAAATTTTTTAATCCACTCCACTTTATTGTTAAGTTTGTAAGCTTACTAATATTAAATTTTCCTTTTTTTGAGTAAGCAATAGTCCCCTTTGGAGCACCTTTGTCTCTGATAAAATTAGTTAAACTTCTAGTATCTAGTCCTGTAATTCCAACTATTTTATTTTTTTTTAGCCAAGTATCTAAATGTTGAAAAGATCTATAATTTGATGGTGAAGTTATTTCTGAATTAAAAATTACCCCTTTAGTCCAAATTTTATCAGACTCAAAATCTTCTTTGTTGGTTCCAACATTACCAATATGTGGAAATGTAAAGTTTATGATTTGTCCCGCATAGGATGGGTCTGATATTATTTCTTGGTATCCCGTTAATGAGGTATTAAAACAAACCTCTCCAGTTGCTTCTCCTTGGTAACCTATCCCAATACCCTTAAAAACTTTCTTATTTTCAAGAACTAAAATACCTGTATTAATTTGAGAATTTTTTAAGTGAGTTTTTTTTACTTTTTTGATCAATTACAACTCATAAGTTAAAGGTTAATACAATAATTGATTTATTATCGCAACAGAGATGTATTATAAAATTGTAAAAAAACAATTTTTCTTTTGAAGATTTTTTTCTTTGCAGTAAATTAAAAATATGCCTTTAAAAGAAACAATTGAAACTGAATACAAAAATGCCTTGAAAGCCAAAGATAAAACTAAAATATCAACTTATAGGTTAATTTTGTCCTCTATAAAGGATCTAGACATAACAAACAGATCAGGCCCAAATAAAAAAGAAACAGATGATGAGGACATTAAAAAGCTTCTAAAAAAAATGGTTAAACAAAGAGCCGAATCGATTGATATTTATAAAAAAAATAACAGAAAAGATCTTTTAGAGGTTGAGCAAAGTGAGCATGACATTCTAACTGGATTTTTACCTAAACAATTAAGTGAAGAAGAAACCAAAAAAATATGCACTGACACAATCGCTAAGCTTGGAGCAAGTTCTGTAAAAGATATGGGAAAAGTAATAGGTGAACTAAAAAAATTGCATTCTGATGAAATTGACTTTTCTAAAGCTGGTCCTCTTATTAAAGAATTATTAAATAGTTAATGAAATATCCTAAAGAATATCTTGATGAAATTAAAACAAGATTAAAAGTTTCTACAGTTGTTTCAAAATCAGTTGTTTTAAAAAAAAGAGGTAAAGAGTATGTAGGCTTATCTCCATTTAAAAATGAAAAAACACCCTCATTTACTGTTAATGATGAAAAAGAGTTTTATCATTGTTTTGCAACATCTGAACATGGAAATATTTTTGATTTTGTAATGAAAACTCAAAACCTTAAATTTGGTGAAGCAGTAAAACATTTAGCTCAACTTGCAGGGATGCAGCCCTATATGTTTTCTAAACAAGATGAGGAAAGAGAAAATAAGTGGAAGGAATACTTATCTATATACAGTCAGTATGTTAATTATTATCATAACGAGTTATTAAAAAATGACGCTTGCTCTAATGCAAGAGATTATTTAAAAAATAGATATTTAGGTAAAGAAGAAGTTAAGAAATTTAAAATTGGCTATATAGAAAAAAATCCAAATTTTTTTGATAAATTAAAAGATCAATTTAGCGAACAAACACTAGTTGATAGTGGTTTGTTTTACTTGGATGAAAAAAAGAAAGTATACATTGAAAGATTTAGGGGAAGATTAATCTTTCCAATTAATAATATTTCAGGTCAGCCCATCGCGTTAGGTGGAAGAATTATCGAGCAATTAGATTATTTAGCAAAATATATTAATTCCCCTGAAACTATGTTTTTTAAGAAAGGTTCAAATTTATATAATTTAGATTTAGCAAGAAAGTTATCTAATAAATTAAGTAACATTTATTTAGTTGAGGGTTATATGGATGTTGTAGGCTTAAGCAAAAATGGTATTGAAAATGCTGTAGCTAATCTTGGCACTTCTTTAACAGACAAACAGATCTTAACTTTAAATCAGTTTTTTGATGATATAATTATTTGTTTCGATGGTGATGAGAGTGGCTACAAAGCAGCTTTAAGAGCAGCAGAAAATTCGATAAAAGATTTAAAACCTGAAAAACAAATTTCATTTTTATTTTTACCAGACAAAGAAGACCCTGATAGTTTTGTAAATAAAAATGGAAAAAATTATTTTATTGATTTTACCAAACAAAGTAAAATCTCTATACATCAATTCATATTTAGCCATTATAAAAAACAAACTGAAAATAATCCATCTTCTTTGGCAATTTTTGATAAGAAATTAAGAGCTATAGCAAATACCATTAAAGATGATTATATAAAAAAATACGTTTTAGAGTATTTCTTAGAGAAGATTTCTGAGCTTACTCCACACACTAGTCAAAATAGAAAAAACTTTTATGTTAAAAAAACTAGATCATTAGAGTCTACAAAAAGATATTATTCTGAAAGTCAATCTTTAACTGGGGTTGAGTTAAAAGAATTTTCATTAATTTATCTTGTTATGACAAATCTAAAATTGATGCAGGAAAACATTCATTTGATTGAAAATGTTAAGTTATTCACCGAAGTAAACAAGCAAATTTTCGAAAAGATTATGTTGAAGTTAAGATCTGAACAAAAAATTTCAATAAGTGATCTAGATATTGACTCACAATTGATTGATAAAATAAATAAATTTGCTCCAATAAAACATATTTTAAAAAATAAACTTGAAAATGAAAATGCTGTTATTGAAATATTAGAGGATATTAATCGAGATCTTAATAATTATGATCTGGAATATAGAATTCAGGAATTAGAATCGAAGTTTTCTAAAGATTTGAGTGAAGCGACATTTAACGAGCTAAAAGAGTTGAAAAAAAAGCAAAATATCAACTAATCACTACAAATAAACAATGGATTTTTATAGATTTGACATTATATAAGACTCTTCAATTTAATTGTTGTGGAAAGAATAATTACTAAATCATTTGCTAGATTAATGGGTCGAGGAACTCACAGGGGTTTCATTACCTATGAGGAATTAAGTAAATCTTTAGGAAAAAGAAATCTTTCTGATGATAATTTAGCTCAAGCTTTTATTCATATCTTAGACGAAAAAATTTCTCTTGTAGAAAAAAAATCAGACTTCAAAGTTTTAAGAAAAAAAGAGGGCTCTTCTAAAGAAGAAGGCAAGACGATGGAGAAAAGTGACGATCCTATCAGAATGTATTTGAGAGAGATGGGTGGAGTTGAATTGCTATCAAGAGAGGGAGAAATTGCTATAGCAAAAAGAATAGAAGCTGGAAAAGATGTAATGTTGATAGCCCTTTCACAAAGCCCAATTACAGCACAACAATTTTCAGATTGGAACGAAAAATTGCAGAAAGATGAAATCTTAGTAAGGGAAATTATTGATATCGATACTAACTATATGGAAGATGAGTCAACAGGTCCGAGTGCAAAACAAAAAAATGCTGGTGAAACTGATAGTGAGGATAGCTCAGGAGAAGAGACTGATGAAGAATTTAATCCTACGCTTGCTGCTATGGAAACAGAAATTAAACCAAAAGTTTTAAAAACGGTTAATCTACTAACTAAAGATTATAATAAACTTA
This sequence comes from Pelagibacterales bacterium SAG-MED37, assembly GCA_014653605.1. GTDB lineage: Bacteria > Pseudomonadota > Alphaproteobacteria > Pelagibacterales > Pelagibacteraceae > Pelagibacter. The sequence continues at coordinate 121,066 of JACWEG010000003.1, forward strand.
TTAAATATCAAAAAGAAAAACTAGACTGTATATTAACTTCAAAAAGTTTTTCGTCTGCTAAGGAGAAAAGTTATGATAAAATTGTCCAAGAAATATTAGAAAATATTAAGTCTCTTCAATTATCTCCATCTGTTTTGGAGGAATTAGTACAAAAACATTATGTGGAAAATAAAAAGATTATTTCGCTAGAAGGAAATCTTTTAAGATTAGCTATAGATCACAAAATCCCAAGAAATGAATTTATAAAGTTTTATATTGGAAATGAAATTAATCCGAATTTAAAAAAATTTTTAGATACCAATCCTGTTTGGAAACAATTTTTTTCTAAAAATAAAGATCAATTTAAAGAAATAAGAGAGAGATTAATTGAATTTAGTCACAAAATAGGAATGTCAGTAACTGACTTCAAAAAGTTAGTCAGTAGAGTTCAAAAAGGAGAAAAAGAGTCCAGAATTGCGAAAAAAGAAATGGTCGAAGCAAATTTGAGATTGGTAATCTCTATCGCTAAAAAATATACGAATAGAGGTTTACAGTTTTTAGATTTAATTCAAGAGGGTAATATTGGACTAATGAAAGCAGTTGATAAATTTGAGTATAGAAGAGGTTACAAATTCTCTACTTATGCAACTTGGTGGATTCGACAAGCTATTACAAGATCAATTGCTGACCAAGCACGAACAATTAGAATTCCGGTTCATATGATTGAAACAATTAATAAAATTGTTAGAACTCAAAGATTAATTTTAAGTGAGTTTGGCAGAGAGGCCACGCCAGAAGAATTGGCTAAAAAACTTAGAATGCCATTAGACAAAGTTAGAAAAGTATTAAAAATCTCTAAAGAACCAGTTTCACTTGAAAAGCCAGTTGGTGATGAAGAAGATAGTAGCTTAGGAGATTTTATTGAAGATACAAAAGCACTTGCTCCGTTAGAGCAGGCAATAAAATCTAATTTAGGTGAAGCAACAACCAAAATTTTATCTACTTTAACCCCAAGAGAAGAAAGAGTTTTGAGAATGAGATTTGGTGTAGGAATGAATACCGATCACACACTTGAAGAAGTTGGGTTGCAATTCTCAGTTACAAGAGAAAGAATTCGACAAATAGAAGCCAAAGCTCTCAGAAAACTCAAACATCCAAGTAGATCAAAACAATTAAAAAGTTTCTTAGAAAGTTAAAATTATTAACTTTGGGCCGTTAGCTCAATAGTAGAGTACTGCATTGACATTGCAGGGGTAGTTGGAGCGTAACCAACACGGCCCACCATTTATAAAAAAATAATTTATATGTAGATTTTAATTTCAAAAGTTATAAAAAGTTTTCAGATGTTTAAAAAAGGGCCTGTAGCTCAGTTGGTTAGAGCAGTACACTCATAATGTATTGGTCCCAGGTTCGAGTCCTGGCGGGCCCACCAGTTTTTTAAATTATACAATTTTTAGCTTTCTAAATTTAAAATTTTCAAAATATTTTTTCTTAAAGGCAAAAGAATGCTGTAAAGACCTGTGCTTTTGAGCATTTTGGTAATTACATATCTTGTATTATCGTATCTATAAATTTTTTTAATTTTTTTTACTTCATTTAAATATGAATATTTATAATTAACATTTCTTTCTTTGGATTTTTCATATAATGCAAAGATAAATTCAGTATCTTTGCAATATTCTGAAGATACTATATTAAAACCAGCTTTGGTAACTATTTTATGTAGTGTATTTTCAGTAAAATAAAAATTGTGAGCATTTTGAATTGAGGCTATCCTTCTAAAATTTCCTGGCACTTCTATAAATAAATATTTATTTGTATGAGAGCGAATTTTTTCTAAATCTTTTAATGGGTCGTATAAATGTTCAAATACATGTTTTAAAATTATTATGTCATAATTATTTTCTAAATCATCAACAAAGCCTTGTTTTATATTTATTTGATTATCAATTGCAATTTTTGTTGATATTTTTGAAGGTTCAAGTCCAAAAACTTCTTTTCCTATAT
>JACWEG010000030.1 GCA_014653605.1 Pelagibacterales bacterium SAG-MED37
GGGAGACTGAAACCACCCCAACCTTCTTCTTTAATTTTTTTTTTAATGGCAGACAAAAAAATCAGATCAGTAGCAAAAACTTTTTCTTGGAGATTTTTAATTTTTTTATATTGGATGTTATTTGGGTATATCTTTACAGGATCTATTAAAATAGCAGGTATATTAGGTATTGGGTCTATAATTCCTCTTTTTTTTTACTACTTTCATGAAAGAGCTTGGAACAAAGTAAAATGGGGAACGGATAAAGAATAATCTTTATAATTTTTTTTTAAGCTTATCTGAAATAATTATTTTTTTGTTATTTATATAATCTTCATGATTCTTCTCAATATTTTTAAGTTCATAAAGATAATTTACCATTACACCAAAGGATCTATTTAATCCAACTTCTGAAACATTGGCATTAATATTTATATCATCAATAATCGCTCCATTACCTAAGTGAAACCTACAAACATCGTTAATTGGAAGACCTTTTTTATTTTTTTCATTCATTAAATAATGAGCAACTAATTTAATTATTGCATGTTTATTTGATACTATTCGTCCATCTCCAACTTTTAAATCCGTAGATTTTAAAAACGAAATATTATTATAAGGTATTTTTCCCAAAATATTTTGAATTATTTTTTCATCTAAAGTAGTAAACCAGTCTCTAAAACCTGGAATCGGTGAAAGAGTTCCAAAATTTTTTATATTTGGTAATTCTTCCTGAATTTCGTAGACAACTCTTTTAATCAAAAAATTTCCAAGTGTAACTCTTGATAGTCCCTCTTGACAATTACTTATAGAATAAAAAGTTGCAGTATCATATTTTTTTGCACCTTCTGCACTTGGTTTCATTATTTCTTGAATTGATTTTCCTAAACCATTAGTAAGTGCCACTTGCACAAATATTATTGGCTCATCGTCAAGTGCTGGGTGAAAATAAGAAAAAAATCTTCTATCTTCTCCAAGTCTTCTTTTAAGTTCGTTCATATCTTTTATTTTATGAACTCTTTCATATTGGATTATTTTTTCTAATACTGCTGCTTTTGTATCCCAGGTAATCTTAGCAAGTTTTAAAAATCCAGGGTTAAACCAAGATTTAAATAATTCTCTTAAATCATTGTCTAATGGTTTTAATTCTTTATTCTCATTTAGTATTTTGAGAAGATCTTCTCTAAGAGACACAATTGTCGAAATCCCATTAGGGGACATATTCATTCTTCTAAATAATTCTCTTCTTTGACCCTCGGATGTAACAAATAATTTGAATAGATTCTTATCATTTTGTTCTGCTTTATAGAGATCTATTGCCTCAATTACTTTGGTGTGGTTTGGTCTAAATTTTTCATTTATCTTTTTAAAAAATAAAAGTTTTTTTTCAGGACTTAATGTTTGATATAAGTCAGTAATGTCTCTTGCAACAGTGATACCAAATGCAGCTCCTTTATTAGATATTAGATCGTCACATAATGAAATAATTGATTCTAAATCATTTTTTTTAACTACACTTTTTTTGAATAATTTTTGGCCTACATCAGCAATTGATGAAATAATTTCTTTTAAATTAAACATAAAAAACCTTTATCCAAATTATTAATTAATTGTTAAGTATTCAAAAAAAGATCTTATTGAAACTAAAATTAGAAAAGTTCCAAATATCTTACTTAATAATTTTTTGTTGATTTTATACACTGCTTTTGCACCAATTCTAGCCATAATCATCGTCACAGGAACAAATACTATAAAACCTAGTAAATTTATATATCCAACACTAAAAGGAGTATTAACATTATTAATTATTTTTCCTCCAGTGATCATAGTAATGGTTCCACTTACAGCTATCAAAAAACCCACAGCAGCAGCAGTACCTATTGATTTTCTAATGTCATATCCAAAAGTTCTCATAAAAGGAACCATTAAAGAACCACCACCAATTCCAAGTGGCACTGAAATAAAACCAATTATTATTCCAGATATATTTTTTATTAAATCAGATATTTTTTTTGGATTTTCCATTAATTTTTCTCTCACAAAAATAAAAAACAGCCCTACAATAAATGCAAATATTGAAAAAAATAAAACTAAAGCTGGGGTTTTTAAATTTACTGCTAAAAAAGTTCCAGCAATTACACCTAGAAGAATAAAAATACCAAATGATTTAACCATTTTAAAATCAACTGCATCATATTCCATATGTGTTTTGGTTGAGATAATAGATGTGGGTATAATAATTGCTAAAGATGTTCCAACTGACAGATGCATACGTGTTACAATATCAAAATCTAAAACTGTAAAAGCATAATACAATGCTGGTACCATTATAATTCCTCCCCCTACACCAAGTAAACCTGCCATAAAACCTGCTACCGCTGCCGCAGATGCTAAAACAATTAGTAAGTTAATTATTTCAGATGAATTTAATATTTCCATTTAAGAGCTAACTTGATTAGCTTTTTCGTTATTTTGAACAATTGTCATAATATGTTTTGCTTTCTGGAAATCTGAGTCTCTTGCCATCATATTATCACTTAAATATCTTTTCCATTCCTTTGATCCCACTTGACCATGATATAGTCCAACAGTATGTCTCATAATATGATTTACCTTAGTGCCCAATTTAACTTCTTTATCTAAATATTCTAAGAGTTTTTCTGCTACTTGGAATTGGTGGTGGT
>JACWEG010000031.1 GCA_014653605.1 Pelagibacterales bacterium SAG-MED37
TTAAAATGATGAATTAATGCTTCCATTGATTGTTTAATTTCCTTTTTAGACGGTGGAGTAATTTTTCCATCAAAGCTTTTAACTGGCCCTTTTTCCATCTTGGCTAAGCATTGTTTAATAATAGATACACTCTCCTTCATTTCTTCAATTCTACATAAATATCGATCATAACAATCTCCATTTTTTCCAACTGGTATCTTAAATTCTAATTGATTATAACAATCATAAGGTTGTGATTTTCTAATGTCCCAAGGAACACCAGATCCTCTAATCATCACTCCACTAAATGAATAATCTAAAGCATCATCTTTAGTTACTATTCCAATATCAACATTTCTTTGTTTAAAAATTCTATTATCAGTTAATAAATTCTCTAAATCGTTTATAATTTTAGGAAAACTGTCACAAAATTTTGCTATATCACCTTCTAAACCTGCTGGTAAATCTTGATGAACTCCACCGGCTCTAAAGTAATTTGCATGTAATCTTGAACCAGAAGCTCTCTCATAAAAAGTCATTAGTGTTTCTCTTTCTTCAAAACCCCACAAAGAAGGAGTTAAAGCACCCACATCTAAAGCTTGTGTAGTTACATTTAAAATATGACTTAAAATTCTTCCAATTTCACAAAACATTACTCTTATCAATTGTGCTCTTATAGGTACTTCAATTTTTAAAATTTTTTCAATAGCTAATGCAAAAGCATGTTCTTGGTTCATTGGAGCTACATAATCAAGACGATCAAAATAAGGAACAGCTTGCATATATGTTTTATTTTCAATTAATTTTTCAGTACCGCGATGAAGCAATCCAATATGTGGGTCTGCTTTTTCAACAACTTCACCATCTAATTCAAGAATAAGCCTTAAAACTCCGTGTGCTGCAGGATGCTGGGGGCCAAAATTTAAGTTTAAATTTTTAATTTTTTTTGTCATTTTCATCTGTTTGTTCTTTAATATATTTTGTCCCTTCCCATGGACTTTCGTAATCAAAATTTCTATAGTTTTGCTCTAGTTTAACAGGCTCTTTAATAACTTTTTTTTGTTCCTCATTATATCTAACTTCTATATGTCCAGTTAAAGGAAAATCTTTTCTTAATGGATGACCCTCAAAACCATAATCAGTTAGTATTCTTCTTAAATCAGGATGATCTTTAAAATTAACACCATACATATCAAAAACTTCCCTTTCCATCCAATTTGCTGACGGAAAAATTGATGTTAAAGATGAAATGACCTCATTTTCAGTAATAAAGTAACTTAAAATCATTCTTTGATTAAACTCATGACTTAAAAATAAATACACAACTTTAAATCGCTGCGGCTGTTCTGGATAATCAACCACAGTAATATCTATAAGTTGTCTAAACTTCAAATCTTTATTTGTTTTAACAAACAAAGTTACATCTATTAAATCATCTTTATCTATCTCAACATAAATTTGATTATGCTTAATTAACGTTGAATTAATTTTAGAAGTTAGTTCAGAATTAATCTTTTCTTCGCCTTTTACAATAGTTTCATAAACTTTAACTCTACCAGCAACATCGTCAGACTTAACAGTTAAGATTTCTTGAAGAGTATATGATGCACCGTATGCCTCTAAAGCCCAAACTTCCATCTCACCAAATCTTTGACCACCAAGTTGTGCTTTTCCTCCTAAAGGCTGCTGAGTAACTAAGCTGTATGGACCTGTTGATCTTGCATGAATTTTATCCTCCACCAAATGATGCAGTTTAAGCATGTAAATTATTCCTACAGTTACTGGTCTGTCAAATTTTTCTCCAGTTCTGCCATCCCATAAATATGTCTGCCCAGACTTAGGTAGATTAGCGAGTTCAAGCATTTCTGTAACATTCTTCTCTTTAGCCCCATCAAAGACTGGTGTTGAAATAGCTATTCCATTTTGTAAATTTTCACATAAGTCTCTAAATTCAGTTTTACTTAGTTTGTCAACTTTTTGATTAAATATTTCTTCTCCATAAACAGATTTTAAAAAACTTTCTATTTTTTCATTTCTTTCAATCTTTTTGTTGTTTTCATTAACTAATTTTTTAATTTGTTCTCCAAATTCTTTACATGCCCAACCAAGGTGTGTTTCTAATATTTGACCAACGTTCATTCTACTTGGAACTCCTAATGGATTTAATACTATGTCAACAGGTCTACCATCCTCTCTATAAGGCATATCTTCTACGGGAACAATTTTACTCACAACACCTTTATTACCATGTCTCCCTGACATTTTATCACCTGGTCTTAATCTTCTTTTTATAGCAACAAAAACTTTTACCATTTTCATAACGCTAGGCAGAAGATCATCACCACTTCTGATTTTTAAAACCTTATCTTCAAATCTTTCTATGATATCTTGTTTTGCTTGATTATATTGTTCTTTTAATTGAGCTAAAGTTGCTTCATCTTTTGTGTTGCTTGGTGTTATCTTGAAAACATCATTAATATTAATTTGACTGATAATTTCAAAATCTAATTTTGTTCCAGCTTCAATATCTTTTATTTTTTTGTTTAAAGATGAACCAGTTAAGATTTGAGACGCTCTTTGTTTAATACTTCTCTCTAAAATTTCTTCTTCT
>JACWEG010000032.1 GCA_014653605.1 Pelagibacterales bacterium SAG-MED37
TTTAAAAAAAAGTAGATTAGTTCCATAACCAGCACCAATTTCACAAACAGTTTTATAGTCTATGTTAAGAGAACAAATAAAATCAAGAAAGAGTTGAGGATAATATTTTTCAAAATTTGGTTTATTAATTTTAATATTTTTTTCTACTTGTTTAAATTTTTTAGAAAAGCTGTGTTCAAAATCTTCTAAAGAATCATATACTTCTCTGTATAAATTTGAAGAATAAAAATACGTTAACGACTCCTTAGTCATTCTAGGATTCGAATATACCAATCCACAAGCATTACATACAACTGTTTGCTGATTAATACCATACCTATCATTTGCGTATAGTTTTTTGTAATTTAAAGACTTACAATTTATACAATTTAATGTTTCTAGACGTATTTTTTTATTTTGATTAAATTTTTTTACTTCCAGCTCTTGCTTATTAGTTAATTGAAAGATTGGGTATTTCATGAAGTAATCATATCTTTTTTTTGACTTTTTGTGGACTCGTTTAATTATGGTTTTTAATTAATCATGATAAAAATCTTATATATAAATGGGGCATTCGGGTTAGAGTAGTACACTCATAATGTATTGGTCCCAGGTTCGAGTCCTGGCGGGCCCACTAAATATTTTTAATTTAATTTTTAGAAAACTCTTCTAAAGTTCTAAAGAGAGCATTTATATCATTATCATTTGAGTTTAATATTGAAGAAAACTCCTCTTTTTGAGTTCTTGCTAAACTCAAACCTTCAATAATCAAATCTCTAATTAAAGGATTTTGAGGATTTTTTGTATAAATTCTCCAATCTATTTTTACTTCTGGTCGCTGAGCTGTCCCTTTTAAAAGACTGTTAACTATAGTGTAGTTTTCGCTCAAGACCTCTTTAGATTGAACATCAATTTCTGGATTTGTATATTCTGCTAATCTACTTGAAAAACTTTTAAGAAAATATTCTTCGAATAAAACAATATATTTTTTTTTTTGGTCATTATTAATGGCTTTTCTTACAGGCCCAAGAGTATAAAACCCTATACCTCTTATATCTACAGTTTCCTTTGCAATTAATTTTAATTCATCCATTTTTTTTTCTTTTGAAATATTTTCAGATAATATTTTTGAGGCTCTGTTAACAGTTGACTGTACAAATACTTCAGGCTCTATAGAATATGAATAATTACAATTTAAAAGATATAAAAAAACTAAGACAACAATTCTTTTTATTTTCATAGTTTTTTTTAATTATTGGCTAATTTCTTCCCAATCGCTATCATCCTGAGTGTCAATAATCTTTTTTGTATTAAGAATTCTTTGCTGTCTATCTTGTAAATATAAACTTTTGACTGAAGCGTAAAAATCTAAAGAATTTTTTTCTAAATTTTCAATAGAGTCATAGTTTTTTGCTCTGAAATCAACTCCTGAAACTCCTTTTGAAGAATAGTAATTAGCATCGTTAAAATATTGAGTGTCATTTCTTACAGTTACATTGTACCAGGGGTCACCACCAAAAAAGTTTAAAGTTGACCCGACAGTATCTCTAGCAGTACTAGGTCCTAAAATTGGAAGTACAATATAGCATCCAGGGCCAACTCCTAAAGTAGCTAAAGATTGACCGTAGTCTTCTTTTTCAAAACCAGTTAAACCCAAATGTTGAGCCACATCGAACAGTCCTAAAACACCAATAGTTGTGTTTACTAAGAATCTCCCAGTATTTACTCCAGCTTGTTTAAAGTCTCCTTGAATAAGATTATTTGGAATAGTTATAAGATGAGAAATATTTTCAAGTGAATTACTCACTCCTGTTTTAGCAGGTGAAGGTAGTTTTCTGTAAACTGAGGCTATAGGTTGAAAAATTACACCATCTAATGCTTGGTTAAATTTAAAAGTTGCTCTATTGAAATTTTCAGAACAATCTTCAATTTCTGCTGGATCATTTTTTTTTAATATCAATTCACCGTCATCGCTAGCAATAACATTTATGGTTAGCGCATAGGTTGCAAAAACAATTATTAGTATTTTTTTGATCATTGGTGTCGTTATAATATATTAAATATTAATGTAAATTAACTATTTATCTAAAATGTATCGAAAAATAGGCATAAAATTGACCACTAACTATTCATATAACTTTAGTATTCCAAAAAGATCAAAAAAAAGAATTAAGTTTATAATAATTCATTATACAGGAATGAAAGCAGAATCAACAGCAATCAAAAGATTGCAGGACCCTAAATCAAAAGTAAGTTCACATTATTACGTAAAAAAAAATGGCATTGTAATCAACCTAGTTCCTGATTTATATGAAGCTTGGCACGCTGGTAAATCAAGATGGAAAAATTTTAGATCACTGAATAAAAACTCTATTGGTATCGAGATTACAAATCCAGGTCATGAACATGGATATAAAAGTTTTTCATCAAAACAAATCACTTCACTGAAAAAACTCTTAAAATATTTAATCAAAAAATATAAAATAAACTATAAATATATTCTTGGTCACTCA
>JACWEG010000033.1 GCA_014653605.1 Pelagibacterales bacterium SAG-MED37
GACAATTAGACTCTATTTGTGCTGGTCATCCGGAGTATCACCCTAATACAGGAATAGAAACCACTACTGGACCCTTAGGCCAAGGAATATCAAATGCAGTGGGATTTGCGATATCAGAAGAAATTTTGAAAAAAAAATTTGGAAAAAATAAAATTGATCATAAAACTTATGTGGTAGCAGGCGATGGTTGTCTGATGGAAGGCATAAGTCATGAAGCATTAAGTCTTGCTGGTCATTTAAAACTTAAAAATTTAATTTTACTCTTTGATAATAATTCAATATCAATAGATGGTCCTACTAGTTTAGCAGTCTCTGACAACCATGAAAAAAGATTCCAAAGCTACGGTTGGAACTATTTAAAAATTAATGGTCACAATTTTAAAGAAATTTCAAAAGCTTTAGGTAAAGCTCAAAAAACTAAAAAACCTATAGCAATCTCTTGCAAAACAACTATTGGGTATGGGTCTCCTAATAAAGGTGGCAAAGCATCATCTCATGGAAGCCCATTAGGTGAAGATGAGATAGAATTAGTTAGAAAAAAACTGAAATGGAATTATGAGTCTTTTAAAATACCTAATAATTTATTAAATGAATGGAAAAGTATTGGAAAAAAAGCTGAGGGGAAAGCTAAAAAACATGAGAGTAAATATAAGAAAATTTTTAAAAATAGTAGTCTTAGTCCACTTAAAAAATTAATTGAAAAGAAAAAAAATGAATATTTAAAAAATTTAAAACCACTTGCTACGAGAAAAACCTCTGAAATGTTTTTAGACATTGTGTCTAAATTACCAAATTTAATTGGTGGATCAGCTGATTTGGCTGGCTCAAATAATACTAAAACAAAATCCCATAAGATAATTAAGCCAAGTAATTTTTTAGGAAACTATATTCATTATGGAGTTAGGGAGCATGCTATGTGTGGGATAATGAATGGGATTGCATTACATAGTGATTTAATTCCTTATGGTGGAACTTTTTTAATATTTAGTGATTACTGTAAACCATCAATCCGATTAGCTGCAATGATGAAGCAAAGAGTTATTTATATATTCACACATGACTCTATTGGTTTGGGTGAAGATGGTCCTACTCATCAACCAATTGAACAATTAACTAGTTTAAGATCAATTCCAAATTTAAATGTTTTTAGACCAGCTGATTTTATTGAAACATTTGAGTGTTGGCAGAAAGCTCTTGAAAGTGAAAATTCTCCAAGTGTTATCGCTCTAACTAGACAAGCTATTGATCCTATAAGAATTAAAGATACTTCTGAAAACAAGTCATCATTTGGAGCATATGAAGTTTTAAGATCTGACAATAATATTAAAATAACAATAATAGCATCTGGATCCGAAACAAGTTTAGCAATTGATATTTGTCATAAATTAGCCACAGAGAACATTTATTCAAAAGTAATATCAATGCCTTGTCAGGAATTATTTGATCAACAAAGTGAAGATTACAAAAATAAAATTTTAACTGAAACTGAATTGACTGTTTCAATAGAGGCCTCAGAAACCCATTATTGGAAAAAGTACACAGGAGCTAAAGGATTAAATTTTGGAATTAATGATTTTGGAAAAAGTGCGCCATATAAAGAAATCTATAATCATTTTGGATTGAATGCCGATAATATAATAAAAAAAATTAAAGAAAAATTATGAAAATAAAAGTTGGAATAAATGGAATGGGTAGAATTGGGAGAATGATTATTCGGTCTATTATAGAAAATAATAATAAAAATATTGAGATTAAACATATAAATAATAGAACAAATTCTGAAGCTTGTTCGACTCTATTAAAATATGACTCTATTCATGGAAAATTTAATGCAGACATAAGTTTTGATGACAGACATTTAATCATCAACAAAAATAAAATCACTTTTACTCAAGAAACAAATTTGAATAATATTAATTGGAAAAAATACGATGTAGATTATGTTTTTGAATGCACTGGGAAATTTAACTCTAAAGATAAATTAGAACCTCATCTAAAGAATGGAGCAAAAAAGGTTGTTGTTTCAGCTCCTTGTAAAAATGCAGATAAAACTATTGTAATTGGAGTAAATGAATCAGAATTAAAAAAAAATGATAAAATAATTTCTGCTGCATCATGTACAACAAATTGTCTTGCTCCAGTAGCCCATGTTTTAAATGAAAATTTTGAAATTGAAAAAGGTTTTATGACAACGATCCACGCTTTTACAAGTGATCAGAGGATTTTAGATAATTCCCACAAAGATCCAAGAAGGGCTCGATCTGCAAGCCAATCTATTGTGCCAACTTCAACTGGTGCATCAAAAGCAATT
>JACWEG010000034.1 GCA_014653605.1 Pelagibacterales bacterium SAG-MED37
ACTAGTGCCATTGGATCTTCAATATTTCCTGGAAGGTTGTTATAAAATGATTCTGCTGATTTAGAATTCCAAAATTTTGTTTCAAATTCTTCGGTGGTTTGGTTTATTTTTTTGAATAATCTAAACTTTTCTATAATTACTGCCCAAGAGTAAATAGAACAAACTATAAGTATAATTATTACACTTTTAACTATAATGTCCGCTCTTATAAATAAACTTAATAGAGAAAAATCAGTATTTGACGCTAGTCCTACTGCTTGAGATGAAATATCAGCTTCCATAATGCCTTCTCACACTTAATTGTGTCATGAATTTGTCTTTAATTTTGAAGATTATTCCTCTAATTTATAAGTTTCGTAATAAAAACTAGCAATTAATATTGCATCTGCTTTATTTGAGTCTTTCTTTTTAGATAGTTGGGAAGAAAAATATGGAAACATCTCTATAGCTTTGGTCCTACTAGCATCTTTTTCTGATTTTATTAAGCCAAAATATTTTTTCCATTTAGCTGGTCTCACAAAATACATTGGCAATTGCATAGCGGAACATATTCCTTTCAAAATACCAAAAGATTGTCCAAAATTAAACATACTTGTCACCCCTTGTCCAGGCATTGCTGATACTTGCTCAATTATTACTCTAAGATTTTGTTTTTCAATTCCCATAATTTTTGATGAAATTTCATTATAAATTTGAGCACCATTTACTTGTTTCTTATTTTTTTTTCCATCAGTCATTGTGGGCATTTCAAGAACATCTAAAATTTTACCATCCTCAAAAAAACAAATTGATCCAGATATACCAGGATCTATACCAATAATTAGCATAATCTATTTTAAAAATTTAGCATTTGAGTAAATATTTTGTACATCATCATCTTCCTCTAGTGTCTCAAAAAAATTGACTAAATCATCAGTTCTTTCTTTTGATATCTGGACACTATTAAACGGTATCCATTCAATTTCAGTTGATATAAAATTACTTATCTTTTTTTCCAATTTCTTTTTTACATTATATATATCATTTACTGTACATTGTATTTCATGATAAAGATCTTCTGATTTACATTCTTGAGCACCAGCCTCTATTGCTAATTCAAAAATTTCTTCTTCATTTATCTCTGATTTGTCTACTTTAATTATACCTAATTGAGTAAAATTATGAGAGGCAGAACCTTGTGTGCCAAGACTTCCACCGGCTTTTTGAAAAATAGTCCTAATATTTGATGCAGTCCTATTTTTATTTTCAGTAAGTGTTTCCACAATCACTGCCACCTTATCAGGGCCAAAACCCTCATATCTTAAACTCTCAAAGTTTAACTCATTATTAGTTGATGATTTATCAATGGCTCTTTCAATATTATCTTTTGGCATATTTGCAGATCTAGCTGCTTGGATTGCTGATCTTAACCTAGGATTCATAACTGGATCCTTATCTCCAAGCTTTGCTGCTACTGTTATTTCTTTAGATAATTTTGAAAAAATTTTAGATCTTTGCTTATCAGCCTTACCTTTTTTGTGCTTAATTCCTGCCCAATGTGAGTGTCCCGCCATAAGTTAAATTAAGTTTCCTTTAGTTGACCGCCAAAAATATAACTATCTACTTTATTGGCCAAGCCAGTTTCTTTATTACAATCTACTATTACACCACTCAAAGTGGCATCACCATTAGCGGGAAAATGTTTAACAGAATCTTTTTTTAGAAATCTATTTATTGAATTATCTTTATTCATTCCAATCACTGAGTCATAATCACCACACATTCCTGCATCTGTTTGGTAGGCTGTACCATTTTTTAAAACTCTAGCATCATTGGTTGGTATATGTGTATGAGTTCCAACTACAAGAGTTGCTTTTCCATCAAAGAAATGACCTATTGCATTTTTTTCACTTGTAATTTCACCATGAAAATCTACTACAAGAAAATCATAATCTTTTTTTAATTTATGTTTGTCAGTAAATATTTTTGAGATTTCAAAAACATCATCACACTTTTTCATAAAAACATTACCCATTAAATTTAGAACACCTATTTTAATATTTTCTTTAGTCGTATAAACTCCAAAACCATTACCTGGTGCAGGTTCAAATAGATTTTTTGGACGAAGTAATCGATTTTCTTTATCGATAAAATTCATTATATCTTTTTGATCCCAAACATGATTTCCAGTGGTAATT
>JACWEG010000035.1 GCA_014653605.1 Pelagibacterales bacterium SAG-MED37
AGAGTCATATATTCTCCAAGAATAATAAACTACCATAGACCAAAAAGGTATTTACGCAGTAGGAGATATTTGCAAATACCCTGGTAAATTAAAACTTATCTTATCAGGTTTTCATGAAGGTGCTTTAGCTGCTAGAGCTTGCTTTAAGTTAGCAAGACCAAATGAAAAATATAGGTTTGAATTTACAACTTCATCAAAAACAATCAAAGATAGACTTGGTATAAAAGGTGATTGAACTTTTTTCAGCTAATACTCCTAATGGAAAAAAAATTAGTATTATGCTCGAAGAAATTGGCTATGAATATAAAACTACTAAGATAGATCTTGATAAGGGTGAACAATTTAAACCTGAATTTAAAAAGATTAGCCCATTAAGTAAAATTCCAGTAATTATTGATCAGAGTAAAAATAAAACAATTTTTGAGTCTGGTGCAATATTAATGTATTTGGCAGAGGAAAGTGGAAAATTTTATGATCAAAATAATAGGTTAGAGATAAATCAGTGGCTTATGGCTCAGATGGGTTATGTTGGACCGATGTTAGGTCAACATCATCAATTTCATCATTACAATCCAGGAAAAAGTAAATTCGGAGAAGAAAGATATTTTAAAATTGCAGAAAGAATTTATGCTGAACTTGATCAGAGGCTTTCAAATTCAAAATTTTTATCAGGTGATAATTATACAATAGCAGATATTGGAACCTTCCCATGGATTGCTAGGCATGAATGGCATGATATTGGGCTTTCTAATTATAAAAATTTGACTAGATGGTACAATAATATTTCCTCTAGAGAAGCTGTCATAAAAGGTTTTTCTTTTATGAATAAAGATGAAGTTATACCGAAACCTTAATTTACTGAATTTAATAATCTAAATAAAGAAGCAAATATCCCATGTCCAGACAATTCAATTAATAAAACTACAATAACTATAAATACTAATTTTTTATTCATCTAGTAAATACAAATAATAATAAAAGGATCCAAAAAAAACCATAATAAAAATAAATATATTTTTTTGTAAAATTGTAAGTGATTGGATTATGAACTTGTTTATTTTTTTTCTTTTTTTTAGTCATCTGCGTGAACCTTTTCATTTTTTTCATGTTTTTCTTGTGCAGCGATTGTATATTTTGCAACAGGTCTTGCCATTAGTCTTTTTAACCCAATTGGTTCAGCAGTATCTAAACAATAACCATAGGTATCGTCTTTAAGTCTTATTAATGCTTTATCGATTTCGGAAATTAATTTGATCTGTCTATTGATTGCTTTCATTTCTACATTTTTATCAGTATATGAACTTGCTTGATCAACAATGTCTGCGGAAATACTATTATCATCCATACTTCCATTATAGAGAGCTTCATTATTTGCTCTGACTAATTCTTTTTTCCAATCTTGTAACTTTATTCTAAAAAATACTTTATGTTTTTCACACATATATTTTTCAGTATCTTTAGGGATATAGGTTTTAGAAATTTTAATAGGACCTTTAGCAACTATTTTTGGCTTTATAGCCACTTTTGCTTTTGCTTTTGTTTTAATTATAGGTTTGCTTTTAACTTTAGAAACTTTTTTTTTAGCTTTGCTGGTTTTAGGCATATTTTCAAATTGAATTCGAGGGAGTATATTCAGCAAAATAGGGGTGTCAAGCAACCTTAATTATTGTAAATATTTGTTAATGAATGTTTACAGAAATATTAATAATATTTTTTTTATTTTTGCATTATCTCATTTGATAGTTTGGACATTAGTTCCATCTATAACAAATAATAATTTACCTCTAGATACTATAGAAGCTTTAGCCTGGGGAAGTAATTTAGATTGGGGATTTAGCAAACATCCACCGATGAGTGCTTTTTTCCCTGAAGTTTTTTATAAAATATTTGGTGCTCAAGATTGGGCATATTATCTTTTAAGCCAATTATTTGTTTTAATCGCTTTTTATTATGTATTCAAATTTGCAAATGAAATTTTAGGCAATATTAGTTTAGCCTTAATTTCAATATTATTACTTACATCAATATATTTTTACAATTTTACCACTCCTGAATTTAATGTGAATGTCTGCCAATTACCTTTCTGGTCTATGGTAGTTTATTATTCTTGGAGAA
>JACWEG010000036.1 GCA_014653605.1 Pelagibacterales bacterium SAG-MED37
TTAACAGACACTATTTCTCCACTTATATAAATTAATTTTCCATCTTTTTTATCAAAATTTTGTAAAATCAGCTCTTTTAAATTTTCTACATTTCCTCCTGCTGCAATTACATTTTGGAAACCAACACCTCTTGCTTTTTTTTCTGTAGCACTTCCAACACAAAAACATAACATTTTTTTTTCAATTTTTTTTATATCTAAAAATTTAACAGCATTAGCACTTGTAAAAATAATTCCATTATAATCTGAAAAATTTATCTCTCCGTAATTTACTTTGTTCACACTCAGTAAAGGAAGATGAGAAACTTGATGACCTAAAGATTGAAATTTTGATATTATTTCTGAACAATCTTCTATTGGTCTAGTTAGTAATATGTGCATTTTATCTTTTATAAGAATCTTTTGATTTTTTTTTTAAAATTATACCAATTTCTGTTCCAATTTTTTTATATTCATCAATTTTACCAGTTTTTTTTTCATGAAATCTAAGTGAGCCATCTAAGGAAAAAAGTTCTGCCTCTAAAGTAATTTGATCTCCATTTATTTTAGAATGAGCACCTATAGCCGTCTCACAGTCACCTTCCAAAATTTTTAAAATGTTTCTTTCTGCATGTGCTCTTTTATAAGTTTCTAGATGATTAATCTTTTTTAAAATAGATGCTGTATCTTTATCTTCATCTCTACTTTGTAATGCAATAATCCCTTGTCCAACACTAGGAATAATTTCTTCAGCTGAAAAAATTTCAGAAATTTCATTTTCATAGTTTAAATATTTTATTCCAGCATAAGATAGTATTATTGCATCATAAATTCCTTCTTTTAATTTTTTTATTCTTGTATCAACATTTCCTCTTATAAGTTTACATTTAATATCTGGTCTAATTTTTTTTATCTGGAATTCCCTTCTATAAGATGAAGTTCCAATAATGGATTTTAAATTTAATTCGTTAAGTTTTTTTTTATTATTAGTTATTAAAATTTCTCTAGGATCATTTCTTTCTAAAAATGTATCTGTTATAAGTCCATCTGTTTCAATCGCAGGCATATCTTTAAGTGCATGTACAGCTATATCAATTTTATTATCTTTAAGTTCCTTTTCAATATTACTAGAAAATAAGCCCTTCCCTCCTACATCAGATAACCTGGTGTCCTGAACTTGATCGCCCTCAGTTGTTATAGATTTAATAATAATGTCTCCATCAACTAAGTTAGTATTTTCAATAATTTTATCTTTAGCCTTTTGAGCATAAAGTAATGCTAACTTACTACCTCTTGATCCAATTGTTATTCTTTTATTCATAAAAAAATTTATTTCTTACTTGTATTGGGATTGTACAATTATTAAAAACTATTTGAATGAGCAAAAAACCCTTAATTCTTGGAATAGAATCGAGCTGTGATGAAACAGCTGCCTCATTAATAACTGAAAATAAGGAGGGGATGCCAGTAGTTTTAAGTAACATTATTTCTAGCCAAGTAGACATACATAAAGAGTTTGGTGGGGTTGTTCCAGAACTAGCAGCACGCTCACACATTGAAAAGATAGATTGGATTGTTAAAAAAGCAATAGATGAGAGTGGTAGAAGTATTGAAGAGATAGATGCTGTAGCTTCAACTGCGGGACCTGGTTTGATCGTATGTTTATCAGTAGGCCTAAGTTTTGGGAAAGCATTTGCTTCAACAATTAACAAACCATTTATTGCTGTAAATCATTTAGAAGGTCACGCTTTGAGTCCAAAATTAAATTCAAAAATTAATTATCCATACCTTTTATTATTAATTTCAGGAGGAC
>JACWEG010000037.1 GCA_014653605.1 Pelagibacterales bacterium SAG-MED37
CATTAATATTTTCAAATTTAATTCTATCAACAATTTCACCTGGCAAATATGTAGAATCACCTGAAGATTTTACCTCAATTTTTTTAAGCATTTGTCTTAAAATTGTTTCAATATGTTTATCATTTATAATAACACCTTGAAGTCTATAAACTTCTTGAACCTGATTTACAAAATACTCTGTCAAATCTTTGATACCCATAATTCTTAGAATATCATGTGGTAAGGGTTGTCCATCTAAAAGATATTCACCTTTATTTATTTTTTCGCCCTGATTAAAATTAATGTGTTTTCCTTTTGGTATTAAATAATTTGAAGGTTCATTTCCGTCCTCAGGAACTATTGAAACACGCTGTTTCCCTCTAACCTCTTTACCAAAAATAACTTGACCATCATTTTCTGCTATTATCGCGCTGTCTTTAGCTTTTCTTGCCTCAAATAACTCTGCAACTCTAGGGAGACCCCCTGTAATATCTTTTGTCTTAGTTGTTTCTTTTGGTAATCTAGCAATAACATCTCCTGCTGAAACTTTTTGTCCATCTTTTACCGATAAAATTGAGTCTGGGACTAAATAATATCTTGCTTCATTATCATCAGCCTTTTTAATTACATTTCCTTTTTCATCTCTCAAAGTAATTCTTGGTTTTAAATCTGTACTTTTTGATTGAGATCTCCAATCAACTACAGATTTTGATGATATTCCTGTAACATCATCAGTGGTTTCTTGTATTGACACACCGTCAATCAAATCTACATAACTTGTTATACCGCTTTTTTCAGCAATTACTGGTGTAGTGTAAGGATCCCATTCACAAATCTTTGTATTTGCTTTGATTTTCTCTCCATTTTTAAAAAATAATCTAGATCCATAAGCTACTTTATAAATTGCAATTTGAACTCCTTTATCATCTTCTATAGATAGCTGAGTATTTCGTCCCATAACAATTAAATTCTTTTTAGAATCTTCTAAGATGTTTGAATTAATAATTCTTAAAACTCCTTCATTTTTACTTACAATTTGTGAGTCCTGTTTAACTGAAGCAGTTCCTCCAACGTGAAAAGTTCTCATTGTTAATTGTGTTCCCGGCTCTCCAATTGATTGAGCTGATATCATTCCAATAGCCTCTCCAACATGAACCATTTTACCTCTTGATAAATCTCTTCCATAAGAAATGGCACACACGCCCTCTTTAGATCCACAAGTCATTACAGAATAAACTTTAACAGATTTTATGCCAGCTGCATCAATTAGGTCGCAACCTGCCTCATCTATCATTGATAATTTTTTGATTATTACGTCACCAGTGATTGGATGTTTAACATCATCAAAAGCAACTCTTCCTAAAGCTCTCTCAGATAAACTTACGACTACATTTCCTCCTTCTAAGATTTCAGATAACTCAATAAAACCTGGTTTTTTACAATCACAGTCTTTCTTGGTTATTGTTAAATCTTGTGCAACATCACAAAGTCTTCTTGTTAAATAACCAGAACTCGCAGTTTTTAAAGCTGTATCAGCTAAACCCTTTCTTGCCCCGTGGGTTGAATTAAAATACTCCAAAGCAGTTAAGCCCTCTTTAAAATTAGATGTAATTGGACTTTCAATAATTTCACCGGATGGTTTGGCAATTAATCCTCTCATACCTGCTAATTGTTTCATCTGTGCAGCTGAACCTCTTGCACCACTATCAGCCATCATAAAAACTGAATTAATTTTTAATCCATCTGAGGTTTTTTCTGTTGCCGAGATACCCTTCATCATT
>JACWEG010000038.1 GCA_014653605.1 Pelagibacterales bacterium SAG-MED37
GGGAAGTAAAATAATTATTGATTATAAAACTTGTTCATTGTTCTTTGAGAATATTTTAAAAAAAAAGTTTAAGATTTTAAAAAAAGAAGATCCTATTTATTTATTTAAATCAATTAAAAGTAATAAAGAGATAAAAAATATGATTTCTAGCCATATAATAGATGGTGCCGCTCTAACTAAATTTCTTTATTGGATGAAAATAAAAAATAGGAAAAAGATTAGTGAATATGAAGCTCAAAACAAATTAGAATATTTTAGAAAAAAAAATAAAAAATATCTTTATCCAAGTTTCAATACTATCGCTGGGACTGGATCTAATGGAGCTATTGTTCATTATAGAGCAACAAAAAATAATTCTAAAAATATAAAAAAGAGTGACATTTTTTTGTGTGACTCAGGAGGGCAATATAAATATGGAACTACTGATGTTACTAGGACAATTTGTTTTTCAAAACCAAAAAAAAGAATAAAGAATATTTTTACCAGAGTTTTGAAAGGTCATATTGCAGTTTTTCAATCTGATCTAAGTAAATATAAAACTGGAAAAGATATTGACATACGGGCAAGAAAATTTTTAAAAAAAATTAATTTAGATTACGCTCATGGAACAGGACATGGGGTTGGTTTCTTTTTGAATGTTCATGAAGGACCACAATCAATCTCTAAATTTAATAAAATTAAAATTCAGGAAGGCATGATTTTAAGTAATGAACCAGGCTTTTATAAAAAAAATGATTTTGGGATAAGAATTGAAAATTTAGTTTATGTAAAAAAAATTCAAAATAAGCTTTTTTTTGAAAATCTAACTTTAGCTCCAATTGATAAAGATTTAATTGATCATAACCAGTTAACTAAAGATGAAAAAGATTATTTATTTAAGTATAATTTAGAAGTCTATTCTAAACTTTATAATTACCTAAGTATTTACGAAAAAAAGTGGCTAGCCAGTTTTATTTATTAATCTTAGCCATTCAGATTGGTTTATAATTTTTATATTTAATTCTTTGGCAGCTTCAATTTTTCTATTTGTAGGTTTTTCACCTATAATTAAATAATCAAGTTTTTTTGATACATTGCTAATTATTGATCCTGAATTTTTTTCTATTAAAGATTTAGCCTCAGCTCTACTTATACCGTTTAATTTACCAGTTAACATAAATGTTTTATTGCTTAAAACTCCACCCTTTTTATTTTCTGTAGCCCTTTTAATATTTAAAATTTTTTGAAGATTATTTATTATATTTAAATTGGTTTTATTTTTATAAAAATTTTTAATAGAATTAATTTGTGTTTCTCCTATTCCATCAATATTTAGTAAATCATCAAATTTATTGTCTTTGGAAAGATTAACAAAACTTTCTGGTGACTTTAGTGTTTTAGCAATCAATTTTGCATTCTCAAAACCTATATGTCTAATTCCAAGTGAATAAATGAATCTTTCAAAAGAAATATTTTTTTTTTCATCTATTGCATATTTTAAATTTAAAACCGATTGTTTTCCCCAGCCATCTAAAGTCTCTATCTTTTCAAAATTAAGATTGAATATATCTTGTGGTAATCTTACAAGTTTCAATTTCCAAAAATTTTCAACAATTTTTTTTCCAAAACCATCAATGTTAAATGCTTCTTTTGATACAAAATGTTTGATTTTTTCTATTGCAATTTTTTCACACTCATACCCTTCACTAGAACATCTTCTAACTGCATCTTCTCTTTTTGTAATAGTATTATAATCTTTTATTGTTTTTGCTCCACAAGAG
>JACWEG010000039.1 GCA_014653605.1 Pelagibacterales bacterium SAG-MED37
TCAAGTTGCCGACGATTTAATTGATCATAAGGGTAGTTTATTAACAGCAGGAAAAAAAACTGGAAAAGATAAAAAAAAGGGTAAAGCAACTCTAATTAGTTTACTAGGACATAAAAATACTATTAAATATGCAAATAAATTAATCTTTAAAATTAATAATAAATTGAAAAAATATGGTTCTAAATCAAAAGATTTATCAGCGACCTTAAATTATATTTTGAATAGGAATAAATGACAAAAGAATATGAATTTTTAAATCAAATAAATTTTCCTTCAGATTTAAAGAAGATACCTGAGTCGAAGTTACAAAAAGTAGCTGATGAATTAAGAGAGGAAATGATCGATGCAGTATCAGTTACTGGAGGCCATTTAGGGGCAAGCCTTGGAGTTGTTGAACTAAGTGTTGCACTTCATTTTATTTTTAATACCCCTAATGACAAATTAATTTGGGATGTGGGACATCAGTGTTACCCACATAAAATTTTGACTGGAAGAAAAGATAAAATAAGGACATTGAGGCAAGGAGGTGGCCTATCGGGCTTTACAAAAAGATTAGAAAGTGAATATGATCCTTTTGGTGCAGCTCATAGTTCAACTTCAATCTCCTCAGCTTTAGGTATAGCTGAAGCTAATAGACTTTCAAATAAGTCTGATAATGTTATTGCAGTTATTGGTGATGGGGCCATCAGTGCAGGTATGGCTTATGAAGCCATGAACAATGCTGGTGCATCTAAAACTAAAATGATTGTCATATTAAATGATAATGACATGTCTATAGCTAGACCTGTTGGAGCAATGGGCACTTATTTAGCTAAAATTTTTTCAGGTAAAATTTATTTTAGTCTGAGAGAGACTATTAAATTAATTACATCTGCTTTTTCAAAACGATTTAGTGCAAAAGCAGGCAAAGCTGAAGACTTGCTTAGATCTGCTGTAACAGGTGGTACGTTATTTAGTTCACTAGGATTTTATTATATTGGCCCAATTGATGGGCATGATTTAAGCTCTTTAGTTCCAATCTTAAGAAACGCTAAGGACTCAAAGCACGAGGGACCCATTTTAATTCATATCAAAACAAAAAAAGGAAAAGGATATTCATTCGCTGAGCAAGCAAAAGATAACTATCATGGAGTTTCGAAGTTTAACGTAAAAACTGGAGAGCAAATTAAAAGCATTAACAAGACACCATCATATACTAAAGTATTTGCAGATACTTTGATTCAGCATGCAAAAAAAGATAGTAAAATAGTTGCTATTACCGCTGCGATGCCTGATGGGACTGGTTTAAATAGTTTCCGTAAAGAATTTCCAGAAAGAACTTTTGACGTAGGAATTGCAGAACAACATGCAGTTACGTTTGCTGCTGGTTTAGCAACTGAAAATTTTAAACCTTACGCAGCAATATATTCAACGTTTCTTCAAAGGGCTTATGATCAAGTTGTTCATGATGTAGCCATTCAAAGTTTACCAGTACGATTTGCAATAGATAGAGCAGGTTTAGTAGGTGCAGATGGACCAACCCATGCAGGAAGTTTTGATACAACTTACTTATCGACATTGCCCAATTTTGTAGTTATGGCAGCTAGTGATGAGGCTGAATTAGTAAGAATGATAAATACCTCAACAGAAATAAACGATAGACCCTGTGCATTTAGATATCCAAGAGGTATAGGACTAGGTTCAGTTTTACCTTCAATTAACGAG
>JACWEG010000004.1 GCA_014653605.1 Pelagibacterales bacterium SAG-MED37
TTAATGTTGATGAAAGAGAAATTGTAAATGCTTTAGTTGCTTTAGGATTTGGTGCATCCTTAATATCAATTTTTGCAAGATTGGGTGGAGGGATATTTACAAAAGGAGCTGATGTAGGAGCCGACTTAGTTGGAAAAGTTGAGGCTGGTATACCAGAAGATGATCCTAGAAATCCAGCTGTAATTGCTGACAATGTTGGTGACAACGTAGGTGACTGTGCAGGTATGGCAGCTGATTTATTTGAAACATATGCAGTTACTATTGTTGCAACAATGGTTTTATCATCTATTTTTTTCCAGGGTGATATGTCTATGATGATTTACCCTTTAACTATAGGTGGAGCTTGTATTTTAACATCTATATTAGGTACATTCTTTGTAAAATTAGGTAAAAGTAAAAATGTGATGAATGCTTTATACAAGGGTTTTGTAGTTTCAGCTGTTTCGTCACTAATAATACTTTATCCAGTTACTGACTATGTATTAGGTTTAGACAATACATATAACTTAGAAAATAAAGTTTTTTCAGGTATGAGTTTATACTATTGTGGAATTATAGGTTTAGTAATAACCGGCTTATTAATTTGGGTTACTGAGTATTACACAGGAACTAATTACAGACCTGTAAGAAGTGTAGCTAGTTCATCGACTACAGGTCATGGGACCAATGTTATTCAAGGATTAGCTGTTTCACTAGAAGCTACAGCAATTCCAGCATTAATTATTGTTACTGGAATACTAGCAACCAATCATATTGCTGGTCTTTATGGAATTGCAATTGCAGTCACAACTATGTTGGCGTTAGCTGGAATGGTTGTTGCACTAGATGCTTATGGTCCTGTTACTGATAATGCAGGTGGTATAGCTGAAATGTCAAAGTTGCCGAATAATGTGAGAAAAACTACAGATGCACTTGATGCAGTTGGAAACACAACAAAAGCAGTCACAAAAGGTTATGCTATAGGTTCTGCAGGGTTAGGAGCTTTAGTTCTTTTTGCAGCTTACACAGAAGATATAAAACACTTTTCAAAAGAAGCAGGATCTGCACTTGAGGGAATCGTTGTTACTTTTGATTTATCAAATCCGTATGTTGTCGTAGGTTTATTAATTGGTGGAATGCTTCCATATTTATTTGGTTCAATGGGTATGCAAGCAGTTGGTAGAGCAGGTGGTGCCGTAGTTGTTGAAGTAAGAAGACAATTTAAAAAATATCCAGGTATTATGAAGAGAAAACAGAAACCTGATTACGCAAAGCTTGTTGATTTATTAACAGTCGCTGCGATTAAAGAAATGATCATACCATCATTACTACCAGTATTGTCACCAATTGTACTATACTTTATTATTTTTGCTATTGGTGGCCAAGTAGCTGCATTAGCTTCTGTTGGAGCAATGTTGTTAGGTGTTATTATAACTGGATTATTTGTAGCTGTTTCAATGACCGCAGGTGGTGGTGCTTGGGATAATGCAAAAAAAATATATTGAAGATGGAAATCATGGGGGTAAAGGATCTGAAGCACATAAGGCAGCTGTTACTGGTGATACAGTTGGAGATCCTTATAAAGACACTGCTGGACCTGCAGTTAACCCGATGATTAAGATTACAAATATCGTAGCTTTATTATTGTTAGCTGTTATCGCTGGTTAATTTCTTTTCTTTTTTTGGCCCTCACACCAAGAGGGTCATTAATTTTTTGTCTCATACTTGACATGAAATCATAAATAAAAGAGTTTCTTGCAAATGCTGCTTCTGTAGTATTACTAACAATCTTAATATCTTTCATATTATCTATATTTAAAAACTCTTTCTTGGTTAGTACACCATAACTATCAATTTCTAAAACAAGCACATCATTTTTATAAATTATCATTTTTCCAAGATTTTTTATATTTGATTGAGTTTGTTTTCTTTCAATGTAGATCCACACATCATTATCAAATTTACTTTGAGTTGAAGGACTTCCTAAAATTCTTCTTATATCATTAGTAGTTGACTCATTTACTATCAATGTTTTTTGTTTTTTTTCAAGAAATGGGACACCGTGGTGTTTATCAACTTTTTTAAATGAGCAATTAGTTGCTATAATTGAAAAAAAAATTATATATAATATTTTTATCATGAGTAAAAACTATATTAATATTTATAACAATTTAATCAATTTCTCTAGAAATAAAGATTTGTATATTTCACTTAATCGTCAAGATAATTTTTCTGATCGATTGACGTTTTTCTTGTTACATTTTGCCTTTTTTTTAAAAAACTATAAAAATGATGAAAATAAAGAGATTTTACAAAAAATTTATGATTTTAATTTCAGACAATTAGAACTTAGTATTAGGGAAATTGGCTACGGCGATCAATCTATAAACAAAAAAATGAAAGTTTATTTAAATTTGTTTCATGCAATTGTTTCAGAAATTCATTTTTGGGATGATTTAGACAAAAATGAAAAATTAAAAAACTTTCTATATTTTTAGAAGATTTTAGTAAAATAGAGAATTTAGTTGTATATTTTGATGATTTTAATCAAAATTTAACTAAAAAATCTTTGAATTTTTTTTTAAAAGGTGTAAGTAACCTTTAATTATGGCCGTACCAAAACGAAAACAAACTCCTTCAAGGACTGGTATGAGAAGAGCTCAAAATATGAAGTTCTCCTCTAAGAACGTTGTTGAGGATAAAAAATCTGGTGAATATAGATTATCTCATCATTTAGACTTAAAAACAGGTATGTATAAAGGTCGTCAAGTTTTAGATCCAAAAGAATAATAATTTTTTTTAATAATGTCAGATTTAATTAAAATTGCAGTTGATGCAATGGGTGGTGATGGTTCTCCTAAAAAAGTTATTGATGGCATCATTCATAGTCAAAAATCAAACAAAAGTAATTTCTTTAAAATTTTTGGTGATCAGGATGAAATAAAAAAACTTATAAAGGGTAAGATTAATGATGCCTATTACGAAATAGTTCATACATCCAATGTAGTAAAAAGCACTGATAGTCCTTTAGAAGCAGCTAAAAGAGGAAAAAATACTAGTATGTGGCTAGCAATTGAAAGTGTTAAAAAAAAAGAAACCGATATTGTTATTTCGGCAGGTAATACAGGTGCACTACTTGTAATTGCTAAATTGAATCTTAAAATGATTGAAAATATTGATAAACCAGCTTTATCTGCTCTCTGGCCTAACAAAAAAGGTATGAGTGTAGTTTTAGATCTTGGTGCAAATATTGAATGTAGTTCAAAAAATTTAGTTGATTTTTCTATAATGGGTTCATCACTTTATAAATCTCTATATCCAAATGAAATACCTAATGTGGCATTATTAAACATTGGGTCAGAAGAGCTTAAAGGAAATGAAATAATCAAAGAAACATATCAAACCTTAAATGATAAAAAAAATAAAAATTTTGATTTCACTGGTTATATAGAAGGAAATGAACTTATGAATGGAAATGTAAATGTTATTGTTTCTGATGGCTTTACTGGTAATGTTGCACTAAAAACAGCAGAAGGTACAGCCAATTTTATAACTAGCGAACTTAAAAAGGCATTAAGCGGATCTATTTTAGGTAAAATTTCATCTATATTGAATATATCAAATCTTAAGAAATTTAAAAAAAGACTAGACCCAAGATTATATAATGGAGCAATTTTTATTGGTTTAGACTCACCTGTTGTAAAAAGTCATGGTGGAACTGATTTTATTGGATTTTCAAATTCATTAAATGTTTGCAATAAGATTGTAAAAGGAAATTTGATAGATAAAATTAGAAGTAATATATAAACAAAATGAGAATAAATTTAACTAAAAAAGACTTAGTTAATACAGTTTATATGCAGATTGGATTTTCAAAACAAATCTCTGAAAATCTAATTGAAGAATTTTTTTCATTAATAGTCTTAACTTTAAAAAAAAAAAGAAGTGTAAAGATTTCTAAATTTGGAACATTTTCTATTAGGTCTAAAAAATCAAGAATTGGAAGAAATCCCAAAACCAAAGAAAGCAAAGTTATTTCCGAGAGAGATGTAGTACTTTTTAAACCATCAAAAGAATTTAAAGAATTTATTAATCAAAAAAAAGATGAATAAAATAACAGGCTCATATAAAACTATAAGCGAGGTAGTAAAGATATTAGGTTTGAAATCCAAAAAGGGTGAGTCCTTACCAACACATACAATTCGTTTTTGGGAAACAAAATTTAAACAAATAAAACCTAAAATATTTAATAATAATAGACGATATTATGATCAAAAAAATATTGAGTTATTAAAAAAAATTCATTTTTTACTTAAAGAGCAGGGGATGACTATAAATGGAGCCAAAAAAATATTAAACAATAATGAACCATTAAAACTTGACGAAACTTCAAATAATTCTATAAAGACTGATAATTTAAAAAATAAGTTAGTAAAGATTTCTAATCTTGTTAAAATTTTAAAAAAAATAAAATAATATGGCAAAAAAAACACATGTAAAAGTACGTTTAGTTCCAGAAGCTAAACCTGATAGTCCCTTTTTTTATTATGTTAAAAAACCTGCTGGTGGTGAAAAAGCTAAAGTTAAATTAAAAGCAAAAAAGTATAATCCTGCTACTCGTAAACATGAAGTTTTTGTTGAAAAGAAACTTCCACCTCACAGTAAATAGCTATCTTTTTTTAAAATTCCTTTTTTCGTAGTCAATATATGACCAGATCATATTCTTCCAAATTCGGTTAGTTATTTTTGGATCAATTTTATTTTGTATAGATTTTTTTTTAATATTTTTAAGAATTAGTTTAATTCTTCTTTGATCTATTATTTGCTTCTTTTTATCTTTAAGAGCTAATACTTTATTAACGAGGATTGTTCTTTTTTTAATTACTTTAATTAGAGTATTATCTAATTTATCTAGTTCTGATCTAATTTTGCTCAGTTTTTTTCTTTTATGTGGCGACATTTATATATTTGGATTATTAAAAAATTATTATATTTATGGCTTCATGTATACAGTTAATCCAAAAATAAATAATCAATTATCTCTTTGGTTGATGACCATGTTTTGGATTATAGCAATTATGATTGTTGTTGGTGGTCTTACAAGATTAACTGACTCGGGTCTTTCCATAACTGAATGGCAGTTGTTTTCTGGTATCTTACCTCCTTTAAATAATAATGATTGGATCATGTATTTTAATCTCTACAAAAAAATCCCTGAGTATGAATTACAAAATTACAACATGACTTTACAGGAATTTAAAATAATTTTTTGGTGGGAGTGGGGTCATAGATTTTTAGGAAGAGTAATTGGTATTAGTTTTCTAATTCCTTTAGTTTATTTCTCCTTTAAAATTGAATTTTATAAATTGTTAAATTTATATTTAATTTTTTTTCTCATATGTATCCAAGGTTTTGTAGGTTGGTATATGGTTAGTAGTGGTTTAGTCGATAGAGTTGATGTAAGTCATTTTAGACTATCAATTCATTTATTAATAGCATTTTTGATTTTATCATTAATTTTTTGGAATTATTTAAAAACTAAAGTTATCAATGAAAACACAAGAAGGATAAGTATATTTTTACCATTAATATTTTTGATACTTGTATTTATTCAAATAGTGGTAGGTGCTTTCGTTTCTGGTATGGATGCAGGTAAAATCTATAATTCTTGGCCTCTCATGGGCAATACTTATTTCCCAAATGATAATGATTTTAGAGATTTGTTTAAATTATCTGCTTTTAGTGATCCTTCTTTAGTCCAATTTATGCATAGAAATTTAGCATATTTGATCATGCTCTTTTATTTTTTTATTTTTTACAAAATATATAAAAACAAAATTTATGATTTATATAAATCTATAAACATTTTAGGTATTTTTATAATCCTGCAAATTATTTTAGGTATTTATACAGTAATATATGGTGCACAACTATATATTGCAGCTATGCACCAATTAAGTTCAATTTTTTTAGTTAGTTCTTGTATTTATTTTTTCTATATAAATACAAGGTTTAGCTAACAGCCTTCAAAGTTCCTTTTGAAGATTTATTTAATGCTTGATCTAGATCTTCTATAATATCATCAATGTGTTCTAAACCGATACATAGTCTGACATAGCTTTGAGTCACACCAGATGCGGCAAGTTCTTTTTCATTTAATTGACTATGGGTTGTACTAGCTGGATGAATTGCTAAACTTCTAGCATCCCCAATATTTGCAACATGATAGAACATTTTTAGAGATTCTATAAATCTTTTGCCAGCTTCAAAACCACCTTTTAATTCAATACCAACCATAGGCCCATTTCCACCTTTAAGATATTTTTTGGCTCTATCAGCAATAAGTTTATCGTGTTCAGTAGAAAATATTACTTTAGTTACTTCTTTATGTTTTTTTAAATAATCAACAACTTTTTGTGCATTTTCACAATGTTGTTTCATTCGTAAAGCTACAGTTTCAAGTCCTTGAATTATAGAAAACGCATTATCTGGTGAACAAGCTGACCCTAAGTCTCTTAATAAACAAACTCTAGCTCTTACTGCAAAAGGTATGTTTGCCCCAGTAAGTTCTGGTACAACCTTACCCCAAATAGCCCCACTATAACTTGCATCAGGTTCGTTAAATAAGGGTTGTCTTTTTGGATCTGCAGTCCAGTCAAAATTACCACTATCAACAATACTCCCTGCTATAGCAGTACCGTGTCCACCAATATATTTTGTTAGAGAATGAATTACGACAGCTGCACCATGTTCAATGGGTTTACATAGTATAGGAGCTGCTGTGTTATCCATTATTAAGGGGATATTATATTTTCTTCCTATGTCAGACACTTCTTTAATTGGAAATACTCTTAAATATGGATTGGGCAGAGTTTCTCCGTAAAAAGCCCTAGTCTTATCATCAATAGATTTCTCAAAATTTTTAGGGTCTTTAGGGTCTGCATATCTAATTTCAATACCAAGCTTACTTAAAGTGTGCGTAAATAAAGAGACAGTACCACCATAAAGATCGGTTGAACTAACTATATTGTCTCCAGCTTGAGCAACATTTAATACTGAAAATAATGAAGCAGTTTGTCCAGATGCTACCGTCAAACAAGCTAAACCTCCTTCAAGAGCTGCAATTCTTTTTTCTAATACATCGTTAGTGGGGTTCATTATCCTTGTGTAAATATTGCCAAATTCTTTTAAAGCAAAGAGATTTGCGGCATGATCCACACTATTAAATTGATATGATGTAGTTCTATAGATAGGAACGGCTACTGCATTTGTTGTTGGATCACTCCTATAATCACCTCCATGAATGGCTATAGTTTCTGGATTATTTCTTTTTTTTGTCATTTTACTCCTTTTTTAGTGCTTTTACTAAATGTAAGGCGCACAATATAGTTCAAATGCCTACCGATTGATTAATGAAAATTCCTTTTTAGCAGTTTTACGCCCGCAATAGGATCAAATCGGCAACTAATTAGTAGCATATATGAACAAATATTCAAGATAAATATCAAATTGACTTTGAAGTTAATAATAGTATTAATCCTCGCACAATGACTAAATTCGTAAAAAAAGACCAGATAAACTCATCGTGGTATGAAATAGATGCAACAAATGCAGTCGTTGGTAGACTAGCTACAATTGTTTCTAAAATTATAAGAGGAAAAAATAAAACTACTTACACACCCCACATGGACAATGGTGATTTTGTTGTAGTTAAAAATATAGAACAAGCCAAATTTACAGGCAAAAAGTTTCAAGATAAGAAATATTTTAGACATACTGGTCATCCAGGGGGAATAAAAGAAACTACACCAGAAAAACTTCACGAAAAAAAACCTGGTGAAACACTTAAATTAGCTGTTAAGAGAATGTTACCAGGTGGTGTTTTAGGAAGAAAACAGCTTACAAAACTAAAGATTTATTCTGGTAATGAACATCCACATGCCTCTCAAAATCCTCAAGTTATAGAATTGAATAAATTAAATAATAAAAATATTGTAAGAAATTAAATGGAAAATACTCAATCAACTCCAAAAACTCCTAAGATAAAGTTAGATTTTAAAGATAGTAAATATGCAACAGGAAGAAGAAAAACTTCTATAGCAAGAGTTTGGTTAAAAAAGGGTTCAGGAAAAATTTATGTAAATGGTAAACTTTTTAGTGATTATTTTGCTAGTGATAACCATAAAATGCAGATTACGAGACCCTTTGAGCTGATCAATCAAGCTACTGATTATGATGTAAGATGTAGTGTGAAAGGTGGTGGACCAACAGGACAAGCTGGAGCAATGGTACATGGTATATCTAAAGCATTAGTATTATTTGACGAAAATCTTAAATCTACTCTTAGAACTGAAAAATTGACCACTAGAGATTCTAGGGCAGTTGAGAGAAAAAAACCTGGAAGAAAAAAAGCTAGAAGAAGTTTCCAGTTCTCTAAAAGATAATTTTTTTTTAATTTTAAACTGTTATAATATAAAATGCCTAAGCTTAATGTATTAGTCGCTGGTTCAACTGGCTATATTGGAATTCAACTAATTAAGTTATTAGTGAAACATAAGTATGTAAGAATTAAATACTTATGCGGAAATTCTTCAGTTGGAAAAAAAGTTTCAAGTTATGACAATTCAAGATCTTTTAAAAACTTACCCAAAATCATTAAGTTTGATAAAAAATATTTAAAGGATGTTGATTTAGTTTTTACGGCATTACCTAATGGAGAAGCTCAAGCCATTTCAAAAGATTTGAATGATAAAAATGTATTAATTGATTTAGCAGCAGATTTTAGACTCGAAAAAGCTTCTGATTATAAAAAATGGTATAATCAAAAACATAAAGCTTTAGCTAATATTAAAAAAAGTATTTATTCTTTACCCGAAATAACAGGAAAAAAAGTAAAGGATTTTAAAATAATTTCTTGTCCAGGATGTTATCCAACTTCAATTCTTATACCACTGCTTCCGTTATTAAAGAGTAAATTGATTAAAAAAAACAATATTATAATTGACTCTAAATCTGGATATTCTGGAGCAGGAAGAGGTGTTCATAAAAAATATAAAGATAAAAATTTATATGAATCGCTTAGCGCTTATGGAATTGGCTCTCATAGACACAATCCTGAAATAGACCTAATGATTAAAAGATTTACAAAAATAAAATCTATTTTTGATTTTACTCCACATTTATCACCAATGTTTAGAGGAATATTAAGTACTATTTATGTAGATTTGAATAAATCTAGCTCTCAATCAAAAATTATTAAAACTTTATCTAATTTTTACAAAAAATCTATTTTTGTAAAAATAATGAGTAAAGATAAATTGATAAGTACAAATGATGTGATTAATTCAAATAATTGTCATATTTCTATTTGTAAAACAAAAAATAAAAA
The DNA here is from genome assembly GCA_014653605.1 of Pelagibacterales bacterium SAG-MED37. GTDB lineage: Bacteria > Pseudomonadota > Alphaproteobacteria > Pelagibacterales > Pelagibacteraceae > Pelagibacter. The sequence continues at coordinate 9,368 of JACWEG010000004.1, forward strand.
TAGAATAATAATACTATCTGCAATAGATAATTTAATTAAAGGTGGTGCAGGACAAGCAATTCAGAATATGAATATAAAATATGGCTTTCCAATAAATACAGGTTTGAAATGAGAATTTTAGTGTATTTTGGTTTAGCTATAATTATTAGCAATTGTTCGTTAAATCAAGATTCTAAATATTGGAAAGAAGATAGTATAAAGAAAAAAGCAGATAACCAAAAATTAATAAAGATTGTTGAAAAATCAAATGATATTAGATTAATGTCGGCTGATGAATATAAAATTTATATAGATGATTATATTAAAAAAAGTAAATTTCCAGATATAAATTAATGAATAAGATAATTAACATTGCTGTAGTTGGTTTGGGTCAGGTTGGTATTTATCTTTATAACGAACTGAACTCTAAAAAAAAAGAAATTGAAATTAAGACAGGAAAAAAAATTAATATAGTTGCTATTTCAGCAAAAAATAGAAATAAGAAAAGACGATTTAAGATTGATAAGAAAATTTTTTACTCAAATCCTTTAAAGATATTTAAATCAAAAAAAATTGATATATTATTTGAGTCAATTGGACTATCAGATGGTATTTCCAAAAAAGTTGTAGAAACTGCTTTAAAAAACAAAGTTAATGTTATAACTCCCAATAAAGCTTTAATAGCAAAACATGGAGATTATCTTTCTAAATTAGCAGAAAAAAATAGAGTAAATTTAGAGTTTGAAGCTTCTGTTGCTGGAGGAATACCTATCTTAAGAGCTATAAAAGAAAGTTTGGCAACAAATAAAATTAATAAAGTCTATGGAATACTGAATGGCACTACGAATTATATTTTATCTGAAATGGAAAATAGCAATGAAACTTTTGATAAAGTCTTACAAAAAGCTCAAAAACTTGGTTATGCTGAACCAGGCAATCCAAAGTTAGATTTAAATGGTTTTGATGCTTTTGCTAAAATAAAAATATTATCTGCTCTTTCTTTCAATACAAAAATTTCGAAACATAAATGTATAATGGAAGGAATTGAAAATATCAAATTAGAGGATATTAAAATAGCTAATCAGTTAGGTCTTAGAGTTAAATTACTTGGAATTTCTGAAATTATTAATGGTCAATTATTTGAGACTGTACATCCAAGTTTAGTAAGCAAAAACACATACATAGGAAATGTTAGTGGTGTTATGAATGCAGTTATTACAGAAGGTAAACCAGTAGGGCAGAGTGTTTTACAAGGAGAGGGTGCTGGACCTGGTCCAACATCATCATCTTTGTTGGCTGATCTGTTATCAATTTTACGAGGTAATACAAAATATCCTTTTGGTATTTCATCTAGTAAAAGACGATCTATTAAGCCATTTAACAATGATAATTATACTAATTCTTTATATCTTAGATTTGTAGTCAAAGATAAACAAGGTGTTCTTTTATTAATAACAAATAGATTAGCAAAATATAAAATTTCAGTGAAAAGAATTATTCAAACACCTGATAAGAAGAATAAGAAAGCAACTATTGTAATTATTACTCATAAAACAACAGAAATTAACGCAAGAAATTGTTTATCAATATTCAAAAAAAATAAGAATATTCTTAAATTTCCAACATTAATTAGACTATACAATTAATGGACATTTATATTAAACTTTTTGAGGTTCTATTTCCTGTATTTTTTGTTGTTGGTATTGGATATTATTTAGGTAAAAAAAATCCAAAAATAGATACAACTTTTATTACAAATTTTGCTGCTAACGTTGGTACTCCAGCAATGATTATTTACGCCCTAAATCCAGTAAATATTTCATTCAATATTTTTCTTAGTTATTTTTGGTATTACGCTTTGGCCATATGTGGATTCATGATTACAGGCATAATAATATTATACCTTTTAAAGACTAAAGATATTATTAGAGAATTACCTCCATTAACAATGCCCAATACTGGAAATATGGGCTTGCCGATATGTTTATTTGCTTATGGTTCACAAGGTCTTGGTGTTTCAGCTGCAATATCTGCATTGATCATTTTATGCCACTTTACACTAGGTGTATTTTTAGCTGATAGAAAATTTAGTTTAAATGTTATACTTAAGAGTCCTCCTTTTTATGCAATTATAATTGCTATATTTTTACTTTACTATGATTTAGAACTTCCAGGATTTGTTGAAAATACTACCTTTCTATTAATGTATGCAACAATATTTCTGATTTTGATGTCTTTAGGAATTGCATTAACAAGACTAAAAGTCTTTTCACTCAATAAAGCTATTTTTTCTTCTATAGGTCGCGTAATTGTTGGCCCTATAATAGGATATCTATTAATACTACATTTTAATCTTGAAGGATTTGCTGCTGGTGTTTTATTAATTCAATGTTCAATGCCAAGTGCAGTTCTTAATTATCTTGTAGCATCAATATATTCACCAAAAAAGATTGTTGATAGTGTTGCTAGTACAATTGTTGTTTCAACACTGATGTCGTTTATTACTGTTCCAATAGTTGTATTCTTTGCTTTAAAATACTTTAATTAATCTATATCCTTCATCAATAGATGAAGGCTATAATTTTTAATTTATTGGCTTGGATAATGCTTCCTATAATGGATGGATTTGCAAAATATTTAAGTGCAGATTTACCCGTTTTGCAAATTACTTGGGCAAGATATTTTTTTACTGTTGCTTTTACTCTACCGATCATGTTTTTCTTTTTTAGGCAAAATTTAGTATGGACCGATAAACCTAAATTACAGTTTATTAGAGGTTTAATTTTACTCTGCGCAAACATTTGTTTTTTTTATTCTATTTCAGTCATATCTTTGGCAAAGGCATTAACTTTAGCATTTATTGCTCCTTTAATTGTAACCGCTTTCTCACCAATATTTTTAAAAGAAAAAGTAGGTTTTAGAAGATGGACAGCAGTAATCATTGGATTTGTAGGTTCTTTAGTAGTTATTAGACCAGGATTTGTAGAAATTAATTTAGCTAGTTTGGCTGCACTTGGCACAGGAGTTATGTATGGATTTTATTTAATTATTACTCGTAAACTTAGCACTTCAGACAATCCCTTATTAACTTTGTTATTAACAGGTGTAGTAGGGGCCATAATAATATCTGTCTTAATGCCTTTTGTGTGGGTTAAGCCTAGCATAAATCAGTGGTCTATGATGGCTGCAATAGGTATATTTGCCTGTATAGGGCATTTATTCCTTATATTGTCTCTCAAATACGCTGATGCTTCTAAATTAGCTCCATTTAGCTACTTTGAAATCATTACTAACATCATTATAGGCTATTATTTCTTTAGTGATTTCCCAGATAATTGGACTTTCCTAGGATTATTTATTATTGTATTAAGTGGCATCTACATTTCCAAAAGAGAGAAATTAGTTAAAAAAGTAAAATAATAGGTATTATTTATTTACTAATATATGAAGTATTACATTAATTGTTTATTTTAAACTATTGTTTTTATTGAATTTTTTACAATATATAATATTATAAAAATAAGACTTATAAAGAGTATAAATACATATATTTGCGATAATAGGTTCTGAGTTTTTGATAAATTATAAAAAATTTAAAAAAAACCAATAAAATTAAGCTTTTTTAACTATCCTAAATATGAAATTGATTTAAAAATAGGGTGGTCTAAAAATGTTGATATAGTACAATAGTAGAGCAATGCACTAATTGAATATACCATTTAATGGGCCATAGAAGGGTCTATTTTAAGTGTAGCCCCATATATGGTACAACTAAAGGGTGAACTTTGCTATTTTATAAAAAATCAGTTAAAAGGATTAAAAAACCATGATTTTACTGACTTTTTTAATGTAAAAAAGCCCTAAAATAAGGCTAAATCGCTACCTTTTCTGATCTAAGTAATTTGAGCTTTTGTTTAATTCCACCTCTCCCAGAGTAGCCTCCAAGATCTCCATCAGATCTAATCACTCTATGACAGGGTATTTTTGGAGCATATGGGTTTTTAGCACAAGCATTAGCAACAGCACGAGCTGATTTAGGCCTTTTTATACCAATAGCCACCTGTTTATATGTTTTTACCTTACCTTTTGGTATAGTTTTAAGGTATTTCCAAACTTTTAATTGAAATTTTGTTCCTTTCACTGATTTTTAGCGTGGAATTAATAAAATTATATAACTTACAAAGAAAATAATAGCCATTACAGACAAGAATATCGTATTAAAACTTTTACCAGTGTTTCGATATTGAATAAAAGTTAATATAACAAAACCAATCGAGCTGATTAAAAACCATACTGCAGGAATCTCTCCATCAATTGAACCCATAATTTTTTAATTTAAACTATTGACATTAAAAATCACCTATAATATAGTTTCCGATAATTAATGGTTATCGGAAATATATATGAATAATTTAATAACTGATGTAAAAAGCCTAGAGTTAGAAACTTTAAAAAATTTAAAGAATTCAAAAGCTAATAATACTCTTAGAGCTTATCAATCTGATTTCAGGGACTTTTCAGCATTCTGTGCAAAAAGTGGTTTTTCTTCAATGCCATCACAGCCAAAAATAATAGCGCTTTACATTACTCATCTCTCGAAATCATCAAAATTTAGTACATTAAAAAGGAGAATAGCATCTATAAGCGTCCTTCATAAACTAAAAGGGCATTATCTAGATACTAAACACCCAATTATAATGGAAAATTTACATGGTATTAAAAGAACTTTAGGATCAAGACAAAAAACTAAAAAACCTATATTAATCAATGATTTAAAATTAATAATTAAAGCAATAGGTGAAGAAAAAATTAGAGATAAAGCTTTAATTTTGATTGGATTTTCAGGTGGTTTTAGAAGATCTGAGCTAGTAAATATTGATTATGATGACGTTGAATTTGTTACAGAAGGTGTAAAAATTTTAGTTAAAAAATCTAAGACAGATCAATCAGGAGAAGGAAGTGTTAAGGCAATCCCCTACTTTGACAATCAAGAATTTTGTCCTGTTGTAGCTCTAAAGAATTATGTTGGCAAAAAATTTACAAATACTGATGAGGGTAAAATTTTCGATATTTCAGATAAATCTGTGGCTCTTATTATTAAAAGATATGCAGAAAAAGCGGGTTTAGACTCATCAAAATACGCAGGACATAGTTTAAGATCAGGTTTTGCAACTACTGCTGCTGAGTTTGGCGCTGAAGAAAGAAATATCATGGCTATGACAGGTCATAAAACTACTCAAATGGTGAGAAGATATATTCAAGAAGCAAATCTATTTAAAAATAATGCTTTAAATAAGATAAAAATATAAAATAGGATAACTAAATTAAATTAGCTTTTTTACCAAGCGATATATCAATAATGAATTTAGAAACTTTAGATTCATTAAACATTTTGAAATATTTTTGTTTCCCTTTTTTTGCAATTTGAATTCTTTTTTTATCATTTTTTTTATAGAACATTATTTTATTAGCTAGTTCGTCAATATCTTTATAGGAAACAATTTCGTTTGAATTAAAAAAATTATTCATTTCAACTTTTTGATCAATAAAAACCATTAATCCATTGCCCATAAGTGAGGCAATTCTATTACTAGAATAATGTTTTGTTGGATTACCTCTACTTAAGTTCAAGGCCATTTTTGAGTTTAATAATGATTTGTAAAAATCATTGCCCCAGACAGGTTCTTGTTTTCCATAACCATAAAAGTCATATTTGATACCATTGCTTTTTTTTATTAGTTTATTCAAAAAATTTACTCTATTGTCTGTTTTTCCTTCTTTTAAAGTAGCACGGTTAACACCATGACTCATTGCATAAAAAACATCATTATAAGGGTTAAGTTTAAAAACGTCAAAGCACTCAATATTTTTATCAACTGGGGTCATAAAAAAATGAATATTTTGGTTATTTTTTTTTGAAAAGTTTAAAACAGACGGATTTGTCGTAATAAATGAATGATCTACTAATGGTAAAAATTTTTTTAATTTATCTTTATTATCAAGTTTATCAGCTAAGTTATTCATAAAAGGATCTTCATTCCATTGAGAAATAATTATATTCTTATTAAGTCTTTTAAAATCATATAAAATATTTTTTGTAATATTGTCGGAGTGACCAAAGATAATAAGATCAGGATTATAATTCTTAAATGTTTCAATCAAATAGGAATGAAATTTATCTTTGAAGTTTAGTATATTAAGGCCCTTATTTTGTCTTACATAATCTCTATCACTGATTTCGATCACATCATGACCATTTCTTATAAAGCCATTTGTAAATTTCTTACCCAAGGATAAATTGTAAATTCTATGATTTAATTTTTGAGCTATATTATAAATATTTAAAATCCTTAATTTATTCCTATTAACGTTGATATTTTTAAATGGAAATAAAGAATCTCTCATGAGATCAATTTTTTGAGAGTTATTTTTTAGATGGTGTTTAACAAATTTTTTACTCTTAATTTGAAGGGTTTTTCTAAATCTTCTATTTTTTATTAATTTAATAACTTCATTCTCAATATTACTGACATTTAATGTTTTAAGTTTAATTGCATAATCAGTTGTCTCAGCTAGACCTCCTGTATTTGATATGATTGTTGCACATCCTCTTGAGGAGGCTTCTAGTGCAGTTCTTCCAAAAGGTTCTTCCCATCTAGATGGTATAACTGCTATTTCAGATTTACTTAAAAAATTTAAAACCTTATTATGTGATATTTGTCCTAAGTTTAAATGTCTTTTATGTGTTGGAAAATTTTGAAATCTTTTTTCTTCACCGATTGAATATGCTTTCCAATCTTTGTTTTTATCTAAAATATTAAACATTGCTTTACAATATAAATCATAACCTTTTGACTCATTTAACTTTCCTACAAAAATTATATATTTTTTCTTTTTAACATTTACTTTTACTGGATCGATGCTGTGATAAATAACTTGTGTTTTATTATCTGATAGTTCTGGTAAGTCTTTAAAAAATCTTTTCTTTACCCATTCAGAAATAAAAATTATTTTGTCTACATTTTCCAAAAGGTACATACGTTCTCCGATTGATTTAGCTCCTTTCATTGTTGTTGGATCGTTGTGAAAATATAAAATAATCTTAGAATCAACTTTTTTAAAAAATTCTTTAACCATTATAGGTCTGTTATGTAATTCTATAATATCAAAATTTATAGTTTTAATTCTATTTATAATTTTAGATGAATATTCTTTAGTGGTACTATTTAGTTTTGAATTTACATTACTTATATTAATATTTGTATAATTCTTAGTTAGAAAATTCTTATTTTTTGTATTACCAAAAACAAAGGTATTTCTTTTATAAATTGAATCTCTCATAAAATCACTTATCCACAAAGCAACTGCTCCTGCTCCTTGTTTGGTATAGTTTTCTTTGTAAGGTAGAATTGATGCAATCTTCATATTTAACTGATACTTAATAAATATCTTCTCTTTTTTAAATCTTTTTTTAGTTTATATTCAAATGACATAGCTAATCTTTTATCATAAAATCTTTTTTTATAGATAATTTTCCATTTGTACCCACGTGTGGATTTAGCACCTATCCCAGAATTATGTTTTTTAAGTCTTAGTTTTAAATTATTAGTGTATCCAACGTATGTTTTTGTTATTTTACTATTTACACCCTTGAGCATATAAACATAAAACATCATAAATATGGCGGTCCCTAGGGGAATCGAACCCCTCTTTCGAGGATGAAAACCACGTGTCCTAACCGATAGACGAAGGGACCAAATTTCAGTTTTTTATTGCATAATATCAGTATAATCAAGCTTTTTAAGTTGATTAAATCTTCTGTTTGTTTTTAATAATCTTTTTTAGTCCAGAAGATTTGTGTGTAATTAATGTTTCTGATGTAAAATCGTTACTATCAATATTAATTCCAGAAACTAAGTCCCCAGATGTTATTCCTGTCGCACAAAAAATTGAATCACCAGATATAATTTCTTTTAAATGGTATTTTTTTTCAAAATCAATAATTCCCATCTTTTTTGCTCTAGATTTATCTTTTACAGTATCAAATAAGAAACGACATTGAAAAAAACAATCAAAAGCATCTAAAGCAGAAGCAGCTAAAACTCCTTCGGGACCTCCTCCAATACCTAAAAATATATCAACATTATATTTTTGATCTGTTACTAATAAAGCACCAGAAACATCACCGTCTGTAATAAGTTTTAGATTTACTTTAAGATTTTTAAGCTCATTTATAATTTCTTTGTGTCTAGGTCTATCTAAAATACATGCAGTTAAATCTGAAGGTTGCTTATTTTTATATTCAGCTAGATTATAAATATTTTTTTTAACTGAGTTGTCCAAGTCAATAATATTTGGATCACTAACGTTAGCTGATATTTTATTCATATATGTCTCTGGAGCATTTAATAAATTTGATTTTTCTGCAACCGAAATAACTGATAGAGCACCAGGAAGATTATTAGCAACAAAATTTGTACCTTCTAAAGGATCAACTGCTATATCGAGTTTTGGTCCTTTTTTAGTACCCAGCTTTTCACCAATAAAAAGCATTGGGGCTTCATCAAGTTCACCTTCACCAATAACAACTTCACCTTCCATTTCAATTTTATTTAATTCTGTTCGCATTTTATCAACTGCTGCTTTATCAGCTGCAACTTTATCTTTTTTTCCAATTAAATGGTATGAAGCTAAAGCAGCTTTTGAAGTCACGTTTACAAACTGATCTATAAATTTTTTGTCAATTGCCATTAAATTTTTTCATCAACAAATTCATCTTGTTTTATTTTATATTCAAACTCTCTTAAACGTTTATAAACACTTGCGAGTTCTATTATTGTAGGCCAAGCTTTTAATATATATTGCATTGAGCCCTCTACTCTTCCAAAAGCTCTTATAATTTGTTGCATTACACCAAGTGTAACTGCTCCTGCTACAATTGCTGGAGCTAAAAAAACATATGCTGATAATACATTAGCTTGTAAGTAAGCTATTCTACCAATATTAAAGTATAAATATCTTAAATAACTTAAATAATGAATGCTTCTAACATCTTCAAACAATTCATCTATAGATTTTGGTCTTATAGTTCCATCATCTTCTGCAATAACTAAGATTTTTCTGTAAGCTGCTTCTTTTTTTTGTAAATCATATTCAACTCCTACCAATCTCAATATTAGACCTAAAAGTACAAGAAAAATCGTTCCTCCAATTGACCAAATAAGAGCACCAACAATTAGACCATAATCCCAATCTCCAAAAAAGAAAATTGGAATACCAATACTTAGTCCGAACAAAATTGGCATAAATTCAATTAAGATCATTAAAGCTTCAATCAAACTTGTTCCAAGAGACTCCATTATCCTTGAAAATTTAATTGTATCCTCTTGAACTCTTTGAGCTGCACCTTCAATCTTGCGAGCTTTATCGTAAACAGAATGGTACCATTCAACCATTGCAGCTCTCCATCTAAATAAATAGTGTGAAGTAAAGAAACTTACTAGTACTGCAACACCAACGTACATAGCAGCTAAGATAATAAATGATAATAAGCTTGCCCAATATTCTTCAATAGTTATAGCATTAGGAGCACCTAACGCTTTTTGGATCATGTCATAAAATTCACCAAACCACTCATTTATTTTAACATCAATCTTAACTTGTATCCAAAGCGATGAAAGTATTATAGCAGAACCTAGCCATGACCATAAGTACCAATTTTTTTCAGTAAAAAATCTAAACATATAATTATTTTAAGAAATTATCTGCATACGATTTTTTTACAGTTTTTCTTTTTTTGGGTTCAATTATTTCAAAATCAATTTTTTTTTTCTTAGCATAATTAATTGCTAATTCTTTTGTGGAAAATTCCAATTTAAGTTCTGTATAAGTATCGTTTGAACTTTCCCACCCCATTAATGGATTTATTGTAGGGTCATTAGTTTCAAATTCAATAATCCATTTATCAGTTTTACCAAAACCAGACTGCATAGCACTTTTGTTCGGAATGTAGATTTTTGCTTTTTTCATAAAATGGTCGGAGTGGTAGGATTCGAACCTACGACCCTCTGGTCCCAAACCAGATGCGCTACCAGGCTGCGCTACACTCCGAATGAGATCGTTATATCGATTTTACTTATGTTTTCAATAGAAAGAAAATTCAAATACATGTAATATTGCCACCTGTTATGTTTATTTTAAAAAGATACTTCAAATTTTATAAAAATAATGGCTTACTTAAATCATTAGTAAAGATTATATCAACTCCTTTCAGATTAGTGAATAAGATGAATTATCAAAAAAATAAAAAAGATATTTTTAATGAAAATAGCACAAAAAAAAGATTTGATTTGATATATGAAAAAAATTTTTGGTCTTCAAAAGAAAGTGTTTCAGGTTTAGGATCTCAGTTAGATAATACAATAAATATTAAAGATGGAATAAGGGATATAATTAAAAAATACGATATAAAGAATATTTTAGATGCACCGTGTGGTGATTTCAATTGGATTAAAGATGTTTTGTCTAAAGATTTAACATACACAGGTGTTGATATTGTTGAAAAATTAATCCAAAAAAATAAAGATTTATATAGTCATAAAAATATAGATTTTTTAACATTAGACATCACAAAAGATAAACTTCCAGACTCTGATTTAATGATTTGTAGAGATTGCTTAATACACCTATCCTTCGAGAGTATAAATTCTTTTTTTAAAAACTTTTTAAAAAGTGATATTAAATATATTTTAATGACTAGCTATAAATTAAAGGATGAAAAAAAAAATATTATCAATTTAGATATACCAGATGGCGAATATAGAGAGATAGATTTATCTCAAGCCCCCTTTTTATTGAGTGAACCTTATCAGAAAATTTTAGATAAAGATGAATTAAATAAACAAAGTGGTTTTTATTGTTATTTAAATTTGTACTCTAAAGAACAAATTAACAATTTGGTTTTTAGATAAGATTATATAAACAATTTTTTATATTTTTTTATAAACTTTATTCGGTCTCTTCTTCTTATCCCAGCTAAATGTATTATTATTGGATCAAAATAATAATTAGAAATTTCGTTATTTAAAGGACTATTAAAATTTCTATTAGGCATGCTATTCCATAATCCTGATAAAAAATAAAACTTATTTAAAGTTTTTTTTGCAGGATTGTTATCTGATAATTTTGAAATCTCAGCTTTGTAACCTAATTCATCCATGAATGCAGCATTGTCAGGCCAATAATGGTTTAAATATTTCTTTTTATTCCAAACATTTCTGAAAAATTCTAAGGACCATTTTGTATTTCTCACTAATATTACACCAACATTAGGTCCCCATGTTAAATAATCAATATTTGATATCTTTGTTTTGTGTTTAGATTTAAAAAACTGGTTATGAACGAATATGTGTTTTTTTTTATCAATATGATTTAATATATTTTCATACCGGCAGATAAAAGTATCTGCATCTAACCATAAATAAAATTCATGGGTTCCTTTTTCCAGATTCTCAATAAACATTTTAATTTTTAGCCAATAAAAATGTCGTTCAAAAGAACTTCTTTTGTCTATCTCATAATCAAAATTAAAATAATCAGCATATTTAATTATTGTTTTTTCAGACTCTTTTCCAATATCTTTATATCTATAATTATAACCAGAGAGAATCTTCAACCTACTATTGTTTGATTTCTCTTTATTTTTATTAAAAAAAAACATTATTTATATTGTTAAGATAAACAGTAGTTTTTATAATATACAAGGTTAAATAAATGTAAATCATAATTGATATTTTAGAAGATTAGCTCTTTGTTAAACTAAATTTTGTTTATATTTAGATATTAAGTCTCAATACAATTATGGTATAAGAAATAATGATTATAGAATGTATTAACTGTAGCAAAATATTTGATGTAAATTCTGATCTTATACCTAGCACAGGAAGAACAATTCAATGTGGATCATGTAATCATGTTTGGTTCTTCAATCCCAATAAGGTAAATTTAAAACTTAAAGAAGAAATACAGCCAAGAGTTTCTATACCTATTAAAAATCAAAAAATAGAAGATATTAAACCAAAAAAGAAAACTGACAATTTAAATAAAACTGAAAAAAAGAAATTTGAAGTTACAAAATATCGAGCTAAATCGAGCTTAAGTATAACAAAATTTTTATCCTATATTTTAGTATCAATAATAACTTTTGTTGCCTTAATAATCTTAATAGATACCTTTAAGTCTGTTTTATATGTTGTTTTTCCAGGTCTAGAATTAATAATATTTAGTCTTTTTGAAACCTTGAAAGATATCCAATTATTTATTAAAGACTTAATTTAATATGATCAATTATTTATCCAAACCATTTAAATGGTTTTTTAAGTTAGAAGCAGCCAGCGGGTTAGTTCTGCTTTTTGCTGCAATTATAGCATTAATTATTAGTAACTCTAATTTATCAGAATTATATTTTTCAACTTTAAATAAATATTTATTTATAGGAATTAACAATTTTGGATTAAAATTATCTGTTATCCATTGGATTAACGATGCCTTAATGGCAATATTCTTTTTTTTTGTAACTTTAGAAATTAAAAGAGAATTTTTACAAGGTGAACTTTCAAATATAAAACAAGCCTTACTACCAATAATTGCTGCTGTAGGTGGAATGTTAGTTCCAGCTTTATTCTATGTTTTTATAAATCTAGGGGATAGTGAAACTTTAAATGGATGGGCTATACCCTCTGCTACTGATATTGCATTCTCATTAGGTGTCTTGTCATTATTAGGAAAACGAGTTCCATTATCATTAAAAGTTTTTTTAACAGCATTAGCAATTATTGATGATCTTGGAGCAATTTTGATCATTGCTATTTTTTACTCAGGAGATTTAAGTATCAAATATTTAAGTTTGATGTTGTTAGCTTTCATAATTTTGTTAATTATAAATAAGTTTAATATTAAAAAGTTTTTACCTTATTTAATTGTAGGTATTTTTCTTTGGGATTTTACTCATAATTCAGGAATTCATGCAACGATTGCTGGTGTTTTATTAGCAATGACAATTCCACATAGAAAAAAAGAAAAAGATTTTTCATTATTAATAAAAGTTGAACATGCAATCAGCCCTTATGTTGCTTTTGGTATTATGCCATTGTTTGCTTTTGCAAATGCAGGTGTATCTCTGGAAGGTTTAACTTTTGGATCTTTGTTAAATAAAGTGCCATTAGGAATTGTACTAGGATTATTTGTAGGTAAACAATTAGGTGTTTTCTTGTTCTCTTACGTTTCTATAAAAACCAAAATTGCTCAAATGCCAAATAATTCTAACTGGTTTAACTTTTATGGTGTAGGTGTATTGACTGGAATAGGATTTACGATGAGTCTATTTGTTGGAAACTTAGCATTTGCTGAAAATATTCAATATATGGATGGTGTAAAAATTGGTGTATTGACTGGGTCATTATTATCCACTTTATTTGGATATTTTTTAATATTACTTACACCTAACAAATAAATTTAAGAGATGAGAAAGTTAATTTTTATTGGGATAACAATTATTATGTTTTTTTTTAAAAGTAATGTTAATGCAAATTATGACAAGATTTTTTTTGATTTTAAAATTGAAAGTATCACAGGTGAAACTATAGATTTTAATGAGTATAAAAATAAAGTTATTTTAATTGTAAATACCGCAAGCTATTGTGGATTTACTAAACAATATACTGATTTACAAGAATTGTGGGATAAATATAGATCAAGAGGTTTGATTGTATTAGGAGTTCCATCAAATTCTTTTAATCAAGAAAAAAACAAAAATTCTGAAGTCAAAGAATTTTGCAAAGTAAATTTTAATATAAATTTCCCTTTATCTGCTATTACTGAAGTAAAAGGTGATAATGCTCATGATTTGTTTAAATGGGCTAAAAATAATCACGGTAAATCAGCTATTCCTAAATGGAATTTCCATAAAATCTTAATAAACAAAGAAGGTAAAGTTGAAGATACATTTACGTCCTTTACAAACCCAATGTCAAAGAAATTAGTAAATAAAATAGAAAATATTCTATAATTCTATAGTAAGTCCATCATGTGCTGGTATCACATTATTAGGAAGAACTTTTTTAAGTTCAATATAATCCAAAACAGGTGAAAGATTTGTTAGAATAGCTTTTTTTGGTTTGAATTTCTTAATCATATCTAAAGATGTTTCAAGATTGAAATGTGATGGATGGTAATTATACCATAAACAATCAATAATTAGATATTTTAAATTTTTAAAATATTTAAAATCTTTATTATAAATTCTACTCACATCACTTATATAAGCCAGTTTTTTATCAATAATAAAACAATTTGATTTTACTTTACCATGAGCAACTTCAATAGATCTAATTTTGACTTTTTTTCTTTCGTTTATTAAAGAGAAATAATTTTTAAGCTTATTTATCTTGAGTGTAGCTGGATATTCTTTTGAATAGCTTTTGAAAATATAAGAAAAAGTTTTTTTTAAATATTTTGCAGTAAATTTATCAGCAAATACATCTATTTGTTTTTTACTGTTTATATAAAAAGATCTCAAATCATTAATCCCATGTGTTTGATCTCCATGCATATGTGAGTATAAAACTTTATTAATCTTTTTAACTTTATGGCGTAACAATTGTTGTCTTAGATCTGGAGAAGTATCAAATAAAATATTTTCTTTAGAAGTTTTGAGTAAAGCAGAACATCTAGTTCTATAATTTTTTTTATTATTTGGATCACAATTGCCAAAGAAGCCATCCGGTCTTGGTACACCCATTGAACTACCGCATCCTAAGATTATAAACTTCATAAAATCAATTAGCTAAATAGCTTATTAAAATTATTAGTTGTTATTTCTACAAGTTGAGATTTAGTTATTTCTTTTAATTCTGCTAATTTTTGAGCAGTATAATCTATAAAAGAAGGCTCATTTTTTTTTCCTCTATTTGGAACTGGGGCTAAGAATGGGCTGTCTGTTTCTATTAAAATTTTTTCTAATGGCAGAAATTTAAACGTTTCTTGTAATTCTAATGAATTTTTAAATGTTATAATTCCACTCGCTGAAAAAAAAGCATTTAAATCAAGTAATTTTTCTGCAAACTTTTTTGAACCTGTAAAACAATGCATTAGGATTTTAAGATCTTTATCTTTATAATCATTTAAAATCCTGAAAGTTTCCTCTTCTGCACTTCTCGAATGAATAATTATAGGTGCATTAGTCTCAATTGAAGCTTTGATATGTTCGTTGAAACTTTTAATTTGTTTATCTTTATCGCTATTATTGTAATAAAAATCTAATCCTGTCTCACCTATCCCAATAATTTTAGGATTTTCATTAAAATTTTTTACAATATTATCTGAACTAATAATTTCATCATTAGTTTCATGGGGGTGTACACCTATTGTACCGTAAATCATTTCGTCTTTGTCTATAATATTTTTGATTCTAGAAAAACTTTCAAAAGAAGTAGAAATAGTTAGTAATTTTTTGATACCAACATCCTTGGATCGTTTAATAACATTGGGTAAATCGCTTAAAAGCGGTTCATGATCTAAATGACAATGTGAATCAATCATCTTTTTTTTCTATTTTTTTGAAAAGAATATCTATTTTATTAATTTTATCAACTTTTGATAAAAAGTTATTATTTTCTATAGACGATAAATTAATGTCAGCTTCATTTATGCCAAAAATTTTAAGTGCTTTAATAGAGCTTTGTGGAATAATTGGATACAGTAAAAAACTAACTTTTCTAACAATTTCTAATGTTGTAAAAACAATGGTATTTAATCTAAATAAATCTTCTTTTTTATTCCATGGTTCTTGATCATTAAAATATTTATTGGCTTCAAATAATGAATTAACGATAAAGTTTATATAGAAATTGATATCTTGATTGTCAATTTTTTCTCTAATTAACTCAATATTATCTTTATAATTATTTAGTATCTTGTGATCATCTTCATTAAATTCAATTTTTTTTGGAATTTTACTGTCACAATTTTTAATTGCAAAGGCGGTTACTCTTTGACACAGATTACCAAAATTATTAGCCAAGTCACTGTTAATACAATCTTCTAAACGTTCTTGAGAAATATTTCCATCATTACCAAATGAAACTTCTTTTATAAGATAATATCTTAATGAATCTAAACCATATTCATTAATAATTTCTATGGGATCAAGAATATTACCTTTCGATTTAGACATCTTTTCATCTCCAGAAAGTATCCAACCATGACCATAAACTTTTTTAGGAAGATCTATTTTAGCTGCAAGAAGAAATGCAGGCCAATATACTGCATGAAATCTTAAAATATCTTTTCCTATTAAATGAATAGAGGCCGGCCAGAAACTTTTAAATAATTTTTCCTTAGTATTTGGATAGTTTAAAGCACTAATATAATTTGTTAAAGCGTCTAACCAGACATAAATAACATGATTTTCATTACCAGGAACTTTAATACCCCAAGAAAAACTTTTTCTACTAATTGATAAATCCTTTAAACCACTTTTTACAAAGCTGACTACTTCATTTTTTCTTGCTTCAGGTGAAATGAAACCTGGGTTTTTTTCATAGAATTCTAGTAATGGTTTTTCCCATTTAGATAATCTAAAAAAATATGACTCTTCATCCACCCATTCTACAGTCGATTTAGATGAAGTTGCGACTTTCGAACCATTAATTTCTTCGATTTCATCCTCACTATAAAACGCTTCATCTGAAACTGAATACCAACCAGAATATTTAGATAGATAAATATCATCATTTTTTTCTAATTCTTTCCATAAGTGTTGAACTGAAGTTTTATGGCGGGTTTCTGTGGTTCTAATAAAATCTGTATTAGTTAGATTTAGTATTTCAGAAAGATTTCTAAAAGTTTTACTAATTTCATCACAAAATTGTAATGGTTTTAATCCTTTTTTTTCAGCTGATCTTTGAATTTTTAAACCATGTTCATCAGTACCGGTTAAAAAATGAACTTTAAAACCGTCTATTTTTTTAAATCTAGCAAAAAAATCTGCAATTATACTTGAGTAAGCATGTCCCATATGAGGTTTTGCAGATGGATAATAAATTGGGGTAGTAATATAAAAATTTTTATCCATTTAATAATTTTGTGTCAATTTCTAAAAATAAAGATTCTTCATTTAGGTTAAACTTTTTCACATTATTAATCTTTTTTAAAAAATAACTAAAAATTTCAAAGTAAGTGATGGAAACTTTTTTAAGCAAAAATAATTCTAAATAATCATATAAAATCATCCTTATTTTATTATCATTTTTATAATAAGATCCATTAATAATTAATGATAAAAACTCTTTTAGATTAACATCTTTTAAGTCTATCTCCTTTTCTTTAGAAAATTCTAATACATCATAAATTTTACCAGGTGTGTGGTAATAATTTAATATATCAGAATTAATTAAGTTTTTAATTTCATCACCAAATAATAACTTATTCACGAAAATAACCTTTTCGTTAGTTAGTGATATCTTAAAATTTAAACACCTAGATAAAAGAGTAGATAGAATTTTTTTATTATTATTTATCAAAATAAAATAAGTATTTTCGTTAGGTTCTTCTAAAATTTTAAGTAAAGCATTAATAGAATTTACATTCAAAAATTCAATATTATCAATTAATATAAACCTTGGTTTTGAATTGAATGAGGATTTATTTAGATTATTGATTAAGCTTCTAATCTGATTAATTTCAATACTTTTTTTTTCAGAGCTTACGTCTATTAGATTAAAATTTGGATTTGAGTTATTTTGAATTAATTTAAAAGAACGATTGTCTGTATTTATTTGAAGATCATTAGTGTTGTAAGGATTTTCTTCATTGCTAGATAAAACATAATTTATTAAATGATAAGCAAGTGTACACTTACCAATACCTTTTTCTCCTGAAAGCAAAATTTTATTTGGTAATTTTGAATTATTATATAGATTTATTAATTCGTTAAGTTCTTCATCTAAACCATAGAGTTTTGTTTGTGATTTAGAACAAAGGTTCATCTTATTAGCTTTTCTATTTTGTTAATTATATTCTTTTTATTTTTCTCGATTGATAAGTTTGAGTCTATAATTTGATAATTTTTTTTATTTTTACTTAATTTGAGGTATCCTTTTTGAACCCTTCTATAAAAATCTTTATTAAATTTATCATATCTGTTTAATTTGACTCTCTTTCCCAATCTTTTAATCATATTTTTCTCATTTACAATATTTAAAAAAGTAAAATTTACTTTAAAATTATTTAGAATATGGTCATTAATCTTTTTTATTATATCTAGGTTTATACCCATACCATAATGTTGATACGCTAAAGTTGAGTCTGTAAATCTATCTAATAAAATTATCTTTTTTTTATAAAATTTTCTTAAGTAACTTATGTTTTCACTTCTAGCTGCTAGATAAAGTAATAAATCAGTGTTTTTTTGAAAATTTGACTTGTTATTTAAAATTAACTTTCTTATTTTTTCTGAGTTCTTACTACCTCCCGGTTCCCTTATCGAAACGTGACTGATTTTCTTTTTTTTTAGATAGTTAGACACATGTTTGATGTGAAAAGTTTTACCACTACCTTCAATACCTTCAAAAACTATTACAATTTTTTTAGACATCACCCCAAATTAAATAATTTAATGACTTCATTAGTCTTGAAAAGATATTTACTTTTTTAACATCTTCTAAAGCTAGAAGGTCGTATTCACCTACTAAATCTTGATCATAAACTATTTTCAATTTAGCCAAAATCTGATCTTTTTTAATTGGAGCTTCTATAGGGCCATCATAAATTAATTTAATTTTAAGTAATTTTTTTTGACCTTTTTTAATTATTTTGTATATATCATCTTTAGAATAGACGCTGACTTTATTTTTTTTTCCAAGCCAAACATCAACATCGTTAAATGATTCATTGGATTTTGCTATTTCAACTAAATCAAAATTTGTAAGTCCATAAGTTAATAGTTTTGCACTTTCCTTTGATCTCAATGTCTTTGTTTCAAATCCACTACCAACAGCTATTAATCTTCTACCTTTTCTTTCTAAGGATGATGCTAATGAATATCTTTCTACAGCTAGGTAACCTGTTTTTACACCATCAACTCCCATATTTTTATATAAAAGAGGATTTCTATTACCTTGTGTAATAGGATCGCCCCCTGTCCTATCCCAAGTAAATTCTTTTTCTTTAAACCATTTATAAAATTCAGGATGATTTTTTATTAAATAATTAGACATAATCATAATATCTCTAACAGTAGAATAATTATCAGGATCATTAATTCCTGAAGAGTTAGCAAAATTAGTATTTTCCATTCCTATTTCTCTTGCTTTAGAAGTCATCATAATGGCAAATTCTTCCTCTGTACCAGCTATTCCCTCTGCCAAAGCAATACATGAGTCATTACCTGAAGCAACTATTATACCTTTAAGTAAATTTTCAACCGAAACCTCATCTCCAACCATTACAAACATAGAAGAGTAACCAGCAGTAGATAATCTCCAAGCTTTTTCTGAAATTAAAAATTTTTCATCTAAACTCAAATCACCAGATTTAATCAAATCAAAAGCAATAATACTTGTCATGATTTTTGTCATTGAAGCAGGATAAATCGATCTATCTGGCTCTTTTTCATAAAGAATTTCACCTGATAAGTAGTCTTGTAGAATTGCTGTTCTAGCTTTTATATCAACATTTGCAAAAGCGTGATTAAAAAAAAATAAAATTGAAAATAAGAAAAGTATGAAATTTTTATACATTTTTTAAAACCTCTAAATTTTCAAAGTTAAATAAATCCATTTTTTCAAAATTATTTCTTAAAGATTTTATATCATTAAAAGGACCTATTAGAAGTCTATAATTTGTTTTTGATAATTCAATAATCTTTAAATTCTTAATAGAGGTTTCTTTTTTAATACGATCCAATAAGATTCTGGCTGTGTCTTTATAATAAAAATCTGCAACTTTAATAGAATAGGAAAATTTTTTTTTTGTTATAATTTTTTTTTTCTTTTTCTTTACGTTTAAATCATTAATTTGAATTCCATCTATTGGAGCCTTTTCTGCAACTTTACTTTCCTCTTCAAATGTTTTTGCTTTTCCTGCAATAAAAGTAGAATTTTTTGATATCAATACTATTTCAACATATGGTTCATTTTGATCTAAATCTAATGTTTCTGCTATTCTGGGACTCAATATAGAATTATAAAAATTTGAAAATTTTACTTTATTTGATTTAACTTCAGCAATTAAAAAATTCCCATTAGCAGGGTTTGTAATTTTAACCATTGATTTTCTTTTAAGAGATTTGTGATAAATATTTAAAGATCTATTCTCAATTTTTTTAATGTTTTCTAATTTATCATTATAGATAAGTGCAAAACCTGAATTTCTGTATTTATCATCTCTTAAAAGATCTAAATTTTCATTTTTAATGTTAAATGTTTTATCACAACCTATTAACAGAAGTGGTAAAAAAATTATCAGTATTAATTTATAATTCATTCTTAATTTTATCTTTTAATGTGCATACTGCTAAAGCAAATCTTAAAGATCGATTCCATTTTAAAATTATTTCGTAATTATCAAAAACTAAATAGGCTGGACTAAGTTTATTAGCATTTTCAACAATATCTTTATCTGGAGTAATTATAGCAACTTTTAAATTTTCATCTAAAGAGTCTATTATTTCATTGTTTTTTAAAAATTTTTTAAAATATCTTAATTTTTTTTTATTCTTTAATTTTTTTGCTGAAACATTTAAATATTTATCTGAAATATCGTTATTTAGATTAATTTTATAAAAACATGGTGTTTCTTGGTTCCATCCCATATTATTTAAATAGTTAGCTGCAGAAGCATACGAGTCTTGTGAATTCTTGAGATCAATATAGTTATCATTATTATAATCAATTGCATAATTTTCAATTGTAGAAGGCATAAACTGGAAAAAACCAAATGCCCCTGCCCATGACCCATATAATGATTTATAATCAATTTGATTTGTATCAATTAATTTTAATAGAATTAACAATTCATTTGTAAAAAATTTAGATCTTCTCTGATCAAAACTTAATGTTGCTAATGAAGACAGAATATCCATTTTACCAACATATGTGCCAAAGTTAGTTTCAATTCCCATTAATGCTAAAAGTAATTCTTTCTCTACATCAAATTTTTTTTCAACTTTATTAATTAGTTCAGATTGATCTTTGTAAAAAATAATCCCTTTTTTTACTTTTTTATCTGAACTTCTTTTAGAAATATAAGTTTTAGTATCTTCATAAAATTCTGGTTGATACCTATCATATTCAATAACTTTAGGTAAAAATTTAACATCTGACATAACTAGATTAAAAGTATTTTCAGAAATATTATTTTTAAGTGCAACAGCTTTAAAAGTTTTTTTCCAATTTTCAAATTCTAAATTATTATCAGCGTATGAATTATGTGTAAATAATGTTAAAATAAGAATAAGAATACTAACTTGTTTCATAAAGATCCTTTAGATATATAACTACAGCAATCCAAATAATAATAAAACTCACAAATTTAATAATAGAAAACTCTTCATTATAATAAAAATAACCAAGAATAAACTGTAATGTTGGAGTTATATAGAAAATCATACCTGTAGGGCCCAGCCCAATCAATTCAACACCTCTAACGTATAAAAATAAAGGAATCACAGTCATAGGACCAGCTAACATTAAAAAAAGACTTAAGCCTGGATTTGATAAGCTAAAATCATTAAATCCATTTTTAGTTATAAAATAAAAAATAAGTAAAGCAAAAGGAAGTATATATAAACTTTCAATTAATATACCTACATCAGTATCTACATTAATCTTCTTTCTGATAAGATTATAAAAAGCCCAACTAAATGCTACTATCAAACCTACCCAGGGTAAACTTTTTAAATTTATGAATATTAGAATGATAATTGATAATAGAACTAATAAAATTGAAAAAATTCTTTTTGAATTAAGTTTCTCTTTAAAAAAAATATATCCTAACAAAACACTTATAATCGGCATAATGAAATAGCCAAAACTTGCATCAATAATTCGTTCTGTTGCAACGGCATATATCCATACAGCCCAATTTATAAATATCAAAAAACCAGAGACCAACAAAGCAAATAAAGTTTTCTTATTTTTTAAAATATCTTTAAAAAGATTCCATTTTGAAAGAATTGAAGTTGTAAAAATAAGCATTACTGCTGTCCATAAACATCTATGAACTATTAGTTCTATATGACCAATAAATGATACATATTGAAAATATATTACACCAATAAAACCCCACCAAAAAGATCCTAGAGAAGTTAATAATAAACCTTTATTGAATTGTTCTTTCATAGATAATTTAGCTAATTAATTAATAACTATGTTAAATAGACTATTTTATAGTTGAATTAAATATTTTTAATTATAAAAGCTTCTTCGTGGAGAGATGGCTGAGCGGTTGAAAGCACCGGTCTTGAAAACCGGCAAAGGGGCAACTCTTTCCTGGGTTCGAATCCCAGTCTCTCCGCCATTATTTTTCACTATACTTAAAATTTCTAAATAAAGAATTTACATTATTACTCTCAAATTCAAAATCAGTTTTTAATTTGTTATAAAAACTATATAAATTATCATCATCTATGTTTAATAACTTTTCTAAGTCAAGAAGATCGTTGGTGCTTAATCCGTCAATATATTTTTTGGTAAATGCACCTAAAAGTTTGTCCATTTCTTTAGTACCACGATAATTAGATCTGTAAATAATTTTTTTTTTTAATAGATCTATATTGAGGTCCATTATTATAATATATTAGTTGTTTATGGATAATAAAAGTAATTATAAATATTTATTGTCAGATTTGTCAATTTTAAAAGGTGTAGGTAATAAAACCACCAATTTACTTAAAAAAAAAAGAATAAACAATATTTTTGATCTATTATGGAAATTACCTAAGTCTTATACAGATAGAAGTTTATCATCTAAAATAAAAGATTTGAAGTTGGGAGAAATTCAAACAATAACAATAGTTCCTAAAAAATATTCTTTTCCTCGAATAAGAAACCTACCTAATAAAGTTATTTGTTCAGATGAAACAGGAGAATTAGACTGCATTTTTTTCAATAGTTACGAGGGATATATTAAAAAAATTTTACCTATAGGAAAAAATGTAACAATAAGTGGTAAAATAGGTAGATTCAGAAATAAATATCAGCTTACTAATCCAAAATATATTTCTGAAAATGCTTCGTTAATAAAACAAAAACATAACACGTATTCACTTACAGAAGGTATTACAGAAAAAGTCTACAATAAGATAATAAAACAAATAATGAACAAATTGCCTATTTTAGATGAATGGCATTCTAAAGAATTACTAAAAAAATTTGATGGTATAAGTTGGAATGATTCAATTAAAGAATTACACGAACCTCAGAATCAAGGAAATTATAAAGATAATTTTTATCAAAGACTTGCTTATGATGAAATTTTTTCTACATTCTTAGTTAATTCAGAAATCAGAAAAAAAATAAAAAGGATAAAAAAAAAGAAGAAAAAAATAAATTTAAAAAAACAAGCTTTAATAATAAAGAATTTAGATTTTACACTAACAAATGATCAATTAAAATCACTTAAAGAAATAAATAATGATCTATGTGCTAATACTAAAATGTTTAGACTGTTACAGGGGGATGTTGGTAGTGGTAAAACTATCGTTTCTCTTATTTCTGCATACAATACAATAAATTCAGGTTTTCAAGTTGCTTTAATGGCCCCAACCGAAATTTTAGCTAGACAGCATTTTAATCTTGCAAAAAAATTATTTCCAAAGAATGTAAATATAAGATTAATTTCAGGGAAATCAGAATATAGAGATAAAAAAGAAATACTTAATGAATTATCAAATCATGACATAGATATAGTTTTTGGAACTCATGCAATTTTTCAAAAAAAAGTAACTTTCAAAAAGTTAGGATTAATAATTATAGATGAACAGCATAAATTTGGTGTAAATCAAAGAAAGAAATTATCCGATAAAGGTGGAAACGATTGTGATGTTTTATTAATGACAGCTACGCCAATTCCAAGAACATTAACAATGACAATTTATGGTGATATGGATCTTTCAATAATTAGAGAAAAACCAGCAGCAAGAAAACCCATAAAAACCTACAGTAAATTAGAAACTAAGATTGATGATGTTTTAATGTTTATAAAAAAACAAATAGAACTTAATAATCAAGTTTTTTGGGTTTGCCCTCTGATTGAAGAATCGAAAAAAGTTGATCACACTTCTGCTATCAAAAAATTTGAATATCTTAGTAAGGCATTCCCAAATAATGTGGGTCTACTTCATGGAAAAACTAATATTGAAGATAAAGAGCTTATACTAAATAATTTTCTAAATAATAAGTTTAAGATATTGGTTTCAACTACAATTATTGAAGTTGGAATCGATTTTCCTAACGCCAATGCAATTATAATAGAAAATGCTAATAAATTTGGCTTGTCCCAATTACATCAACTAAGAGGAAGAGTTGGAAGAGGCAGTAAACAGTCCACCTGTATACTCATGTTCAAATCTAACTTGAGTGAAAATGCAAAAAAAAGAATTAATATACTTAAAGATTCTAATGACGGTTTTGTAATTTCTGAAGAAGATATGAAAATCAGAGGTTTTGGAGACATTTTGGGTTTTAAACAAAGTGGAATAAAAAATTTTAAATTAGCTGACCCTGTTCTTAATGAAGACCTATTTTTATTAGCTGAAAAGGAAATGAATAGAATTGAAAAATCTGATGAAGATATAGGTAAATATAAACCTCTAATAAAGTTATACGATAGAGCAGATATAATTAATGATATAGCTTAGTTCTTACCTGAAGATGTTCCTGCTGAGACTATAAATTTTGAAGCTTCTTCAAAAGTCATATTTAGATAAATAACATCATCAATTGGAAACATTAATAAAAAACCACTAGTTGGATTTGGAGTTGTTGGTACAAAAACATTAATTAATCTTTGATTAGTTTTATCTGCCATTTCACCTTTATTTTCTTTAGTAGCAAATCCAACGGCCCATACACCTTTTCTTGGGTATTCTATTAATACAACACTTTTTTTATCATTATCTTTATTAGAAAAAGACTCAGTCATTTGAAGAATTGCGGAATAAATAGTTCTTAAAAAAGGTATTCTTTTAAATAAATCGTCAATTAATTTAAGTATTCTTTTTCCTAAAAAGGATAATGATAAACCACCAACAAAAGTTATTAAAATAATTGAAATTAATATTTCAATACCTGGAATCGCATAAGGTAGATAATTATTAGGATTAATATTTTCAGGAATAAGATTTGATGAAACTCCAATAAGGATTTTGCTGAGATATAAAGTAAAACCGATAGGTATAAGAACAACTACTCCTGTTATAAAATAATTTCTAAGAATAAGTGTTAAAGATCTCTTTTTTTTATTTTTTTTCATAAGATTAATTAAAACTTGAGTAAATTACGAAAGAAATTGCAATAATAAATAAAATTAACAAAATTTTATTATTTAGATTCATTAAAAAATATATTATCAATGATATTTGAAAATGGATAGAAGAAAATTCTTAACATATGTTGGTTGTAGCTGCTGTGGTTTTGCCTTTAATTCTTGTACTACAGCACCTATTACTGAAAGAAGACAATTAAAGATAGTCTCTGAAGCTAAGCTAAATGCTCAGGCAGCAGCTATTTATGAAAAAGTAAAAGAAAAAGAAAAAATGAGTGATGATCTAAAATCACTTAATGAAATTAGAGAAATAGGAAAAAAAATGGAATATTCAATAGGTGAATATTTCTACAGATCAAAATTAAATGATCCAACAGTAAATTTTGATTGGGAATATATATTAATTGATAATAAAAAAGTTAGAAATGCATGGTGTATGCCAGGTGGTAAAATTGCAGTTTATTCTGGTATGCTTGAAGTTACAAAAAATAAAAATGGCCTAGCAGCTGTAATGGGTCATGAAATAGCACATGCTGTAGCAAAACACTCAGTAGAAAGGGCAAGTCGGGGTGCTCTTCTTAATACTGGAACTCAAATCGTTGATATTCTGAGTGGTGGTAAATTATCTCAAGTTAATAGAACCACAGGAATGAATACTGTTGGTTTACTCTCTCAATTAGGAATTATGTTTCCATTTAATAGAAAACAAGAAAGTGAAGCGGATTATCTTGGGTTAATTTTTTCCTCTTTATCAGGATATGATATTAGAGAAACAATCAAAATTTGGGAAAGAATGAAAGAATATAATAAGGGTAAAACTCCTTCTGAGTTTATGAGCACCCACCCTTCCCCAGATAATCGTATAAGAAAAATTAAAGAATGGACTAACGGCGTAACTTTAGATTATCCACCTATAAAAGATATCTAGGTTATGTGGTGAGCCCTGATGGACTCGAACCATCGACCCATTCCTTAAAAGGGAATTGCTCTACCAACTGAGCTAAGGGCCCACATTCATTAGATGAATTAAATCTATATATAGAATTATTTTAATAATTCAAATAGGAATTTCTGAGACAAATAGTTTCTTATTTACAGCTTTTCAATATATTTATCATGAAAGGTGTCAAATGTACCATTTTCAATATTCTTTCTTATAGCAGTCATCAATTCTTGATAAAAATTTATATTGTGTAAAGTTAAAATCATTGAACCTAAAATTTCATTAGTATTAAAGAGATGATTCAAATAATTCTTTGAATATTTGTTCAGATTGAGATTTCTACAATTATTATCTAGAGGAGTATTATCATCTTTATATCTATTATTCTTTATATTAATTCTACCATTCCAAGTAAAAGCTAATCCTGTTCTTCCTGATCTTGTTGGCATCACACAATCAAACATATCAATACCTCTTTTAACAGCACCTAAAATATCAGATGGAGTACCTACGCCCATTAAATAATGTGGTTTATCATTTGGTAAATCATCTTTAATATCATCTAAAACTGAAAACATTTCTTTTTGGGTTTCTCCTACTGCTAACCCACCAATAGCATAACCATCAAAATTGATTTTTTCTAATTCCTTTAATGATTGTAATCTAAGGTCCTTAAAAAGTCCTCCTTGTATTATTCCAAATAAAGCTTTATGAGGATTTTTACCAAAGGCATTTTTTGATCTTTTTGCCCAATATAAAGATAACTCCATAGATTTTTGTATTAACTTATAATCATTAGTTTTTTTTGGGCACTCATCCATAATCATTACAATGTCTGAATTTAATCCAAGTTGAATTCTAATACTTTCTTCTGGGCTTAAATAAAATTTTTTTCCATCAACATGTGAATTAAAAATAGCTCCTTTTTCTCTATCAATTTTATTTAATTTAGATAGTGACATTACTTGAAATCCCCCAGAGTCAGTAAGTATTGGCAAATCACAATTCATAAATTTATGTAAACCTCCAGCTTTTTGAATTCTATCGACACCAGGTCTAATCATTAAGTGGTAAGTATTTCCAAGGATAATCTCAGAGCCTGTTTTAATTATATCATTAATCGTACACGCTTTAACTGTAGCTTGAGTTCCAACTGGCATAAAGGCAGGTGTTCTAATATTACCTCTATGGGTTTCAATTAATCCGTGTCTAGCATATTTATCTTTATTTAATACATTAAAAGCAAAATCTTTTAATGCCATTAAATTCTATAAAGATTTAAAGCTAATTATTTTATCTGGATCTGACACAGAGCCGTTATTACTTTCATCACCTCTTTTAATTTTATCTACGTATTCCATTCCTTCAACTACTTTTCCAAAAACTGTATACTGATTATCTAAAAACGGTGCAGGTTTAAAACAAATAAAAAATTGACTATTGGCGCTATTAGGATCTGATGATCTCGCCATAGATAAGGTCCCTCTATCATGAGGCAACTTGCTAAATTCTTGTTTTAAATCTGGTAAATCAGAACCACCCATACCCGCTCTTCCTAAATCAAAATCATTAGATGATGAATTACCAAATTTAACATCGCCAGTTTGAGCCATAAATCCATCTATTACTCTATGAAAAACAACATTGTCATATTTTCCATTGTCAGCTAGCTCTTTAATTCTTTTCACATGGTTAGGTGCTACATCCGAAAATAACTCTATCTTAACATCTCCATCTTTTAATTTTAAAATCATTATATTCTCCTGTGCTATTGATTGATTGGTTGTTAAAAAAAATAAGATTAATATCTTGATTAAAAATCTATTCATAATTATCATTCTTATCTTTTAAAGATTTAATTGTACTTTTAGTCGTAAATTTTTTTATGTCACCACCTAATTTAACAATTTCTTTAACAAATTTTGAAGAGATAATCTGATTTTCAACATCTGACATTAAGAAAATTGTCTCTATATTATTGTCTAATTTTCTATTCATTCCAGCTAACTGAAATTCATATTCAAAATCTGAAACTGCTCTTAAGCCTCTTAGAATTATATTCGACTTAAACTTTTTACATAAGTCAGTTGTTAGTGAATTGAAAGAAACAACTACAATTTTTTTTTTGCTCAATTTAAGATCTTTAAATAGTGCTTTATTCACAATGTCTATTCTCTCCTCTGAACTAAATAAATAATTTTTATTACTAACATTTGAAACACCAACAACTATCTTATCAAACAATTTTAGTGCTTTTTTAATTACATCGATGTGTCCATATGTTATTGGATCAAATGTACCAGGATAAATAACAACTTTATTCATTAGATTAAATTATCATCAATTTTAATTGCAGAAACAACTTTTTCATCACCTGATAATTTAATAATTCTAACACCTTGCGTGTTTCTACCGGCTGATCTAATCTCTTTAACAGCAACCCTAATTACTCTACCCTTATTTGTTGAAATTAATATTTCATCTCCTTCATATACTGGAAATGATGATGTTATATTTCCATTTCTTGGTGAATTTACAATTCCAATAATTCCTTTTCCACCCCGATTTGTTACACGATAATCAGTATGGGAAGTCTTTTTGCCATACCCATTTTCACTTATTGATAAAACAAATTTTTCTTTAGCTTTAATTTCTGATTTTTCATCTTTTGATATTTTACCATTTTTTTTGGTATTATCGTTATCAATAACAGAAAGAGATACAATCTCGTCATTTGTAGCCAACTCAATTCCTTTAATTCCTTTAGATGAACGGCCTTTAAAAACTCTTAATTTCTTTGCTTCAAATCTTATACATTTACCAAATTTAGTGCTTAATATAATATCTTGATCATCCTGACATATTTTTACACCTACAATTTTATCATTATTATCAAGTTTCATTGCAATTTTTCCTGAGGCATTAATTGAAGAAAAATCATCTAGGCTGTTTTTTCTAACTTTACCTTGAGCGGTTGCAAAAATTATTTGATAATTCTTAAGGTCTGTATCATTTTCTGGCATCGGCATGATTGAGCTTATAGATTGGTGATTTTTTAAAGGTAAAATATTAAACAAAGATTTACCCTTTGAACTTGTTGACCCCTCAGGAATTTTCCATGCTTTGATTTTATAAACCAAACCCTCTGTAGAAAAAAATAAAACAGAAGTGTGAGTATTAACTGACAATGTTTGAATGACTGAGTCTTGATCCCTTGTGGTAATTCCAGATTTTCCCTTACCACCCCTTTTTTGTTGTTTAACACCATCTAAAGACCCTCTCTTTATATATCCTTGTAAAGTTACAGTTATTATTACTGACTGTTTTTGTATTGTTTCTTCAATGTCATAATTTAATACAGCGTCTATTATTTTAGTTCTTCTTGGAATTGCAAATTTTTCTTTAATACTTTTAAGCTCTTCACTGATTACTTTTAAAAGTTCTTTTTTAGAGGATATAACTTTTTTAAATTTAGTAATTAATTCAGCTAATTTTTTTATCTCAACTTCGATTTCGTTAGCTCCTAAGGCTGTTAATTTTTGTAATCTTAATTCTAGAATAGCTAATACTTGAGGCTCTGTTAATGAGTAAAGATTTTTACTTTTTTTACCTTCCACTAAAGAAATTAATTTTTGTGTTTTATTGATTTTCCATTTTGTTTTTAGAATAGATTGTTTCGCGTCATCAGGGGTTTTTGATGAACGAATAATTTTAATAATCTTATCTAAATTTTCAACAGAAACAGATAAACCCAATAAAATATGAGCACGATCTTCTGCTTTTTTTAAATCGAATTTAGTTTTTTTAATTACAACGTCCTCTCTAAAGGACAAGAAGCTAGATAAAAAATCTTTTAAATTACAAGTTTTTGGTTTTCCTTCAACTATAGCTAAGGTATTAAAACCAAAAGAACTTTCGATTTGGGTATTTTTGTAAAGTTGTCTTTTTATAGTTTCTGGCTCAACACCATTTCTTAAATCTATCGCTACTCTAATACCCTCTCTATTAGACTCATCTCTAATATCTTTAATACCCTCAATTTTTTTTTCTCTTACTAATTGTGCAATTCTTTCATTTAAAACTGATTTGTTTACTTGATATGGAATAGATGTAATTACCAATCTATCTCTTCCATTTTTAAGAGACTCGGCTGAGACTTCACCTCTTATTTTAAATGAACCTCTGCCATTGTTATATCCTTGTTTGATAATATCTTTGCCAATTATTACGCCACCTGTTGGAAAATCTGGTCCTGGTATATGTTTCATTAATTCTTTAATCTTAATATCTTTATTTTCAATCAAAGCTAATGTGCCATCAATAATTTCACCTAAATTATGCGGTGGAATACTCGTTGCCATTCCAACGGCTATACCACCTGCCCCATTTACCAATAAGTTTGGATATTGTGATGGGAGAACCGTAGGTTCCTTTTCAGTTTCATCATAATTACTTTTATATTCAACTGTATTCTTCTCAATATCATCAATTAAATATTGAGAGACTTTCGAAAGCCTTGTTTCTGTATATCTCATTGCAGCTGCAGGATCTCCGTCGATAGAACCAAAGTTTCCTTGACCCTCAACTAAAGGTAAACTCATCGAAAAATCTTGTACCATTCTTACTAGGGCATCATATACAGACTGATCACCGTGAGGATGATATTTACCAATTACATCACCTACTATTCTTGCAGATTTTCTAAATTGTTTAGACCAGTCATAACCACCTTTGTACATTGCGTACAAAATTCTTCTATGAACTGGCTTTAGGCCATCTCTAATATCAGGTAGCGCCCTACTAACTATTACACTCATTGCATAAGAAAGATAAGACGAACTCATCTCATCATGCATTGAGATTAACTTAATATTTTTATCTTCGGGAACTTCTGTTTTTTGCATATGAATTAAAACGGAATTTCGTCATCCATATCATTAGATATTTGAGACATGTCATCATTGTTAGATGTTGATGGAGTGTTATCATTAGCTATTCCACCACCAGAATTTCCACCACCCAACATTGTTAAAGATGAATTATAACCTTGAATAACAATTTCAGTTGAATACTTATCTTGACCAGATTGCTCGTCTTTCCATTTTCTAGTTGTTAATTGACCTTCAACATAAATCTGAGCACCTTTTTTCAAATATTGTTGAACAACATTTACTAGTCCTTCGTTAAATACAACTATACGGTGCCATTCAGTTTTCTCTTTTTTTTCACCTGAATTCTTATCTTTCCAAGATTGGCTAGTAGCTAAACTTAATCTAGCTACGCTTTTACCGTTAACCATTTGTTTAATTTCAGGGTCTGCGCCCAAACGACCAATTAAAAGTACTTTATTTAAACTTCCAGCCATAATATTTTAATATTTGTTAAATTAATTTATTTGAACTATATCACAATTTACTCTGAATATTAATTTTATTAAGTCAAAGCAACAAAAATTATGATTAAAAAGATAGTTATTAAGGGAGCTAAAGAACATAATTTGAAGAATATTTCTTTAGAAATACCTAAAGATAAATTTGTTGTAATTACTGGCTTATCTGGATCGGGAAAATCATCATTAGCGTTTGATACAGTCTATGCTGAAGGACAAAGAAGATATGTTGAAAGTTTATCGGCATATGCGAGACAATTTTTGGACAAAATGAAAAAACCTAATGTAGATTTGATTGAAGGATTAAGTCCAGCAATATCAATTGAGCAAAAAAATACCTCAAAAAATCCTAGGTCTACAGTTGCAACAGTGACTGAAATTTATGATTATATGAGAGTACTGTATGCTAGAGCAGGAATACCTTTTTCACCATTTACTGGTAAACCTATTACATCACAAACTGTCACACAAATTGTTGATAAAATTAAAGAACTCCCAAAAAAATCAACTATATATATTTATGCACCAGTCGTAAGAGGTCGTAAGGGAGAATATAGAAAAGAAATTTTAAATTACAAAAAAAGAGGGTTTAGAAAAATAAAAATAGATGATGTTTTATACGATATTGAAAAAGTCCCTGAATTAAATAAAAAAGTTAAACACGATATTTACATTCTTGTTGATAGAATAGTTCTAAATTCATCTCTAGGAAATAGACTGGCTGAAAGTATTGAGTCATCGATTAATATTGCTAATGGTTTAGTTTTTGTTGAATATGAGGATGAAACTTTACCTAAAAAATTTAGAAAATTAGAAAAATTAATATTCTCAACTAAATTTGCCTGTCCAGAAAGTGGCTTCACAATTGAAGAAATTGAACCAAGACTTTTTTCTTTTAATAGTCCATTTGGTGCTTGCGAAGAATGTGAAGGAATAGGAATAAAATTAAATGTTGATCCCAATTTGGTTATACCAAATGAAAAAAAAAGTATCGCAGATGGAGCTATAGAGCCCTGGGCAAAAACTACAACATTATATTATGCACAAACACTCTCATCATTAGCAAAACATTATGGATTCTCATTAGAAGATAAATGGTCAAAACTTTCTAAAAAGATAAAAGATATAATACTTTATGGATCTGATGAAGAAGAAATAAAGTTCTCATATGATGATGGTTATGAAAAATATTCTCATAAAAAGACATTTGAAGGAGTAATAAACAACCTAGAAAGAAGATATTTAGAAACAGATAGTGATTGGAAAAGAGAGGAAATTTCTCAATACCAATCTGATACAAAGTGTGAGAGATGTAATGGTCATAGACTAAAAGATGAAGCTCTTTGTGTTAAAATTGATGGATTACATATAAGTGAAGTGACTGAAAAATCTATTTCTGATGCTGCTAAATGGTTTGAAAATCTTAAAAATACTCTTGATAAAAGACAAGTAAAAATTGCTGAACATATTTTAAAAGAGATAAATGAAAGATTAAATTTTTTATTAAATGTTGGTCTTGACTATCTTACACTATCAAGAGAGTCTGGAACTTTATCGGGTGGTGAAGCACAAAGAATACGTTTGGCTTCACAAATAGGTTCTGGATTAACAGGTGTTTTATATGTACTTGATGAACCCTCTATTGGTCTTCATCAAAAAGATAATGTAAAATTAATTAATGCGCTTAAAAGGTTGAGAGATTTAGGCAATACAGTAATTGTAGTAGAGCATGATACTGAAACAATGGAAAACGCAGATCATATAATTGATCTTGGTCCTGAAGCTGGTAATAATGGTGGTGAAATAGTTGCACAAGGTTCTTTTAAAGAAATTAGCCAAAATAAAAACAGTATAACAGGTAAATATCTTTCAAATAAATTAAAGATTAATGTTCCTCAAAAAAGAAGGTTGGCAAAAAATGGTAGATTTTTAGAAATTACGGGAGCTAGTGGTAACAACTTGGATAATGTGAATTTAAAGATACCACTTGGCAGTTTAACTTGTGTAACTGGTGTATCTGGTAGTGGTAAATCTACTCTTGTGTTACAGACTTTATATAATGCGCTCAACTTAACTTTAAATAATAATAAATCTAGAAAGATTCCGAAACCTTTTAAAGGTTTTAAAGGAACTGAATTAGTTGATAAAATTATTGACATCGATCAGTCACCTATTGGTCGAACACCCAGATCAAATCCAGCAACTTATACAGGTGCTTTTGGTCCAATTAGAGATTGGTTTACAGGATTACCAGAATCAAAAACAAGAGGTTATAAGCCAGGTCGATTTTCTTTTAATGTAAGGGGTGGAAGATGTGAGGCTTGTGAAGGTGATGGAGTAATTACTTATGAAATGCATTTTTTACCTGATGTTTATATACAGTGTGATGAATGCAAAGGTACCCGATATAATAGAGAAACTTTAGAAATAAAATTTAAAGATAAAAGTATTGCTGATGTTTTGGATATGACTGTAGATGAGGGTTGTGAATATTTTGAAAACATATCTAATATCAAAACTAAACTGCTTACTTTAAAAAAAGTTGGTCTTGGTTATATAAAAATTGGACAACAAGCTACAACATTATCAGGTGGTGAGGCTCAAAGAATAAAACTTGCCAAGGAATTATCTAAACGTTCGACAGGTAGAACTATGTATATTTTAGATGAACCAACTACAGGCCTACATCAGCATGATATTAAAAAATTGCTGGAAATTCTTCATACTTTTGTCTCACTAGGAAATACCGTGGTAGTCATAGAGCATAATTTAGATGTGATTAAAACAGCAGATTATATAGTGGATATGGGCCCTGAGGGAGGAGTAAAAGGTGGAAAAATTATCGCAGAGGGTAAACCTGAGGAAATTTGTAAAATTACTAACAGTTATACAGGTAAATTTTTAAAACCACTTTTAAATTAGATAATAAATATTGTTATATCTAGATGAAATTAGTATATTAAAAAGTAATGGGAAACTTACTTTCATCACTTTCAAAAACAATACATGCATCTTTAGCGATTGCTATAATTTTATTTCTAGGATTATTTTATCAAAATGATGGGTTTAGCTTTGATAGAATTTTTTGGAGTTGGGTTGCAAGATATGTTCATGTGATAGTTGGAATAATGTGGATAGGTTTGCTATGGTATTTCAATTTCGTCCAAATTCCGAATATGGGTAAAATTCCTGATGAACAAAAACCTGCAATTGGAAAAGTTATTGCACCTGCTGCATTATTTTATTTTAGGTGGGGGGCAGCACTTACTGTTTTATCTGGATTAATTCTCGCTGGACTAAATGGATATTTACATGATTCAATGACACTTAGTATTGGTTCTGGAATACCAAAACATACGGCAATAGGTATTGGAATGTGGTTAGGTTTAATTATGGCTTTCAACGTATGGTTTGTTATTTGGCCTAATCAGAAAAGAGCTTTGGGTATTGTTGAGTGTGAACCAGAATTAAAAGCTAAATCTGCAAGAACAGCAATGTTATTTTCAAGAACAAACACATTATTGTCCATACCAATGCTACTGACAATGGTTGCAGCTCAAAATTTATATTAATTATTACCGTCTTCTTTTAAAACAGTTTTTTGAGAGACTCTAAGTCTAACTAGAACTGTATTAGCAATGTATATAGATGAATAAGTACCAAAAATTACACCAAATATCATAGCTAGAGAAAAGCCTCTTAAAATTTCACCACCAAAGAAGAATATCGATAACAATGCTAACAAAGTTGTTATAGAAGTTATTAAAGTTCTCGATAAAGTTTCATTTATTGAAATATTTGTTAGTTCAAAAATTTTTATATCTGAATATTTTCTTAAATTTTCTCTAACTCTATCAAAAATTACGACAGTATCATTCATTGAATAGCCCACAATTGTTAGTACAGCAGCAATAATTGATAAATTAATTTCTAGTCCAAGAAGAGAGAATAAACCTAATGTTACTATAACATCATGAAATAAAGCTAATATAGCTCCAAGACTAAATTGCCATTCAAATCTAATCCAAATATAGATAAGCATTAAAATCAAAGCAACTGATATTGCTATAATTCCAGACTTTAATAGTTCTGCACTTACTTTTGGTCCTACGTTTTCAACTCTTCTAAAATTAAAATTATTTCCAAAAGACTTATCAAGGTTTGTTTTAATTTCTTCTATTACATTTTTATTATCATTATTTTCAAACTTAATTAAAAAATCAGTTTCATTTCCAAATTTTTTAACCGAAACATCACCTAAGTTCATTTGATTAAGATTATCTCTTAAAGAAGATACATTAATTTTAGACTCTGACGCCCTAAGTTCAATCAGTGTTCCACCTTTAAAATCTATACCAAAATTTAAACCCTTGAACGTCAATAATAATAATGAGACTACAACGAGCGAAACTGAAAGAATGTTAAATCTATTATAATATTTGTTAAATGCTATCATCTAAATTAATCCTTCTTTTTGCTTGTTTTTGGCTACATACAAAACAGTCAATAATCTAGCTATGAAATAAACTGAAAAAAGTGTAGTAAATATTCCAACTCCTAGAGTTAAAGAAAAGCCTTTGATAGGACCAGATCCCATGAAAAATAATATAATTGCAGCAATTAATGTTGTTATATTTGCATCAAGAATAGCTGTTCTTGACTTAGTATAGCCACTATCAAAAGCAATTAAGTTATTTTTTTCGTCTTTTAATTCTTCTTTAATTCTCTCAAATATCAAAACATTAGCATCGACAGCCATACCCACAGTTAAAATTATACCAGCAATTCCAGGTAAGGTCAGAGTTGCTTCAAATATTGTTAAAACACCTATTAAAAGAAATAAATTTATAATTAATGCTATATTTGTAATGAGACCAAATATTTTATATTTAATAAAAATAAATAGAATAACTAAAGCAAACCCAATAGCCAAAGCAATCATTCCAGCATTAATAGAGTCTTGTCCAAGATCTGGACCAACAGTTCTTTCCTCGATAATATTTAATGGCGCAGGCAATGCTCCTGATCTAAGTAGTAAGGCAAGATCAGTGGCAGATTGAAATGTAAAACCTCCACTTATTTGACCAGATCCACTTGCAATGGTATCTCTTATTACTGGTGCACTTATAATCTTCCCATCAAGAACTATTGCTAATTGTTTTCCAATACCTGTTGAAGTAGCTTTACCAAATCTTTTTGCCCCTACTCTATCTAAGGTAAATGAAACAACAGTTTCATTTGTTTCATTATTCATTCTTGGTTGAGCATCTAAAAGATTATCTCCACTTAAAATTATTCTTTTACTAACGACTGATTCTTCTGTGCTATCTTCATATTTTAATTTTTCTGTACCAAAGGAATCTTCTGTGTTTGAGGCTACAAATCTAAATGTTAAATTTGCAGTTTTTCCAAGTAATGATTTAATTCGCATTGGGTCATCTAATCCTGGTAGTTCCACTAAAATTCTATCATTACCTCTTTTAAGAATATTTGGTTCATTTGTACCTATCTCATCAATTCTTCTTCTTACTATCTCTAAAGCTTGATCTTGAGATGATGTTTTAAGTTCAACCAAACCTTGTTTTGAATAATTAACAATTAAAAGATCGTTTTTTTCTTCAATATTTAATTGATGAGATTTAAATCTTGGATAATAAGGATTTAGATTACTTTCTTCATCATTAAATTCATCTAATACTGTTTGTTTAAATTGATTATCCACAGTAAATGAAAGTTCTTTATTTGAAATCTTAAGATTATTTATTCTTATATTTTTTTCTTTAAAATAATTTTTAATAGTGATTGTCAGATTCTGGAGTTTTTGTTCTACTACAGGGCTGTTGTCAATTTCTAGTAAAAGATACGAACCACCTTGTAAATCCAACCCAAGATTTATTTTTTTGTTTAATAAATCATTGCTAAATTTAAAAAGATTTGATGAAGCTATTAATATAAAGATTAAAGAAATTAATGTAACAAAAATAATTCTTAATTTTGAAAAGTATAACACTTTAATTTAACGAGATTTATTTCTTAATTTCTTGGCCGTTCATTAAGCTTTGAACCCCTGTGCCTCTTATCACTTCGACAGTAACATTGTCTGCAATCTCTACTTCAATTTTATCATTATCGATAACTCTTGATATAGTTCCAGTAATGCCACCTGAGGTTACAATCTTATCTCCTTTTTTTAAGCCTTCAACCATAGCTTTATGTTCTTTAACTTTTTTTTGTTGAGGTCTTATTAAGAAAAAATAAAAGATAACAAAAATTAGTATTAACGGTATAAACTGGCCTATTCCTGAACTTTCCATAAAACTCCTTGATTAAAAGTGAATATTTATACTATCTGTGGGGTTAAAACAACTTTAATTGATCGAAATTTTTTCCAAATTGTTCATATAAGGTTTAAGAACTTTTGGAATAGTTATTGAGCCATCTTTTTGCTGATAATTTTCTAAGATAGCAATAAGAGTTCTTCCTATTGCCAATCCACTCCCATTTAAAGTGCCTGCATAAAGGGTATCTTTATTAGAGTCTTTGTATCTAGTTTTCATTCTGACCGCTTGAAAAGTAGAACATGATGAGCAAGAAGAAATTTCTCTGTATTTATTTTCTGAAGGCAGCCAAACTTCAATATCATAGGTTTTTTCAGCACTAAATCCCATGTCACCACTACACAGAATAACTTTTCTATAAGGTAATTCTAAAAGATCTAATATACCCGTAGCGCAATTCGTCATTCTTTCTAATTCTTCAAGACATTTATTTTGTTCTACAACACTAACCATTTCAACTTTATAAAATTGGTGCTGTCTAATCATTCCTTTAGTATCTTTGCCATAACTACCAGCTTCTTTTCTAAAACAAGGAGTTGAGGCAACAAATCTCATGGGTAAAGATTTAATATCTAGAATTTTGTCTTTAACAATATTAGTCAAAATTACTTCTGCTGTAGGTATTAGAAATTTTCTTTCAGCATCTTTATCTAATTTAACTTCAAATTGATCATTTTCAAATTTAGGCAATTGACCAGTACCAAACATAGTATTTTCTGAAGCAAGTAAAGGTGGTGAAATTTCTTCATAACCATTTTCTTGTATATGAATATCCAACATAAAATTTGATAAAGCTCTTTCTAATAGCGCCAATTTACTTTTAACAAAAACAAATCGCGACCCTGTAGTTTTTGTTGCAAGATCGAAATCTAACATGCCCAATTCTTCACCTAACTCATAATGTGATTTAGGTTTAAAATCAAAATTAGGAATTTTTCCAAATTTACCAATTTCAACATTGTCATTCTCATTTTTTCCACTTGGAACATCAGGATGTGGAAGATTTGGTATATTGGATAAAATTTTTTCAAGTTCGGATTTAAGTACATTTTGTTTTTTAGAAATTTCCTCTAAAGAAACTGAAAGTTCTTTAGATTTTGCAAATAAAGATTTATCTTTAGATTTTGAAATATCTTTTTTCTCTTTCTCTAAATTCTCTTTCTTTTGAATAAATTCTCTATTTTGTATATCTAATTTTTTTAATTGAGAAAAATTAATGTCGATTGTTCTTTTTTTTAATTCTTTTTCAAAAGCATCAAAATTTTTTCGAATTTCTTTTAAATTATGCATCAGAATCTTTTAATTTTTTACTTTCAATAAATTTTACTGAAAATATTGATAATTCATATAAAATTAATAAAGGAATAGCTAAACCAATTTGCGTTATAGGATCAGGTGGAGTCAACAATGCAGCAGCTGCAAATATGATGACTACGACATATTTCCTTCTTTTTTTTAAAAAATCAGAATCAACTACTCCTACTCTTGCTAGCAAACTAAGGACAACAGGTAATTGAAAACTTATTCCAAAAGCAAAGATGAGTTTCATTACAAGAGATAAATATTCATTCACTTTAGCTTCCAGCTGAATTGGTAAGTTTGTTGACAATCCTGTGCTTTCAAATGATAAAAAGAATTTTATCGCTAAAGGCATAATCAAATAGTAGACCAACATGCCACCTAAAAAGAATAAAATCGGTGTTAAGACTAAATAGGGTATAATTGCAATCTTTTCATGTTTATAAAGGCCTGGTGCAATAAATTTCCAAATTTGCATTAAAATAAAAGGACAAGTAACAAAAAAAGCTGTGAAAAAAGAAACTTTTAAATACGTTAAAAAAGTTTCTTGTAAAGCAGTAAAAATGAGTCGTCTATCAGACCCATCATCTTTAACGGCTTTTGCAAATGGTTCAACTAAAAAACCATATAAGTGTTCTGCAAAAAAATAACAGGCTATAAAAAAAACTATCAGAAAAATAAAACTATTAATTAATCTTTTTCTTAATTCTGCTAAATGACTTACGAAGCCACTTTCGTTTTCATCATGACTCATCTTTTTTATCTACTTCTTTTTCTTTTGGATTATCTTCAATATCAATATTTGAAATTTCGCTTTGCACGTTATTTATATATTTTTTTGCAGTACCAATCCAAGATCCAGCTTTCTTTAACATGATAGGAAAATCTTTAGGTCCAAGAACAATTATAGCAATAGCAACAACAATTAAGATCTCAAACCAACCAATAGTAGGCATGTGATTTATTCTTTATTCTTTGTATCTTGATTTTCGTCGGAAATATTTTTAGGCTCATTGTCATCAGTAACATCTGATGCCATACCTTTTTTAAAACTTTTAATTCCTTTAGCAACATCACCCATAAGGCTAGATATTTTTCCTCTACCAAATAATAATACCACAAGTATTACAACGATAGCTATTTGCCAAATTCCAATGCTCATACAAATCTTATATCCTTTTTATTTATATATTTAAAGTGTCTTTTTTTTGGATAAATTAAAATTAAAGACTAGTTCTTTTCATCTGAATCAAGAGTGCCACTGAGCATTTCATCAATATTTGAGTAAATGTCCTCTTTTTTATCGTCCTGTTTTTCTTTGTAAAATTTTCCAGTACCAAAAATTGCATTATCTATATTAGTACTGTCAATTAAGCCTGCTGCTCCTAATTCATCAACAGTTGGTAAATCAGAAAGCTTTTGAAGATTAAAATGACTCAAGAAATCATCTGTTGTTATATATTGTATTGGTTTACCTGGTACATCTTTTCTACCACCTGGCTTAACCCAGTTTAATTCCATCAAAATTTCTAGTGTGTTAGTCCCAAAAGCTACACCTCTTATTTCTTCAATTTCTGCTCTAGTAACAGGTTGGTGATAAACAATGATTGCAAGTGTTTCTATGGCGGCTCTTGATAATTTTTTTTCAACAGTTTTCTCTTGTACCATTAAATTTGATAAATTTGGTGATGTTCTAAAGGACCATTTTTTTGATATACAAACTAGGTTTATTCCACGATCTGAATATTCATTCTGAATTTTTAACAATATCTTTTCTACATCAGCCTTTTTTGAAATTTTACTTTCAATAGTTTCAATATTTAAAGGTTCTGCAGCAGCAAAAACTATAGCTTCAATTTCTTTTTCAATAGAAGTTAATTTTGAGGGAAAATTAATAATATTATCTTTTTTTTTTGTTTTTTTTTTAATCATTTATTTTCTTTAATATAAATATCGTCATATAGATTCTCTTGCTTAATCTTTAAATTTCCTTCTTTAACTAATTCTAAAGAACCAGCAAATATTCCAGCTTTACCTGTTCTCTTATATTTTGTATCGTTTTTCAAATTTTTAGGAATTAAATCATCTAGTTTTTTCCAATCCATTAATTTTCCAAAGAAATTTTTTATAGTTTTTATTCCTTCTTCTGTTGTAAAGACAGGTAACTTTGGGATGTTTATTCTTTGAAAGTCTTTAGTCATTATTATTGTGGAGTATGTTTTTAATAATTCAAATAAATTCAGTTTATATTCACTATTATAAATTGGTTTTATCCCAGCTCTACTTCCTCTTGATCTAATTTCTCTGCCTAATCGTTTTCTCTTGAGCATTTGTTCAGAAAGTAATCTTATTAATTCTAATTTTTTTAATTGTAACTTAAGTTTTTCAGCAACTTCATGAACTTTGAATTCTTCATCAGGCGTACCAGGTAATAAGAGTTTTGATTTTAAATAAGCTAGCCAAGTTGCCATTAATAAATATTCTGATGCAATTTCTAAGTTAAGATTTTTTTCATTTGTAATGAAATCGTGAAATTGATCCGCTAATTTTGTTATAGATATATCCTCTAAATTAACTTTTTGAGCTTTAGCTAAATCTAGCAAGACATCTAGAGGGCCGTTGTAGTTTTCAACATCAACTTTGAATAGTGCAGAATCAGATTCAATCATTGAGGAATATTAGCTTAAAATTTTATAAAATTCTGATGTTTTTTTAGTTATAAATCGATCAACTAATGGTGAATTTTGTCCAACAACTGTCATTTCTTTAAGGTTTCCGTTACAATGTAGAACTATATTACAACCTGCTTTAAACGTTTTGATTGTATTTTCTTTTATAGGTCCCTTTAAACTTTTCATAGAAAGATCATCTGAAATAAGGATATTTTTAAAACCTATTCTATTTCTAATTAATTTAATTAATTTTTGTGAATGAGTT
This sequence comes from Pelagibacterales bacterium SAG-MED37, assembly GCA_014653605.1. Lineage (GTDB taxonomy): Bacteria > Pseudomonadota > Alphaproteobacteria > Pelagibacterales > Pelagibacteraceae > Pelagibacter. The sequence goes on from JACWEG010000004.1 coordinate 51,795, forward strand.
ACACTATTTTTATTGTCTATGTCAGTAAATACAATATGTGCTGTCATAGCAAATAAGCTCTGTTTATTCTTAAAAGGTATAAAATCATTTTTTGTTAAATAATCTAATTTTTTGCTTACAAATGGAGTTGAAAGATGACTGTCCACTTTGGCTAATCCATGGCCAGGAATATGTTTAATTACAGTACCAATTCTATTTTCTTTAAAGTATTTAATACAATAATCACCTATTTTAGATACTATTTTAGGATTCCTTGAAAATGATCTATCCCCAATAACTTTATTGGCTCCTTTAATTTTTAAATCTAATACAGGCACTGTATTAATGTTAATGCCTAGCAATCTTAATAAATATGAGGTTTTATCAATAAATAATTTATAGAAAAAGTTAAATTCTCTATAATTTTTTATAAACTTATTTCCGAAAAATTCTGAAGTTAGATTATCAAATGAAATTATGTTTTTTAATCTATTAACACGCCCACCCTCTTGATCTACTAATATTGGATATTTTTTATCTTTAAAAACTTTTCTAATTGATGAAGTTAACTTAAAAGTCTGTTTTATATCTTTGATATTTCTTGAAAATAAAATGACACCCCAAGGTTTATATTTTTTTAAAAAATTCTCCTCTTTTTTGGAGAGTTTAATTGATTTAATTCCAACAATAAAAGATCTGCGATTATTCATTTGTTTCTAAAAGCTTCCAAAAATTAAATTTTTTCTTTTTTTTGGTACTTGATTGCTCAACATACTCTATAATATTTTTTGTATCATCTTCAAGAATAGGTATATTTTTTGAATAAGTATTTATTTTTTGATCAATATTTTGTAAAGATCGATATGAATTTTTTTTATTAGTATCAGAAAAATAATATCTTCCTGTTAGAAATAAAAATAAACAAATAATGAATATAAATATGAAATATTTAATCTCTTTAAGCATTACATTTTTTCTGGAGTAGAAACACCAACTATATTCATTCCAGACTTAACTACATTAGAAATTGTTTTAAGAAAAATCAATTTATCATCAGTAATTTTTTTCTGATCATTAATAAATCTTTTTCCTGGATTATCTTTACCCAGGTTCCAGTATGAGTGAAATAATGACGCCAAGTCATATAAGTATGTCGGTATTCTATGGGGTTCAAGTTTATTACTAGCTATATCGATACATTTAGGCCATTCAGATATTTTTTTTAAGATATTTATTTCATCATCAGTATATTGAAAATCGTAGTTGTTAATTTTGATTTCAGAATTTAAATCTTTACCAATATGTCTGAAAACTGAAGCTATTCTTGCATAACAGTACTGAACATAATATAGAGGATTATCTTTAGATTTCTCAATTACATTATCAAAATCAAAATCAAGTTCTACGTCACTACTTCTATTAAGCATAATGAATCTTGTCGCATCTTTTCCAACTTCATTAATTAAGTCATCTACTGTTATGTAATCACCTTTTCTTTTAGACATTTTAAAGGGTTTTTTATCTTTAATAAGTTTGACCAACTGGCTTACTTTACAGATCAATTTCCCTTTTGAATTTGATAATGCATCAACTGAGGATGATATTCTTTTTATATAACCTGCATGATCTGCTCCTAGAATGTTAATTAAAAAATCAAATTTTCTATCTAATTTATTTTTATGGTATGCAACGTCGCTAGCAAAATAAGTCCATGAACCATCAGTCTTTTGTAAAGCTCTGTCTTTATCATCACCAAAATCGGTTGATCTAAAAAGCAATTGCTCTCTTTCTTCCCATTTATCATTGTTTTCACCCACAGGTGCTTTGATTTTTCCTTTATAAACAAATTTAGTTTTTTGAAGGTAATCAATAACATTTTCAACTTCTCGATTAGTGACTATTTTTTTTTCACTAACAAAATTGTCATGATTAATACCTAAAATATTAAGATTCTTTTTGATCAATTTAAGTGCCTCTTCAATAGATAGTTCAGTTAGTTTTTCAGCTATTTGATCAAAATTCTCAAAATTTATTTTTTTATTTGCATTAACTATGTTCTCAGCAAAAGTAATTAAGTAATCCCCAGGATAGAGATCTTCATTGTCTGAGGGGAAAGGTTCTTTAAAAAGGATTTCTCTTATTCTAAAATAAACAGATTTTGTAAAATTTAGAATTTGATTACCATAGTCATTGACATAATACTCTTTGGTAACTTTGTGTTTATTAAATAACAAAATATTTGCAATTACATCACCTAATATAGCTCCACGACAATGACCAACATGTAAAGGTCCAGTTGGATTAGCAGATACAAATTCAACTAAGTAACTTTTCTTCTTTTCATTACTATTAATTCCAAAATTATCAGAATCTTTAATTATACTTTGGATAAAGTTGGTCCAAAAAATTGGTTTAAATTTTATATTTATAAATCCTGGCTTAACAACTGAAACATCTTCAATTAAATCATCATTCTCTTTAACTGGTTTTGCCAATAATTTAGCTAATTCTAATGGAGGTTTATTATTTAATTTTGATAAAAACATTGCGACATTTGTTGAGATGTCACTGTTAAACTTTGCTGGAGGCATCTCAGCTGTAATACCATCTAGTCTTTCAGGTAAAACCAATTTTCCATTTTTAGCCTGATCTAATATAATTTTTTTTATTTTATCTAAATATTGTTCAAAAATGTTCATTTAATATTATTGTAAAGGTTTATAGCATATCGGTCTGTCATTCCTGATATAAAATCTGAAATTGCTCTATACTTATCTAATGAAAGTTGTTCTTTTGAGATAAATTTTTTTGGATTTTGTTTAATCTTATTAAATAATCTTTTAACTATAGATTTACCCTTATTATTCTTAGTTAATACATTTTTATTATTATACATTTTTGTTTTTAAAAAAAATCTAATTTCGTTTTCTGAATTCTTAATACTATCTGAGAAATCAACCATTAAAAAATTAGTTTTTACGATATCCTTTGGAGAGTTTATTTTATTTCTTGCTAGATTCTTTTTTGTATTCTTTATTAAATCCTTAATCATTAGGTCAATTGAGTCCCTTATAATTTGATAAGTTGCAATTTTATAATTTTTTTTATTAATTTTATTTTTATATTTTTTATGAATATCTCTAAAGAATTTAATTTCAACTAGCTCTTCTAAACTAAATAGATTTGCTTTTATTCCATCTTGTATATCGTGGTTATTATAAGCTATATCATCTGAAATTGCTGATATTTGAGCTTCAATAGATGGATACGTGTTAAAATTAATCATATTTTTAAATTTTTTAATCCCTATCAGATTATCAACTAAACTTATGTCATCTACAGGCCCATTATGTTTTAAAAGACCCTCTAAAGTTTCAATTGAAAGGTTTAAACCATTAAATCTTAGATACTTATTTTCCAAAAACATTACTATTCTCAAAGTTTGTAAATTATGATCAAAACCTCCATAATTTTCCATACATTCATCTAAAGAGTCTTCGCCAGCATGACCAAAGGGCGTGTGTCCTAGATCATGAGCAAGGCTTAGACATTCAGCCAAATCCTCATTTAGATTGAGATAACGAGCAATTGATCTTGCTATTTGAGCAACCTCCATCGAATGAGTTATTCTTGTTCGAAAATGATCACCTTCAGTATTTACAAATACTTGTGTTTTATGTTTAAGCCTTCTAAATGAAGCGCTATGAATTATTCTGTCCCTATCCCTTTGAAATGGGCTTCTATATTTAGACGAGGATTCATTAAATATTCTACCTTTGCTTTTAAATTGTCCAATCTTTGAGTATTTTTTCATCCTTTAAAATAAATTAATAAGTATTATATTAGTAATACCAGTGATCAATAATGATAAAAGAAATTAAATTTACTGATAAAGCGCTAAAACAGATCAATACTCTGTTGTCAAAAAAAGATAAAGGCTCTTTTTTTAGAATCGCCATCAAAGGTGGTGGATGTTCAGGATTTCAATATGAATTTACGTTTGATCAATCAAAAGCTGCAGATGATTTAAATTTTGAAAATATTTTAATTGATAAAGCTTCTGCTGATCTTTTAAAAGGATCCGAAGTTGATTATGTTTCGGAATTAATAGGTGAACAATTTAAAATAACTAATCCACAAACTAAATCTTCTTGCGGTTGTGGTGTGTCTTTCTCTCTTTAATGCTCATTTCTTCCTGGAATGTAAATTCCGTGCGAGCTCGTATTGAAAATATCAAAAGTTATCTTTTAAAGTATAAACCAGATATTTTAATGATGCAGGAGATCAAAACTGAAGATGTGAATTTTCCTTATGATGATTTTTCATCTATGGATTATGAAAGTCATGTATTTGGACAAAAAAGTTATAATGGTGTTGCTATTATTTCAAAAGGAAAATTAAAAAATATTAGAACAGATTTAATTAAAGATAAATTAAAACAATCAAGAATAATTTCTGCTGAGCTTGAGTATAAGAAAAAAATTGTTCAATTAATTAATATCTATACTCCTAATGGAAATCCAGTTGATACAGAAAAATATGACTATAAAAAAAATTGGATGGATCAATTGATTAAACAATTAAAGTCTTTATCTAAAAAAAATTCGAATATTATTCTCGCAGGTGACTTTAATGTGATCCCCGCTGCTGAAGATGTCTATAATGTAAAAAGTTTTGAAGATGATGCTTTGTATAGATTAGAAATAAGAAAAAAATTTAGAGAGATGCAAAATTTAGGTTTTAGTGATGTTTATAGACATTTTAATGAAACGAAAGAAGGTTATACTTTTTGGGATTATATGAGAGGTGCATGGCAAAAGAATAATGGGATGAGAATAGATCATTTTTTAGTTTCAAACTCTTTAATCGACCAAATAAAATCTATAAATATTAATAAAGACCCTAGAGGTAGAGAAAAACCTTCAGATCACACCCCCATAGAAATTAAATTAGCTTAAAGATTTTATTTTATTAACTAATTCCTCGTTAATGTTACGAGGACCTTTATCAAGTCTGTTTTTATGTCGTCTTTCCCCAGGTAATCTTACTTCACCCATTGATTTCATCTTATCAAAGAATTCATCTGCATGTTTTTGCCAATTTGTTCCTGCAGTTTTATCAGGAGAGATAGCAAGAATAAATTCTCCTCCACTTGGTGGACCACCATCATTATTATCTTTAGCAGCTGTTTCAAAACTAAAATTATCACCAACTAAAGCACCAGCCATTAGTTCTACCATCATAGCAATTGCTGAACCTTTATAACCACCAAAAGGTAATAATACACCACCATCAGCTATTGCACCTGGGTCAGTAGTTTCTTTACCTTCTTTAGTTAATCCTGTTCCAAGAGGTACCTTATGCCCTTCTCTTTTAGCCACTTGAACTTCACCCATTGCCATTGAGGCTGTTGCCATATCATAAACTACAGGAGTTTTTCCTGGTCTTGGCCAAGCAAATGATATTGGGTTTGTTCCAAATAATGGCTTGATTGCGCCAGCAGGTGCTACTGCAGGCTTATAAGATGTACAAGCAAAAGCAACTAAACCTTCTTCTGCTAATTTTTCTGTTTCAGGCCACATCGCAGCCATATGGTGAGAATTATTTATTGCAAGTACTGCAACACCATTTTCTTTTGCAGCTTTTATTAATTCAGGTATGCCTTTATTTAAAACCACAGGTGCTAAACAATTATTACCTTGAACTTTAATTACTGAAGCTGAAATCTTTTTGATTTCTGGCTTTCCTTTACCATTAATTTTTCCACTTTTTAAACCACTTACATAAGCTGGTAATCTAAATAAACCATGAGATAAAGAACCATCACGTTCAGCATTTCTGATTAAATCTGATAATATAGATGCTGTTTCATCATCACATCCATTAGCTAATAAAGTCTTTTTAGCTAAATCAAATATTTCATCTAGTGTAAGGGAAACCGTACTCACCCTTATATTAAATACTATCTATGTTTTCTTTTCAAATCTTTTTTTAGATCTTCGTGGTCACCAACAACTGTATGATATCTGCTCTTAGTGACATATTTTTCTAAAAAAGGAACTGCCAATAATGGAAGGAAACCACCGATAACAATTCCAAAAGCAGCACTTTGTAAATCTGGGTCAGCTAAAGCTGCTATAAAGTCTGCAATGATATGAGCTAAAACTATTCCAACTATACCAGCAATCGCTCCATTAGAGATAATTTTAAGAAATCTATTGATACTCCAACCAGTATAAAATCCAATTAAAGGTATTAATGTGTGAATAAAGCCAAAAGTTGCTCCTCTTAAAATGCTATGTTCCTCTATTAGTTCTTCCATAAAGTGAAGAAACTCTGGTAATTCATGTGAATGACCTTCTGCTGCTCTAACAAATGTAAAACCAAAAATACACATCGCTAAAGTTAAAAAACTTATTTTTTTCATTAATTACAATCCTTACAAGTAGTTAAAACTTCCATGTTAAATGTATTAAAATCATATTTTTTTACGTTGTTTTTTTTAAACAAACTTCCAAAAAGACTAGATTTTAACTCCTCTGTATCTCCACATTTTTTACATATGGCGATTGCTGTACTGTGATTTTTTGAATGTAAATGATTGCACAGCATAAAAGTTTTTGTTTGATTAGATTTATGAATTCGTTCTTCTTCTATTAGGCTATCAAGAGCTCTGTAAACTGTCATAGGTTGTGTTTTTTTAACCTTTTGAAGTTTATCTAATATCTCATAAGCAGTTAAATGCTTTGAAGATTTTTTTATAATATTAAAGACTAATTCCTTATTTGACATATTGTTATGTTATAACATCACAATAATAAGTCAAGAAATATGATATAATATTTATCTATGATTCTATTCATCGCTAAAGTTATCAGTGCTGCTCTTATTATTGCCTTTGCGAGCTGGTTATCTGGACAAAATCCGAAATTAGCTGGATTTATTATAGCTCTTCCACTTGTATCGCTTATTGCTATTGCTTTTTCTTACTATGAACACAATGATATAGAAAAAACAATTCTATTTACTAAAAGTATATTGGTTGCTGTACCTATAAGTTATCTATTTTTTTTACCCTTCTTCTTTGCAAAATCTTTAAATATGAATTTCTTAATGATTTATGGTGCAGGCCTAGGATTGTTAATTATTGGTTTCTTTATTCATAAATATATAACTAATTTTTTATAATATAGTTACTCTCTAATAAACTCGTGTAAATAATATTTAATAAAAGTTAATCAACTATTAAAGTATCTTTCGATCCACCACCTTGTGAACTATTTACAATTGTACTTCCTTTTCTTAGAGCTACCCTAGTTAGGCCACCAGTTGTTACATAATTAGTTTTACCACTTAAAACAAATGGTCTTAAATCTAAGTGCCTAGGCTCTATATTTTTTTCTGTAATTGTTGGAGCTGTTGATAATGTTTCTAAAGGTTGAGCAATATATTCCCTTGGGTTTTTTCTAATCTTCTCTGCTACTTCTTCTCTTTCCTTTGAAGAAGCCTTTGGACCAATCATTATTCCATATCCACCAGATGCATTAGCAGGCTTTACAACTAATTTAGATAGATTTTCTAAAACATATTTCTTTTGACTTTCATCATGACACAAATAAGTCTCGACTTGATTTAAGATGGGTTGTTCTCCTAAATAATAAACTATCATTCTATTTACGTATGAATAAACAACCTTGTCATCGGCTACACCTGTACCCACTGCATTAATAATACCCACATTTTTTTTCAACCAGCATTTAAACAAACCTGGAACACCAATAACTGAGTCTTTATTAAAGGCTTTTGGGTCTAAGAAATTATCGTCTAGTCTTCTGTATATGCAATCAACTTTCAAAGGACCTTTCACAGTTTTCATGAAAACCATATCATTTTCAACAAAAAGATCTTTTCCTTCTACCAATGCAATACCCATTTGTTCAGCTAAAAAAGAATGTTCAAAATAAGCAGAATTATAAATACCTGGTGTCAATACTACCATGTGGGGATGAGCAGTTTTTTTAGGTATACATTCGTTCATACAATTAAAAAGTTTGTTGGTGTATTGATGTATTGATGCAACTTTATATCTCGTAAAAAGTTCAGGAAAGACATCTCTCATAACCATTCTGTTCTCAAGCATATAAGAAACACCTGAGGGTACTCTAAGATTATCTTCAAGTACCAAATAGTCTCCATTTTTATTCCTAATTAAATCTACTCCAGATATATTTGCCCAGGATTTATATTTAGGTGAAAATCCTTCACATTCTTTTACATAATATGGTGAGTCAAAAATAATTTCTCTAGGTATGACATTATCTTTAAAAATTTTCTTTTGATTATAAACGTCATCAATGAATAAATTTAAGGCTTTAACTCTTTGCTTAAGACCTTTAGTTACCTTGTTCCATTGTGATTTAGGAATGATTCTTGGAATAATATCTAGTGGCCACTTCTTTTCCTCTGCCCTATTATTAGCAGCATATACTCTAAAATTAATACCTCTGGCACTTATTGTGCTTTGGCAATTTTTTTCAATTTCTTGAAGTTTATCTTTTCCATATCTTTCTAAAATATTTGAAATTATAACGGCATGTTTTCTTAATTTATTTTCATTGGTAAAATAACCATCGTATGCTTTTGTAGCATTGTAGTTATCCCAGAGTTTCCCGCTCATTAAAGGATTGTTTAATAATTAGGGTAAACAATCAATTGCGATATAGTTATATCAGCTATGCTTGAATTTAATTATATGTTAATTAATTAATAATTATTAATAGTATTATGACTTATTGTGTTGGCATTAAAGCTCAAGATGGAATTGTATTTGCCTCAGACTCTAGAACAAATGCTGGATTAGATAATGTCAATATATATTCAAAAATGTTTGTTCATGATGTTGGTGATAGAAGTGTCATTATAGTTACTTCTGGAAACTTAGGTACATCTCAAGCAGTATATAAATCTATTGAAAATGATCTTAAAGGTGACAATGGTATAAATTTAAACACATGCAAAGATTTCGACCAAATTGCATCTTACATTGGTTCACTAAATATTAAACATTCAGCGCCAAAAGGAATAAACACAGATACAGTTTTATTAGGTTCGTCATTTTTAGTTGGTGGTCAGATTAAAGGTCAACCATTAGAATTGTACTTAGTATACTCTCAAGGAAATTATATTAAACCAGCTGATAGCAAACCTTATCTAGTTATTGGTGAAGTAAAATACGGCAAACCCATTTTAGATAGAGTTATAAAACCAAGCGTATCTATTGGTGATGCATCACGTTGTGCTTTGATTTCAATGGACTCAACTTTAAAAAGTGATTTAACAGTTGGCCCTCCTATTGATTTTGCTGTCTATAAAAAAGATGAATATAAAATTGCCTCACAAAAATGCTTAAATATAACTGATACTGAATATTCTAAGGTCTGTGATCAATGGTCGGATGGCATATTTAAAATTTTTGATTCTTTTCCAAGATTTGATTGGGAAAACAACAAATAAGATTATTTTTCCTATAAACTGTAATAAATTCTTAACATAACTGAAATAATAACAACGAAAGGGGATTTTATGTTTTTAAAAAAATATCTAAAGTGGATCAGTACGTTTCTAGTTCTAGTAGGAATACTTCTTACAAATTTAAATATATATCCATTAAATATATATTTTCATGGATTGGGAGTTGTTGGATGGACTATAGCAGGATTTATGAGCAAAGATAAAGCGATACTAACAAACTTTGGATTACAAATTCCATTGTTTGTAATTGGTATTTATAAAGTTATTTTTTAAATGAAGAATATATTGTTCGTATGCACAGGTAATTCAGCAAGAAGTATTATTGCTGAAAGTATAATAAATAATGAGTATGACGATATGTATAAAGGTTTTAGTGCTGGGAGTAATCCAGCAGGAAAAGTAAATGAAGATGTGAAGAATTATTTATTATCAAAACATTATGATCTTTCAAATTATAGATCTAAAAATTTTAATCAGTTCGTTAATAGTCAAATTAAAATGGATTATGTGATTACAGTTTGTAATAATGCCAATAACGAAGTCTGTCCTATTTGGCCAAATAAAGATCAGATAATTCATTGGGATATAGAAGATCCTGTTAAATTACTTAGTGAAACAAATGACTTAAATAGAAAAGATGAAATAATTGAAAAAGTTTACAATAATATTCATAATAAAATAAAGGAACTAATAAATGAAAAATAAAAGTCGATATTTTCTTGCTGAACTAATAGGCAGTTGTTTTTTAGTAATGATTATTGTTGGCTCAGGTTTAATGGCTGAAAACCTAACCAATGACGTTGCGGTGATGTTAATTGCAAACACAATAGCAACAGGAGCAGGTTTATTTGTCCTTATCACAGTATTTGCTGATGTATCAGGAGCTCACTTTAATCCATTTGTAAGTATTGCAATGACAATAACAGGTAAATTAAAAAAGAAACTATTGCCCTACTATATCATTGCTCAATTGGTTGGTTGCTTGATTGGTGTTGGTTTAGCCAATTTCTTTTTTGAACATGAAATTTATGAATTATCTACTAAGTCAAGAGATGGAATTTACATATTCACATCTGAGGTAATAGCAACATTGGGGCTTATAATAATAATTTTTGGCTCTATGAAGTCAGGAAAAATTGCTGTTGCTGCTAGTGTTGGTCTTTATATTACTGCTGGTTATTGGTTTACTTCATCAACATCTTTTGCAAATCCAGCTGTTGCAATTGCTAGAACTTTTACAGATTCGTTTACTGGTATAAATTATTTAAACACTCCTTATTATATTTTAGCTGAGCTTATCGGAATGTTAATTGCTGTATTTATTGTTAAAAAGTTATTTTTAGAGAAAAATTGAAAAATATAAAACTTACCAATCAAATAAGTTTAATTAACAAAAAATTTAAGAAAAAAGAGTTTTATCATTATCTTGAAACTTCTAATCTTTCATTAGTAATACCTAAGATTAAAGACAAATATATAGTAGTTTCTCAAAAAAGAGTTCCGATTAACAAAATTAATTATGAGTTTCCTTCTGGGATAGTAGAAAAAAAAGAAACAACTCTGCAATCAGCTCATAAAGAATTAAAAGAAGAAACAGGATATAAATCAAGATCAAAATTAAGTAAAATTATAACTTTTTATACTGAGCCTGGGCGATTAACTACTAAAATTACTGGTTATTTTACGAAAGACTTAACAAAAATTTCAAAGCCAGAAAAAGGTATAAAAATTCATCTGTTTAATCAAAGCGATATATTTAAATTAATATTAAATCAAAAATTCAATAATAGTTCTCATATAGCAATGTTTTTGTATCTAATAACAAATCTTAAAAATCAATAAACTACAGGTTGTATCAAATTAGCTTTCAGATTTATGAATTATGTGATTAAATTAATTATCTAAAAGTTTGGAGGTAGAAATGGGAAAAAAATTAAAAAAAAATGAGAAGAAAAAAACAAAAATCGTAAAAACAATTGATAGATTGAAAAATAAAATTACGGCTAAAGAAAAAAAATTGTCAAAAGTTAATATTAAAATTGCTGCTCTAGAAAAGAAAGTTGCAGAAAAAAAAGCAAAAAAACTTGCTAAAAAAGCAGAGCAGTCTCCTGCATCTATAAATAATTAATATAAAATAAAACGTCTTATTACTTCCCTCTCAATAAGGAGAAGGAAGTAATTAGTTAATTAACAAAATTCAATTACTAGGAAGAAAATAATGAGACTTAGTATTTTAAATCTTGTTAAGACTCTTATAGATAAACTAAGTTACAAAATTATTTACTTATTGTTAAAGTTTAATTAACTTAAGTTTATTTTGAATTATTAGAATAAATTACTCTTGGTTCTAAAAATAATTCTCTAGCAAGAGCTTTAAATCTTTTAGTTACCTGTTTTGAAATTATTTCTTGATGTTGTGATGGAATTTTTAAAAATACAGCATTACCTCTTTTATATAATTTAAACTCCTCCAAGAATATCGTAGATATCGAGGTCAATGATTGTGAAAATCTCAATGCTGCTCCCACTTGTTTGCTTGAAAAAATTTCATTATTATTTAAAAAAGTTAGATAATCCATCTTTGGATTATACTTGATACTACAGTACCGCCAATAGCATGACAAAGCTAATTGTATTCTTTCTTTATGAGTCAGTCTAAGTAATGGAGTATTTATCGTTTCTTGAAATACCAATTCAGCTTTTTGAAATGCTCCTAATCCCCAGTCCATATGACTTAATACACATGCCAAATATAATAATTTCTTATTAAAGTGCTCATTACCTTCAAAAACTGGCTGAATAAAATCATAATATCTTTTATAATTTGATCCTAGATCACCTCTTTTTTGTGCAACCTTCTCAAGTGCTTTGTAAAAGATTTCAGATTCTTTTGCATCTTTAAAATAGTCAATTGATAAAGATCCTTCACGCAAACCACTTATAGAACAAATAATTTTTTTTGGATTTGAAAGTTTCATAATTTCATCAAGTATAATACAGCTATAAGGCAAATATGATGTTCTAGATTTTGAAATATACTCAACTGTTTTAAGTTTGGATTTATTAAAAGAAGAAATTTTTTCAACAAACTTAGATAAAACGTTATTATCAATACTATATTGATGAATTATATGTACTGGATGATTATTTTGAAAAAGATGTAACTTAAATAATGCTCGCCAAGTACCTCCAACTAAATATAGATTATTAAACTTCTTTTTTGAGAGCCATTTTTCATCTCTTAATAATTTTTTAATATATTTTGCTAAATTTCTTTTTTTAACTATTGGATTATTCATTAATCTTAAAACACCGACGGGTAATGAGGTCTTATTTGTTACTATATTGTTTTCAACTCGGGCTAGCTCCAAACTACCACCACCCAGATCGGCAACTAATCCATCAACATTTTCAAAACCTATTTTTACTCCCTCAGCTGAGCATGTAGCTTCTTCTTCACCTGATAATATATTAATCTTAGTTTTAAAAAGTTTTTCAACTTCATCAATAAAAGGTTTTGTATCAGTTGCTTCTCTTATAACTGCTGTTGCAATAATCTTTAGATTTGTGATTTTTGAAACATTTAAAATTTCAGAAAATCTTTTTAAAACTTTTAAAGCATATTCGGTACCAGATCTGTGAAGTTTTTTGGATTTATCTAAATTTTTTCCAAGTTCACAAACTGCTTTTTCATTAAAAAAAGGTACACGAGAAGAACTGAAATCTTCATAAATTAGCATTCTTATAGAGTTTGATCCAATGTCTATTATAGCTAATTTTGCCTGTTTTAATTTTAAACTATTTTTACTTTTAATTACTTCCACTTTTAATCAATCTTAAGTGCAGTTGTTTAGGCTGCATTTTTAATTTAGCTTTACCCCTTCCAGATAAGCTCGGGTTATTCATAAAGTATTCATGAGCTGAAAAGGAATCGCTCTTACTATATTTAATTTTTTTGTAATTACCATCAGCATTGAGCTCCCAGCTCTGATTAGTATCGAGATAATTTGCTAACATTATTTGATCTAAAATCTGTTCATGAACGGTTTCATTTTCAATTGGCACTAGAAGTTCTACTCTTCTATTTAAATTTCTTGGCATTAAATCAGCTGAAGATATATATACTTTTGCATTTCTATTAGGCATTTTTTTAGTACCGTTACTAAAACAATAAATTCTAGAATGCTCCAAAAATCTTCCTATGATACTTTTTACAACTATGTTTTCTGATCTATCTTTAACTCCTGGTCTTAAACAACAAACACCCCTCACAAATAAATGAATTTTTACACCAGCATTCGAAGCTTCATAAAGTTTATCAATAATTTCTGGATCTACTAAAGAGTTCATTTTTGCCCAAATAGCTGCAAATTTCCCATTTTTAGAATTTCTAATTTCAGCATCAATATTTTCATTTAAGGTTTGTCTCATATTTACTGGCGAAATAGAAATTTTATTAAGATTTTTTGGTTTTGCGTAACCGGTTACATAATTGAAAAACTTTTCAACATCTGATGCCATTTTCTTATCACAACTAAATAAAGATAAATCAGTATAAATTTTAGCATTTACAGGATGATAATTGCCGGTTCCTAAATGAAAATAAGTTTGTATTTTTCCTTGTTCTCTTCTTAAAACTAATGATGATTTTGCATGGGTTTTATATTTGGCAAAACCATAAACAATTTGGACACCTACTTTTTCTAAACTTCTTGATAGTTGAATATTAGCTTCCTCATCAAATCTAGCTTTAATTTCAATTAAAGCGGTAACTGTTTTTCCGTTTTCTGCAGCTGTTATTAAAGCTTTAACAATTGGTGAGTCTAGAGTTGTTCTATATAAAGTTTGTTTAATAGCTATAACTTTTTTATCATTTGCTGCTTGGTTTAGAAATTCAATTACTGAGTCAAATGTTTCAAAAGGATGATGAACAACTAAATCTTTCTTTTTAATAGTTTCAAAAAAATTATCATTATATTCTTTTAATCTTTCAACTTCTCTAGGCGTAAAATGCTTAAATCTTAATTTTGGATTTTTTACTTTACATATTTGATCTATATCTTGAATTCCAACAAGGCCAGCAACATCATAAATATAGTCAGGATTTATGTCTAATTTATTAGTTATAAATCTTACCAATTCGTTATCGCTATTTTCAAGAACCTCTAAACGAACAATATCACCCGTTCTACGTCTTTTTAAAGCCAATTCAAAAGATCTAACTAAATCTTCTGCTTCCTCTTGAATCTCTACATCGCTGTCTCTTATTACTCTAAAAATCATTTTCTTTTCTAAATCATGATCTGGAAAAATTTCATTAGCAAAAAAACTTATTATGTCATCTAGAATAACAAACTTCTTATGATTTTTAGAAGACTCTATTTCAATAAATCTAGATAATGCTTTTGGTATTACAATTATTGAGTTTAAAATCCTTTTTTTATTTTTTTTTCTTAACTTCATTACAATTGCTCTTCCTTGATTGATTATAAATGGAAATGGGTGTGCAGGATCAATTGCCGATGGTGTTAATAAAGGGTAAATCTCTTCTTTAAATATTTCTAGAAGTTTTTTTTTATCCTTAGTATTTAAATTTACTGGCTTAACTAAACTGATATTATTTTTTTTTAATTCCATAATCAGTTGAATAAAAATTTTGTTCTGTTTTCTTAATAGATTCTTAGTTTCAAGTACTACCTCATCCATTTGTTCTTCAGGTGTCAAACCATCAGAACTTAATGAGTCAACTTCTTGTTTTATTTGGCTATATAATCCTGCAACACGGACCATAAAAAATTCATCTAGATTAGACCCAGCAATTGATAAAAACTTTACTCTTTCATAAAGAGGATTTTCGATATTTTGCGCCTCTAAAAGTACTCTGTCGTTGAATTTTAACCAAGAAAGCTCTCTATTTATATATTTAGATTTCAGCTCTTCTTTATGTTGTTTTTTTAAAGCAGTCATATATTTAGATTTTATGTATCAATTATACGTCATGAGACACGCAAAATCTAGTTGGGATGATTTAAGTATTAATGATTTTGATAGACCACTTAGTAAAAGAGGCAAGAAAAATGCAAAAATGATTTGTGAATTTTTTGTTAAAAAAAAATTTATATTTGATTATGCATTAATTTCATCATCAAAAAGAACAAAAAAAACTTTTCAAATTTTGTCCAAGAAAATTAATAAACCAAAAAAAGTTAATTTTTCAAAAGATTTATATTTAGTTGATGAGAATGTAATTACAAAAAAAATTAAAAAAATATCCAGTGAATATAAATCAATTTTGATTATAAACCATGAACCATCAGTAAAAAATTTAGTACGAAATCTTACAAAAAATCATAATACAAATAATTTTAAACTAATGAATTATAAATTCCCAACAGCAGCATTTGCAAAAATTGAGTTTGATATTAAATCCTGGAATGAAGTTGAGAAAAAAGGAGTATTAAAAGAATTTATAAGGCCCAAAGATCTTCAAGATTCTAAAGAATAACCAGCTGATCTCACTGTTCTAATTAAAGGTTTTGTATTTTGTATGTTAATTGCTTGTCTTAATCTTCTAATATGAACATCTACTGTTCTAGACTCAACATATATATCTTCCCCCCAAACATTATTTAGAAGTTGTTCTCTTGAATAAACTCTTTTTGGATTTTTGATAAAAAAATCTAATAGTTTAAATTCAGTTGGACCTAAAGTAATTTCTTTATCTTTTCTATAAACTCTTTTTGTAATCCGATCTATTTTTAAATCAGTAAATTCTACAATGTCTGATGATGATTGAGGCTTAGATCTTCTCAATAAAGATTTAATTCTAGCATTTAATTCTTTTTGACTAAAAGGTTTAGTTACATAATCATCTGCACCTGTATCAAATGCTTTTAATTTGTCTTCTTCCTCCCCTTTTGCAGTTAACATAATGACAGGAATATCATTAAACTTATTATCTTTTTTTAAGTTTTTACAAATTTCAACACCAGATAATTCAGGTAACATCCAATCCATTAATATCAAATCTGGGTGTTTTGATTTTATTTGTTTAAGAGCATCTTCTCCATTTTCTGAATGACTGACTTTATAACCTTCTTTTTCAAGATTGTACTTTAACAAACTAACAATTGATGCTTCATCTTCAGCTATAAAAACATGAGCTGACATAAATCATTTTTCTCCAGTTACAATTGGCTCAGTGCCCTTAGGTCTGTCACCTTCTAAATATTCACCTTTAACTAAATAAAAAATTTGTTCTGCAACATTCGTAGTATGATCACCAATACGCTCAATATTTTTGGTCACAAACAACAAGTGAGTTCCATCCTCTAAATTTTTTTCATTTTCTTTAAGATATTTTATAACTTCTTGCATACAAAGATTTGTTAAATCATCTATTTGCTCATCACTTTCCCAAACATTTACTGCCATTGGCGCAGATCTTTCTAGATAAGAGTCTAATGTTGATTTTAATTGTTTTTGAACACTGGTAGATACTCTATTTAATGAATCTACCAAGTTTTTTGGAAGATGTTCATTAAGTAAAAGTGTTCTCTTGGATATATTTTTTGCTAAATCACCTATTCTTTCTAAATCTGAAGACATTTTCAAAGCTGTTACTGTCTCTCTTAAATCAATTGCCATAGGTTGTCTCAAAGCAATTAAATTTACAACTTGTTGTTCAATCAAAGTTTCATATTTATCTATTTTCTCATCATCTTTAATTACTGCTTCCGCAAAGTCGCTATTTCTTGTAGTAATGGCTTGAATTGCTTTACCCAAAGCTTCCTCGCATGCACTTCCCATTTTAATTATATTAGCATTCAGATTTTTTAGTTCTTCTTCGTAAGATTTAACTGTATGTGGTGCTTCAGACATTATCCAAACCTCCCGGTTATATAGTCCTGGGTTTTTTTATTATCAGGATTCTTAAATATTTTATCAGTAGATCCATGTTCTATCAATTGTCCTAAGTGAAAAAAACCTGTATTTTGAGATACACGTGCCGCTTGAGCCATAGAATGAGTTACAATTATTATTGTGTGCTCTTTTTTTAATTCATCAATCAATTCTTCAATTTGTGCTGTTGCTATAGGATCTAATGCTGAACAAGGCTCATCCATTAATATAACTTCAGGTCTTACAGAAATTGCTCTAGCAATACAAAGTCTTTGCTGTTGCCCTCCAGATAATCCAGTTCCAGGTTCATGCAACCTATCTTTTACCTCTTCCCATAGTGCAGCTTTTTTTAAGCTAGTTTCAACAATTTCATCCATTTCTTGTTTTGATTGAGCTATACCATGAATTGTTGGACCGTAAGATACATTTTCATATAAAGTTTTTGGGAAAGGATTAGGTTTTTGAAAAACCATACCAATTTTTTCTCTTAGTCTTACTACATCACAACCTTTATCATTGATATTAAAGTCATTAATTAAAATTTCTCCTTTAACACTGCAGATATCAATTACATCATTCATTCTATTAAGACATCTTAGGAAAGTTGATTTACCACAACCAGATGGACCAATTAATGCCGTTACTTGATTTTCCTCAATATCTAAACTTATATTAAAGAGCGCTTGTTTTTTTCCGTAAAAAACATCAACATCTTTTGCTTTAATCTTTATCATTTTAACTCCATTTTTTTTCAAATTTATGTCTAATTATTTGGGCAAATAAATTCATTGTTATTAAAAAACCAAGTAAGACCATTATACATGCCGAGACTTTTTCTACAAATCCTCTTTCAGCACTTTCAGCCCAAATATAAATTTGAACTGGTAAACTTGCAGCAGGATCCATAGGTGATCCAGGTATCGTGTTAACAAAAGCAACCATTCCAATTAAAATGAGGGGTGCAGTTTCTCCTAAAGCTTGAGCTAAACCAATTATTGTTCCTGATAACGTGCCAGGCATTGAAAGAGGAACAGTATGATGCATTGTGGTTTGCATTCGACTTGCTCCCATAGCAAGTGCTGCCTCTCTTATACTTGGCGGAACTGCTTTTAAAGATGCTCTGGCAGCTATGATTATTGTTGGTAAAGTCATTAAGGACAAAGTGATACCGCCAACTAATGGGGTAGACCTTGGCAATTGAAATATTGCCAATAAAACCCCTAATCCTAATAGACCAAAAACTATAGATGGAACTGCTGCTAAGTTATTTATATTTACTTCAATAAAATCAGTAAATCTATTTTTAGGGGCAAATTCTTCAAGATAGATTGCTGCTAGAACCGCTACAGGAAAAGCTATCATTAAACAAACAAGTATAGAAAAAATTGAGCCCATAAATGAACTTGCTATTCCAGCTAGTTCAGCTTCTCTTGAGTCGGCATTTGTAAAAAAACTAATATTAAATTTACTTTCAACCTTACCATTTGCAACAAGTTGATCAAAAATTTTTAATTGATAATCGCTTACTCTTCTTTGATTTTCGGGTAAATCTCTTGGATAGTTTCCTTTAAAAACTTGATCTAAATCATCTGAAGCAGTTAAATAAACTTCTTTTGTTTTTCCTATTAAACTAGGGTCATTTAAAAGTTCATTTTTAATTTCTTTTTCGAAGAAATAAGACACCATTCTCTTCAATTCATTTTCTTGATCCTCATTGGCATTTAGATCTAAATCAGCCATTGATTTTAATGCTATATCGTAATAATCAGCATCCTGTAAATCCTCATTAGAAGGGTTTTGTTCTAACATCATTAATTCAGCATCAAAAGTTACTGGAACAATAAGCCAAGTTTTTTGAAAAGCTGAATAGCCAGTTGAAAAAATTTTGAAAATAAAAATTGTTAAAAATAAAAGTGCCATAAAAATTGCACTTTGACCGTATAAGCGAAATCTCTGCTCAGCCTTGTATCTTTTATTTAATAATTGTTCTTTATTTTTATTCATATTTCTCTCTATATTTTTTAACAACTTTTAAGGCCACAATGTTTAAACAAAGCGTTACTAAAAATAATGACATACCTAAAGCAAAAGCAGCTTGCGTTTTAGGGTCACCAAATGCTTGGTCACCAATTAGAATAACTACAATTTGTGCTGTAATTGTTGAAGTAGATTCTAATGGATTTAAAGTTAAATTGGCAGCTAAACCAGAGGCCATAACAACTATCATTGTTTCTCCTATAGCTCTTGAAACACCAAGTAAAATAGATCCAACTATCCCCGGCAATGCCGCGGGAAAAATAACTCTCTTGATTGTTTCTGATTTAGTTGCTCCCATAGCATAACTTCCATCTCTTAAACTTTGAGGTACACTTGTAATTACATCGTCACTTAAACTTGAAATAAATGGTATGATCATAATGCCCATTACCCCTCCTGCTGCTAAAGCACTTTCAGCTGAAACTTCAAGACCCATTGAAGTTCCTAATTCTTTCAAAAATGGTCCAACAGTTAGGGCAGCAAAAAAACCATAAACAACCGTTGGTATACCAGCTAAAATTTCAATTAATGGTTTTGCATATTGTCTAACTTTAGTTGATGCATATTCAGCTAAATAAATTCCACTCATTAATCCAATTGGGATAGCAACGCACATAGCAATAAATGCAATAAAAAAAGTACCTGCAAAAATAGGGACTGCTCCAAAAGTATCTGAATACATTGTCGGATCTAAAGCCTCAGAAGAATCTCTAACAAAAGCTTTTGCTGGATACCAGTGAGTTCCAAAGACAAAATCAAATAATGGAATTACTTTAAAAAAATCTATAGTTTGAAATATAAGTGAAAAAACTATTCCAACAGTAGTTAATATTGCAGCTAAAGAAGCTGTAAATAAAACTGCGTTCAAAAATTTTTCAACTGGTTCTCTTGTTCTAGAATTAGATGAAATTCTTTTATACGCATAAGCAACTGAAGCAATAATTATTGATAATACTATAACAACTTTTGAACTTTGAGCTATTGATCGAAGACTTAAATATTTTTCAGCTGAAGCTTCAATAAAAGGTGTAATTTCTCCAGTGAATTGCCCTCGAGACAATGCTTTTGTTTTTTCGTATATTAAATTTAATTCATCATCAAGATAACCTTGATTTGAATAATCACTTAAGATTAATAGTTTTACAATTGTGGGCTCGAAAATTGCCCATAAAGAAAAAATTATAAAGGCTGGTATTGCACACCAGATTGCAAGATAATAACCATAAAATTGTGGTAATGCAGTTAATCTTTTTTTTGTAGATTGAATTGTATATGCTTTTTTGCGTCCAAAATAATAACTTGTGAAACCTAGAAGAACAATAAATGTAAATAATATTAAGTTCAAAGAATCTCCTTTATTGAGGACTGTACTCTTAATTTAAAAAAAAGGGGTCTAAAAAGACCCCCTTTTTAATCATTTGTTAACTGAGGAATAATTAATTACCCATAGCAACTAGTTTGGTAGCATTAGTTCTAGTTGTTTTATACAACTTAGAGTCTAATGGCACTAAACCAATGTCTGCTAGGTAACCACCTTTTCCAATAGCTTTCTTCGTTGTGAATTCTTTCACAAACTCATGTAAGCCTGGAATTACTCCAACGTGAGCTTTTTTCACGTAGAAGAATAAAGGTCTAGCAACAGCATAACTGTAGTCTTGAATAGACTTCAATGATGGTTGTCCACCATCAATACTTGCTGCTTGCAATTTATCTTTTGCAGCTAGGAAATAACTGAAACCAAAGAAACCAAACATATCTTTATCTTGAGTTAGCTTTTGGATGATTAAACTATCATTTTCTCCAACTTCAATAGCAGCACCATCTTCTCTGTAAAGTTTTTGAGGCTTTTTGTATTTTTTATTTCCAGCTTCAAAACCAGCTTTATAAAGAGCTTTAGCTTCTTTAGTCATACCTTTTTTCATTACTAAAGAATTCCAAGCATCTCTAGTTCCTGATGTTCCTGGTGGGATCATCACTGAAATTTTTTGTTTTGGTAAACTAGGGTCAATTTGGTCCCAAGTTTTATAAATATTTGGAACTAATTTACCATCAACAACAGTATGAGCAGCTAGTGCTAAATACAAATGTTCTTTAGTAAAGTTTACTGGTTTTGCATCTTTGCTGTAAGCTAATGTAATACCATCGTTACCAATTACGATCTCAACGATATCATTCACACCATTTTTCTTACATAGAGCTTTTTCTTTATCTTTCATAGCTCTTGATGCATTTGTAATATCTGGATGTTGTTCACCTACACCAGCACAGAATAGTTTAGCTCCACCACCAGTACCAGTAGACTCGATTACAGGAGTTTTAAATCCTGAACCACCAAATCTTTCAGCAACAACTGTTGCATAAGGGAATACCGTAGAAGAACCAACTATCTTAATTTGATCTCTTGCTTGAGCAACAGTTGCAATTGAAAGTGCAACTAAAGAAGCAATTACTATAGTTAGTTTTTTCATTATCTTTAATCCTTTCGTTATTTATTAATTAAAAGATGACTGACTCGTATAAATTTATTGAATCTTTAATATTACAGAATTGTTACACTTTTGTTAAAAAGATAACTTTTTAGTTGTATTTCATTGAGACTATAATCTCTTCATTTTCTGTTTCTAAACCACCTTTACAAGAAACAGGATTAACTTTATCTTTAAAAGCAAGTTCAGTTGTAGGTCTCAAAATAACTTCAAGTTTTACTAAATTAACCAATTCTTCTAAAACGCTTTGATCGTATCGCCACCTTGGCCATGTGCTTGGAGTAGAAAAAACAGATGTTAAATAACTAGTTGCCATAGTAAACCTATAATTACTTAAATTTTCGTTTCTCAACAAATGATCTCTAACTGAATTAAATATATTTCTGCATCTAAATGAATCTGACATGTAATTCTCTTTTTTTAAATTCTCATTTACTGGGATTGAAATAATTAAATCTACTGTATTTCTCCAATAAGAACTGACGACATCCATATATATATCTTCATAGGCCACATCTTTATGTTTTTTTACAGCAGGATAAGAACTCTTTAAGTCCTCTTCTAATCTAAAGATACCTATGTCAAAAACTGTTAATTGTTGAGTACGTAAAAGAGTAGAAATGTCTTTTGAATATACACTAGTTGTGAAAAACAAGATTAAATAAAAAAATATTAAAATATTTTTGAGTATTTTAATCATTATAAAAACTTAAATAAAATCTATACACGAATCAATCAAAGAAATGTTAAAGTTTTCTCAAATAAGGGTTGTAAAATGAAGTTTTTTTTAAATTTTTATTTCGAAGGCAAATAAATTCGAATTTCAGTGCCTTTTCCAACCTCTGAGAGAATCTCAAAATCACCTCTGTGCTGGGTAATTATGTGTTTAACAATAGCTAATCCTAAACCAGTTCCGCCAGCTTTTTTACTTTGTTCTGTGTCCACCCTGTAAAATCTTTCTGTAACACGTGAAATATGTTCTTGAGGAATACCATAACCTTCGTCTTTAATACCAATCATTATATTCTTTTCTAATAGTTTGTTACTATTTTCATTTTTAGAAATATATATATTTTTATTTTCTGGAGAATATTTTATTGAATTATCTAAAAGATTAGAAAAAACTGTATTTAATCTTTTTTCATCCCCTATTACAATTGATGTATCTGTTAATTGATTTTTAACAGTTATATTTTTCTTTTTTAAAACAATTTCAAAATTACTAATAATAGTCTCAAAGAGTTCATTAATATTTACTATTGATGTAGGTCTTATATGTTCATCAAGTTCAATCCGTGTAAGAATTAAAAGATCATTAATTAAACTTTCCATCCTTGATGATTGTTCTGATAAAATTTTCATAAATTTTTTTTTAGCCTTTTCATCATCAGACGCTGGGCCTTCAATAGTTTCTAAAGATCCTTTGATAGCCATCAAGGGTGTTCTTAATTCGTGGCTTACATTGGCTACAAAATCAGTTTTAAATTTTTGTGCTTTTGTAATTTCAGTAAAGTCTTTTAAAAATAAGACAACAGAATCTGGCTCGGTAAATAAATGAGTTGGGCCAGGAATAATATAAATTTTATAAAATTGATATGATGGCAGGTCTATTTCAATGTCGATATTTTTTGTTTTATTTTCAACGATAGCTTTTTCAATATTTTCTATTAATTCTGGTTTTCGAATTACAGAAGATATGTTTTTATCAATTAAATTACTTCCAAATCTTTTTAATGCACTTGGATTGGCATATTTAATTATGTTAAATTTATTTAATGCAAAAAACTGATCCTCAAGTTCATCAATAATTACTCTTTTAGTTTTTTCTTCTCTTTTATTAACTATTGTAGCGGTATTTATTGATTTGTTTTTTTTTTGATTAAGTAAATATAGGAGATAAACGTTAACAACTATAAGTAGAATGATGAAATATTCCATAAATTTAGATGGCTTAATTTTGCATCATTACACTTTTTAATGCAAACAAATTAAGAAAAATTAACTAATGATTTGGTGAAATATTATTAAAAAATATTTTTGCAGTTTCTTCCCAGGTGAATTTTTTTGCAAATTCAAGACAATCATTTCTGTCAACTTTTAAAGCTTTATGTGCTGAAACTTTAAGATCATTATCTAAACAATCTATATTGGACCCCTCAAATATATCTTTAGGACCTGGAACAGGATAAGCAGCTACAGGTGTTCCACAATTTAAAGACTCGCAAACTACAATTCCAAATGTATCTGTTTTGCTTGGAAATACAAAAACATCAGAGGATGCAAAATGTGATGCTAATTCACCGTTTGTTTTTTCTCCTAAAAAAATATCTTTAGGGAATTCTTTTTTTAATTTTTTTAAATCAGGTCCCTTTCCTATTATTATTTTTGTACCCTCTAAATCACATTCTAAAAAAGCTCTTATATTTTTCTCAACTGCAACTCTTCCAACATAAATCCAAATCGGTCTTTTATGAGGTAAATCAATTTTTTTTGGGGTCTTGAAAGCTCCATGATTTCCTCCTCTAGTCCAAGTGATCATTTTATTATTATCTATACCTATATCGATTAATTCTTTTCTCATAGATTCTGTTGTTACTAAAATTCTCTCAGCCTTGTTATGAAAGTTTGCTAAAAATTTTTCGGCCCATTTTGCAGGTATAATAGGAAAGTAAAGTTTAAGATATTTATCAAATCTTGTGTGAAAACTCGTAGTAAACTTTAGATTATTCTTTAAACAATATCTTCTTGCCATAGTCCCTATAGGACCTTCGGTAGCGATATGAATTGCATCAGGTTTTATTTTCTTTATTAAGCTTCCAACTCTTGGCCAAACATTAATAGATAATCTAATTTCATTATATTTTGGCATCGGAAAAGTTAAAAATAATTCTGGTGTGATATATTCTATGCTATGACCTTGTTCTTTTAAGACCTCACCTGTTTCATGTAAGGTTCTTACGACACCATTAACTTGTGGAAAATATGCATCTGTAGCTATTAAAATTTTCATTTACTATGAAGCTTTTTTTAAGTCTTCAGTTTTAATTGGTTTAATTATTTCTTTTGTCTCCAAATATTGATCTCTTATTTTATCCCAATATAATATTTCAAAACTACCATCGTAATTTTCTGCTAATGCAGTACAAGACTCAACCCAGTCTCCACAATTTAAATAATTGACCCCATTAAAATCTCTATCCTCAGCATGATGGATATGGCCACAAATTATTCCATCAAATTTTTTTCTTTTTGCATAATCTGAGAGTGTTTTTTCATATTCACCAATATATTTGACTGCGTTTTTAACCTTATATTTTAAATATTTTGCAAGAGACCAATATTCTTTTCCTCTCAACCTTCTAAAGAAATTAATTATTACATTTATTTGTAACAATAAATTGTAAGCTAATGATCCAAGTTTAGATAGCCATTTAGCATGTTTCATAACACCATCCCAAGCATCACCATGAACAACAACATATTTTTTTCCAGTATTTGTTTCATGAATAACTCTATTAACCATATGGATGTCACCAAAATGCATTGGAATAAATTTTCTTAACATTTCGTCATGGTTGCCCATAATATAGAAAACTTTAGTACCATGTCTTGCTTTTCTTAAAATTTTTTGGATTATATCGTTATGTTCTTGAGGCCAAAAAAAACTTTTTTGCATTTCCCAGATATCTATAATGTCACCTACAAGATAAAGATTTTCAGATCTTGAGTTTTTAAAAAACTCTAAAAGCTTTTTTGCCTGACAACCCTTGGTACCTAAATGCAAGTCAGAAATAAATATACTTTTGTATTTAAGTATATTAGGCATTTAAAAAACCATTTTTTAACACAACTGTAACACGAATCATCTAATTCTTATCTCATTTAAATGTTAAAGATTTGTTAAAATTTTTTTAAGGAATAATTATGTTATATTGTTTAATTTACAATCAAAATTCTTCCTCTGGAAGAAAATCAAAATTTATAAATAAGGTTTTATCTAAGTTAAAAGAAAATAATTCAGTTGAATACTTTGAGACAAAAACGATAAATCAAGCTAAGAAAATTTTTAAGAATTTTAATCAAAAAAATTATGATCGACTAGTAGTAGCTGGTGGAGATGGATCGGTATCTTTTGCAATTAATGAACTAATTAAAAATGATTTTAATTTTAAAGATAATTTTGCCATAGGTTATATCCCTGCTGGTACTGCAAATTTACTTCAGGCTGAATTATCTATGAATAAAAAAGTTGATGATATAGTCAATGTATTGATTTCTAACAATTATAAATCCTCTAATCTTGTAAAAATTAACGAGAATTATTTCTTTTTAATGGCTGGTATAGGTTGGGATGCAAAAATTGTTCATTCAATTAATTCAAAAATTAAAAAAATTCTTGGTAAAATTATTTTCGGCATTAAAGGTTTTCAATATTTCTTATTTATGAATAATAAAAAATTAAATGTAACTTTTGATGGGCAATTTTATCAAGCAGACTGGATATTATCCTCAAATACCAAATATTACGCTGGGCATCATAAAATAAATAAAACAAATATTTTTGAGGATAAATTAGTCACTTATATATTTAAGGATTTGACTAGGATCAGTTTATTATATTCTATATTCTTAATAATTCTTAATGGTGATTTAAGTAAAAACAAAAATGTTATTACTACTTATTCACAAAACATTACTATTGATGGAAATGATTTGATACCTGTTCAAATTGATGGAGATAATTTTGGCTCATATAAAAAAATTCATTTAAATCTATCAAATAAAAAAGTGAATTTTCTTGTAAAATAATTATTTTACTCTGCCATAAACATCTTGATATCTAACTATATCAGTTTCTTTTAGAATTGATCCTACTTGAGCTTCAATAATTTTTACTGGTTTTTTATACGGGTTTTCTATTCTATGGATTGCACCAAGTGGAATAAAGATAGTTTCATTAGGTTTCATAGTAAAATATTTCTTATTCAAAGTAATTTTAGGTTGACCATGAGTAACGACCCAATGTTCTGCTCTATGATGATGTTTTTGAAGACTTAATATACCTTTTGGTTTTACATATAATTCTTTAATTAGGAATTCCTTGCCGTTAAATAGATTTACGTAACTACCCCAAGGTCTATGGAATACATTCTTCTTTTTGAAATAATGTCTCTTATTTTTTCCATACATCTTACAAATTTCTTTCCAAGAACCTAAATCAGACCAAGGAATATCTAATTTGATAGCATTAATGTCTTTAGTTTTTTCTAATATTGCATAATCAAAAGACTTGGCTGTTGCTTTGGTAAATGCTTGTTTGTTTAAATAATACACATTACTTTTATATTTTGCTTTTCTTACAGCTTTGTTACAATTTCGGTAAATATTTGGCTGAAATTTCTTAAAATTATTAATAATTGAATCTTTTCTCAAATAAAACATTCCAGAATTCCAATAGCCTTTTTTACTAATTATTTGTTTAGCTTTAGCTTCTTTAGGTTTTTCTACAAATCTAGTTACTTTGTTATTTCTTGTTAAAAAATATCCAAATTCACTAGAAGGCATTGTGGGTTTAATACCAAATATAAAGATATTATTTTGAGTAAGTTTCTTTTGATTTTTTTTAATAGATTTATTAAACAAACCAACCTTCTCAATCAAATGATCAGCAGCTAAAAACATTAAAGGTTGTTCGTTTGGAATATCTTTGATTAAAGCGGTGCTTAATATAGCTGGTGCGGTATTTCTTTTAGCTGGCTCTAAAACTATCTTAAATTTTCTTATTTTGTGTTTCTTTAAATGTTGTTTTACTTGTCTTAAATATTTGGCATTAGTGCTTATAATTGGTGCATCAAATATAGATGCTTTAACTCTCTCTAGTGTTTTACCTAATAAAGTCCAATTACCAAAATCTATAAACTGTTTAGCTTGATGTTTTTTAGCATTTGGCCAAAGTCTCGTTCCTGCTCCACCACACAAAATGACTGGGCGAATTTTCATCAAATTTTTGAGTAATCCTTAACTTCTTTTTTCTTACCAGGATGAGTTGGTGCTCCTAAATATGCAGGTCCAACTGTTTGAGCGTATTTCCAAAGTGTACCTGATCCAAAATCAGATTTTCTAGCCTTCCATTTTCTTTTTCTTGAAGCTAATTGTGCTCTAGTTAATCGAACATTAATTGTTCCCTTCTTAGCATCGATATCAATTACATCTCCATTACGTAAAAGAGCAATTGGTCCACCTAAAGCTGCTTCTGGACCAACATGACCTACACAAAAACCTCTAGTTGCTCCTGAAAATCTTCCATCAGTTATTAAAGCAACCTTCTCTCCTTTGCCTTGTCCGTAAATTGCACCTGTTGTTGAAAGCATTTCTCTCATACCTGGTCCACCAACAGGTCCTTCGTATCTAATAATAATTACATCACCGTCTTTATATTTTTTACTTTGAACTGCTTTCATTGCACTTTCTTCATTATCAAAACATCTTGCTCTTCCAGTAAATTGTAATTTTTTAAGTCCTGCAATTTTTACAATTCCTCCATCAGGGGCTAAATTACCTTTTAATCCAACCACACCTCCATCTGGTGATAATGGTTTATTATATGCTCTTAAAACTTTTTGTTTTGGATTAAACTTAATTCCTCTTAAATTTTCTTTCATAGTTTTACCTGTAACGGTCATACAGTCACCATGAATATAACCACCATCGTAAAGAGTTTTTAATAACATTGGTACACCACCTGCTAACCACATATCTTTTGCAACATATTTTCCACCTGGTTTTAAATCAGCTAGATAAGGTGTTTTTTTAAATATTTTTGCAACATCCATTAAATCAAATTTAATTCCAGCTTCATTTGCAATAGCTGGTAAATGTAAAGCAGCATTTGTTGAACCACCAGTTGCAGCAACAATAGTTGCAGCATTTTCTAATGCTTTTTTTGTAACAATATCTCTTGGTTTAATTTTTTTAGCCAATAATTCCATTACCATTTTACCACTTAATTTGGCGTACTTATCTCTTTCTTCATATGGAGCTGGTGTTCCTGCTGAATAAGGTAAGGCTAAACCAATAGCTTCTGATACACAGGCCATTGTATTTGCAGTAAATTGACCACCACAAGCACCCGCACTTGGACATGCAACTAATTCTAATTTTCTTAATTCATTTGCTGACATTTGACCTGAAGAATGTTTTCCAACCGCTTCAAAAACATCTACAACAGTTACATCTTTACCTTTATATCTTCCTGGTAGTATTGATCCTCCATAAATGAAAACACTTGGAACATTTAACCGAACCATCGACATCATCAAACCTGGTAAAGATTTATCACAACCTGCGATACCCACTAATGCATCATAACAGTGACCTCTAACAGTAAGTTCAGCACTATCTGCTATTACTTCTCTAGAGATTAATGAAGATTTCATTCCTTCATGACCCATAGCAATACCGTCAGTAACCGTAATTGTACAAAATTCTCTCGGAGTTCCACCAAAGGCTCTGACACCCTTCTTAACCGATTGTGCTTGTCTCATTAAGGCAATGTTACAAGGAGCTGCCTCATTCCATGTAGATACAACACCTACAAAAGGTTTTGAAACATCTTTCTCAGTTTCACCCATTGCATAATAAAATGATCTATGTGGCGCTCTATCAGCACCTAATGATGTGTGTCTGCTTGGTAATTTCTTCTTATTAAACTTCCGCATTATAAACTTTCAATTGTTAATGATATTTTTTTGATATCATTTTTTAAATTACTATAGTTAGTTTTTTCTTGTTCAACAATATTTTTTGGAGCTCTATCGGTAAATCCTTTGTTAGATAATCGTTGAGATATTTTGTCCATTTCCTCTTGATATTTGTTCTGTCTTTTAACTAAATTTTCTTTTATTAGATTTAAATCTACATTTTCATCAAAATAAATCTTAAATATGTCGCCAGATATAACCAATGTGGCTGAGGGTTTTTCTTGGTCTTTATCATAGAAATTATTGATACGACCAAGCTTTTTAAGAATAATTTCATTATTGGTCATTAATGTTTTATTTTTTTTTGCAATTTTATTAATTGAAATATCAATAAATGAACCTGGGCTTACATTTAGTTCATTTTTAAAGGATCTAAGCTCAGAAATAACGTTGATAATACTTTCTACATCTTTCATAGATTGATCTTTTTTAGCTTTGCCTGATGGCCAATTAGCATGCATTAAGAAATTCTTATCTGATTTATCAAATTTATTTTTTAACCAGATTTTCTCAGTAACAAATGGAATAAATGGATGAAGAATAACAAGTATTTGTTTAAATATATAAGCTGATACTTCTTTTACCTCTTTTTTAGATTTTTCATCATCTGAAAACAGAATTGTCTTTGAAAGCTCAATGTACCAGTCACAATAAGAGTGCCAAGCAAACTGGTAGGCATTTTTAGCTGCCTCATCAAATCGGTAATCTTTAAGATTTTTCTCAATTTTATCTTTTGTTTGAATTAGTTCTGAATAAATCCATTTATTAATATTTAGTGTAGTTTTAGGAACTTTATCAGTTTTATTAAAATCACATTTATTAGTAATTAAAAAATTATTAGCATTCCATAATTTATTTAAAAAGTTTCTATATCCCTTAACCCTATCCTCTGAAAGTTTAACATCTGTTCCTGGTGAGGCCATTGAAAGAAGAGTAAATCTTAAAGCATCTGCACTATATTTTTCAATTAAATCTAATGGGTCAATTACATTTCCTTTTGACTTAGACATTTTTTGACCTTTTTCATCTCTAACTAAAGCATGAACATAAATATCTTTAAATGGTTCTTTATTTAAAAATTCCATACCAAACATCATCATTCTAGCAACCCAGAAAAATATAATATCAAAACCAGTTACTAAAACAGTTGTTGGATAAAATTTTTTAACAAAATCTTTTTTATCAGGCCAACCTAATGTTGCAAAAGGCCATAATCCAGATGAAAACCATGTATCTAAAACATCAGGATCTCTGGTAATTTTAACATCTTTTTTATAAAACTTTTTAGCTTGTTTTTTTGCATCTATTTCATTTGTTGCAACAAAGATTTTTTTATCAGGACCATACCAAGCTGGTATTTGATGGCCCCACCAAAGTTGTCTAGAAATACACCAAGGCTCAATATTATTCATCCATTGAAAATAAGTCTTAGACCAATTTTCCGGAAAGAAATTTGTTTTTTTTGATTTAACTATTTGCTTAGCTTTAACAGATAATTTTTTTGCATTTACAAACCATTGCTCTGTTAAAAAAGGTTCGATAACTGAATTTGATCTATCACCATATGGTACTTTATTTTTAATATTTTCTTCCTTAACAAAAAAATCTTTTTCTTTTAACTCATTTAAAATTTTTTTACGTGCTTCAAATCTATCTAATCCAACATAATCACTAGGTGCATTATCATTTATTTTACCCTCTTCAGTGAACACATTAATAATATCTAGCTTATTTCGTTGTCCAACATCATAATCATTAAAATCATGAGCTGGAGTAATCTTTAATGCACCAGTTCCTTGTTCTGGATCCGCGTAATTATCTTTTATAATTTTTATTTTTCTACCTACAATTGGGATAGTGACAGTTTTGCTCACATATTTTTTAAATCTTTTATCTTTTGGATTAACGGCAATAGCTGTATCACCAAGCATTGTTTCAGGTCTTGTAGTTGCAATAGTTATGAAATCTGATGAACTATCTATTGGGTATCTAATATAGTAGATCTTTGAGTTCATTTCTCTTTGATCAACCTCTAGATCGGATATTGCTGTTTTTAAAACTGTGTCCCAATTGACCAATTTTTCTGCTTTATAAATTAATTTTTTTTTATGTAGTTCAACGAAAACTTTCACTACTGATTTTGATAGGTTTTCATCCATTGTAAAAGCGTTTCTAGACCAATCACATGAGCACCCAAGCTTTTTAAGCTGATTAATAATAATGTCCCCATATTGATTTTTCCATTCCCACACTTTTTCTATAAATTTTTCTCTACCCAAATCACTTTTATTTAAATTCTCTTTTTCAAGTTTTTTTTCAACAAGAGCTTGTGTGGCTATTCCTGCATGATCTGTTCCTGGTTGCCACAAAGTTTCATAATTATTCATTCGATAATAACGAACTAAAAGATCTTGAATGGAATTATTTAAAGCATGCCCCATATGCAAGCTTCCTGTTACATTGGGTGGTGGAATAACAATTGAGTATTTTTTTGAATTTTTCTTAGGTTTAAATAATTCGTTTTTTTCCCAATATGAATAAATATTATCTTCTACTTCAGAATGTATATATTTATCACTATTCATGGATTAAGTAGTTTATAATTTATTAATCTAAATTAACAATAATCAAATTAGATCGTTATTTAATAGACTAATTACAAATATTTTATATAAAACTCCTTGTAGCTATCTACTAAAACATCCGGCAACGTGGCGGAATGGTTACGCAGAGGATTGCAAATCCTTGTATCCCGGTTCGATTCCGGGCGTTGCCTCCAAAAAAATTCTTGTTTTAGTCTTAAAAGAAAGTAAGTTGAGATTTTTAATATTCCTCGGTAGCTCAGTTGGTAGAGCAGTTGACTGTTAATCAATTGGTCGCAGGTTCGAGTCCTGCCCGAGGAGCCAAAAAAGTTATCCGACTTTAGAAATATTACTAGATACTTGTAAAGATTTATTAAATTTTAATTTTTGGTCTGCATTTAACTCTGAATATAATTTAACTAAAAAGTTATAATTTACATTCATATGTCCCTCTTGAGATTTTTCCAGGTTTATTAAGTATTCTGAAAAATCTTCAAAAAAGTAATTGATTGGAACTTTCAAATAGTTTGAAAGTTGAAGTAATCTAATAGAGCTAACTCCATTTGTGCCTTTTTCATACTTCTGAATTTGTTGAAACGTTACGTTAATTGCTTTTGCTACCTTAGTTTGAGTTAACCCTAGAGCCAATCTTCTAAGCTTAAGCTTATTGCCTAGATGCTTGTTGAAATTATCTTCCATTAAGACCCCTCTTAATTTTATTTTTAAAAACTCATTCAACTAGTTTTTAATACCTCCTGCAACTATATTTTTTTTTATTTTTTCAGGAAAAACCGGCTATATGAGAATTATGTCAAGTAATACTTAAGGCCTTATTTGAGAAATATTCCTTGTAATTATTATTGACTATAGTATCTGGCTGAGAAAAAGTTTGGTTCTATCACTCTTTGGATTAGCAAAAAATTCCTTGGTATCAGCCTTTTCTACTATCATTCCCTCATCCATGAATATCATTTGATCAGCAACTTCTTTGGCAAAACCCATTTCATGAGTAACTACTATCATAGTCATTCCTTGTTTTGCTAAATTAACCATTACATCGAGCACCTCTTTAATCATTTCAGGATCTAATGCAGATGTTGGTTCGTCAAAAAGCATTATTTTTGGCTCCATACATAAAGCTCTAGCTATAGCTACTCTTTGTTGTTGCCCACCAGATAATTGTCCTGGATATTTTTGAGCTTGATCTAATATTTGAACTCTTTCTAAGTGTTTGAGCGCTAATTCCTCAGCTTCTTTCTTTGGCATTTTTTTAACCCAAATTGGAGCTAATGTGCAATTATCAAGAATTGATAAATGTGGAAATAAATTAAATTGTTGAAACACCATTCCAACTTCTGCTCTTATTTGTTCTATATTTTTGGTATCCTCTGTTAATTCAGTTCCATCAACTATGATATCACCTTCTTGATGCTCTTCTAATCTATTTATACATCTTATTAATGTAGACTTACCCGAACCAGAAGGACCACAAACAACAATTTTTTGTTTTGGTTTTACTTCTAAATTAATTCCTTTTAAAACTTGGAAATCTCCAAACCATTTATTCATATTGTTTATTTGGATTATATTATCTGACATATTTTTTAACGATCTGTTTTATATTTTTGTTCTAAATTATAGCTATATTTACTCATTGCGTAACAAATAATCCAGAAAATTATTGCTGCAAATACATAGCCTTCCATTGCAAAACCTAACCATTCTGGATTTGTTTTAGCTAAATTTAACATTCCCACTATTTCTAGAAGTCCAACAACAAAGATCAATGGTGTATCTTTAACTAAAGCTAAAAATGTATTGGCTATTCCTGGAATTACAAGTTTTAAAGCTTGAGGTAAAATTACAAATATATGCATTCTCCAATATCCCATTCCTAATGATTTGGCAGCCTCGTATTGTCCTCTAGGAAGAGCTTGCAAACCTCCTCTTATAACTTCAGCAACATATGCTGCTTCAAACAATGAAATAGCAATTATACATCTCACTAATTTATCAATAAAAAAGTCTGCTGGTAAAAACATTGGAAACATAACAGCTGACATAAATAAAACTGTGATTAAAGGAACACCTCTCCAAAATTCAATAAAACCTATGGATATGTATCTTATTAAAGGAAATCCAGATCTTCTTCCAAGTGCAAAAGCCATACCTATCGGGAAGCAAAAAATTAAACAGAAGAAAGAAATTATAAAAGTTAATGATAAACCACCCCAGGCCCCTGTTTCTACCCAGTTTAAACCATCTAATTTTCCTAATTCAATTAATTCTTCGTAAAAAATAAAATATTTTAATAAAACGTAAAGAGCAAAAGGAACTATAAGAAAGTAATAAAACTTAAATTTACTAGGAATAAAGAAACCAATAATGATGGATAGAATTGCAGCAATTATTCCATATGAAAAATCAAAAAATACTGGGCCACCTGATATAAAGAAGAATATAAAAAGGAATGCAATAAAAGGATAAATAACAACGTAATAAAGAGTTAAATATTTTTTAAATCTGTCAGTTGCAAAATAACCAACCGAACCAAGTAAAGCTAAAGCTATAAAAGATAAATTTATTCTCCATTGCTCTCCGTTCGGATACATCCCATACATAAATCTTCTCATCCAAACTTTTATATAAGTCCAACAAGCACCTGTACCAGTACAAACATCTTTTGAGTCACCTGCAAAACTAGCATCTATAACAAACCAACTTAATATAGGTGGAATTGATTTAAGAATTATGAATATGATTAATAAAGATAAAACAGCATTAAAATTATTAGTGTTAATATGCTTATTTAATAGATCTAATTGCTTGATACCGCTTAATTCAATTCTTATAAAATAAAGACCAATAAAACCAAGAATTAACGGCAATAAAAAACTTAGAAAACCAGGTAAAAAACCTGTTAAATTTAAACTAAAAAAAGAGTTTAAAAGAACATCCAAAACACTAACAAAAAACAAAAAAGAACCTAAATATAAAAAAGTATACAGGTTAGATTTATCTGGTTTTAAAAAATTAATTTTAGACATTATTTTTCTGTTATTGCTATTTTATTATTGTACCAATTCATAAATAATGAAATTGAAATACTTAATGATAAGTAAGTAAACATCGTAATAGATACTATTTCAATTGCCTTACCAGTCTGCATTAAAGCTGTTCCAGCAAAAACTAATACTAAATCAGGGTATGCAATAGCAGCTGCTAATGAAGAATTTTTTGTAAGATTTAGGTACTGGTTTGTTGTAGGCGGAATTATTATTCTTAAAGCTTGGGGCATTACTACCAGTTTGAGAACTTGATTTTGTGTAAGACCAATAGATGCTGCAGCCTCTTTTTGGCCTTTACCAACACCCTGAATTCCAGCTCTTACACATTCAGCTATAAAAGTTGCAGTATATAAAGATAAAGATAGTGCTAAGGCAATTAGTTCTGGTGGTAAGCTTACACCACCTTCATAAATAAATGATGTTGTTGCTAGTTGTTTTAAGACAGGAACTTCAAATGATAATCTTACACCGCCAATTAAAAAACTTAAAAGAGGCAAGATAAAAATCAAACCAATTGATATTAATAAAACTGGTATTTGTTTACCTTGGGTCTCTTGTACTTTTTTAGCATGAGTACGAATAACAATTATCGCAACAATTGCTGCAACTATTGAATAAAAGAAAATGTTAAAATTTTCCCAGATAAAAGCAGGAACAAAAAGACCTTTTATTGTTAAAAATGAAATTCCAAACATTGCTTCAGCATCTTGAGGCAGTGGCAAAGCTCTTAACGCTGCAAAATACCAAAAAAATATTTGCAAGAGTAATGGTATGTTTCTAAAAAATTCTACATAGAAAGCAGCAAATTTATTTATTAAATAATTAGGGGATAGTCTTGCTATACCAACTAATACTCCAAGTATTGTTGCAAGAAAAATTCCAATAACAGAAACAAGTATAGTATTTAATAAACCAACTAAATAAGCTCTAAAATATGAATGTGAACCATCGTACTCTATTAAAGAAAATTGAACATCAAATGAAGACTCTTGTGATAAAAATCCATATCCAAAATCAATACCCCTGTTCTCCATATTGACTTGGGCGTTATAAGTAAAAAAACCAAAGACCAGAACAACAGCTATAACTGTCATTAATTGTGGACCTATATCTTTAAGTTTAAAATTCACAGTGTGGATAATATATGAGTTTAAAAAAAAAGGGCTAGAAAAATCTAGCCCTTTTTAAGTAATTTATGACTTAAATTATCTTGATGGCGGAACGTATAAAATACCACCTTTAGTCCATAATTCATTTGGACCTCTGTCAGGTAAAATACCAGTGTCAGCTATATTTCTTTTATAACTTTCACCATAGTTTCCAACTTGTTTGATAATTCTTAAGTTCCACTCATTATCTAAACCGAATGCTGCACCCATTTCACCTTCAGCACCAACAAGTCTTTTGATTTGTGGGTTGTCTGAAGTTTTCATTGAGTCTGCATTAGATGAAGTAATACCGTATTCTTCTGCTTCGATCATAGTGTTCAAAGACCATCTTACGATATCTTCCCATACTGAGTCACCTTGTCTAACAACTGGTCCTAAAGGTTCTTTAGAAATAGTTTCTGGTAGAACAATGTGTTCATCAGGGTTTTTCATTTTAGTTCTTTGAGCAGCTAAACCAGATTTATCAGTAGTGTAAGTATCACATCTACCAGCATCATAAGCAGCTACAACTTCGTCAGCTTTTTCAAAAGCTACTGGCTCATAAGAAATTCCTCTAGAATTAAAGAAGTCTCTCATGTTTAACTCAGTTGTTGTACCAATGTTTGTACAAGCTGAGATACCATTTTTGAATTGACTAGTTGAAGTTATACCTGAACTTTTTCTTACCATGAAACCTTGACCGTCGTAAAAGTTCACGCCAACAAAAGTAAGTCCGATATCAGCATCTCTTGAAAGAGTCCAAGTTGTGTTTCTTGATAAGATATCAATCTCACCAGAAGTTAAAGCTGTAAATCTTTCTTTAGCACTTAGTGGTGTAAACTTAACTTTGTTTGCATCACCTAGTACTGCAGCAGCTACCGCTCTACATACATCAACATCAACACCAGTCCAATTTCCTGCTGCATCAGCATTAGAAAATCCTGGAAGACCTTGAGATACTCCACATCTTACAAAACCCTTTTTTTGAGTGTTTTTAAGTGTTTTAGATTTTTTAGCAGCCATAGACTCTGTTGTAAAAGTGAACAACACAGCTACCATAGCAACTAAAGAAGTTAATTGTTTTAAGTATTTAAACATATTTCTTCCTATTGTTTATTTATTTGTTAACAAATAATTCAAAATAACTTTTGAATATTCATAATTTAAGCATGTAAGAAATAACTCTTCAAGAAAAAATTAATTCAAAACAGTGATGATAATAACGCATAGGAAACCCATTTTGGTCTAATAATGGCGCGCCCTGGAGGATTCGAACCTCCGACCCTCGGTTTAGAAAACCGATGCTCTATCCAGCTGAGCTAAGGGCGCATTGTAAAATACATATATATTAATTAATTAATTTTTTAAAAGGAATTTTTTAATGATAAGTAGAATTGTTAACAGTTCAATTCTACCTATAATCATAAAGAAAATAAGACTATATTTTATAAAAAAGTTAAGATTATTAAAATTAAAATCTGCTAATCCGTAAGATGAAGAGTTTACTGTATTCATTAAAGTTAAAATAGATAATTTAAATGAATTCTCAAAATTTATACCACTAATACTCAAAAGTGTAGTTAGTATGAAGAAAGATAGAATAAAAACTAACACAGTTAAAAAATATTTATTTATCTCGTCAAAATCAAAATTAATTTTAGTAAAAATTAATTTATTCATAAATATATTTTTAGGTCTACTAAATGATAAAATTTGATTAATAGAAAATTTAAACAATGAATAAATTTTTATGAATCTTAATCCTGAGCTTGTAGAAAAAAAAGATCCACCAATTATTACTAATACCAAATAGATTAAATTTAAATTAGATTGGTTTGTCTCTAATGAAAAGCCAATATTTGACATGCTACTTGAGATGGATAAAAGATTAGAAGAAAATTCGTTATTAAAACTAAAAAATAGAAAAAAAATTGTAACTACAACAATATAATAAATAATCAAATGCAGATCTTCATAGAAAAAATTAATATTCTTATTTTTTAAAAAAATGATATTAAAACTAAAAAAAATACTGAAAAAAGATGTTAACATTAAAATAGATAGAATAATTACCTGAGTTTTATCTTTAATAATATTAGACAGATCATTTACTGGTAAAAAACCTCCAGAGGAAATTAATGAAAAAGCTAAATTTAATGAGTCAAAAGATCTTATTGAAAAAATATTTAAAATTATGAAAATAATAAGCGTTATACCAGAATATAATAAGAAAATTTTAAAAGCTTGTTTTAATACTTCTGAACTATTAAATGAGAAAAAATTAGTCAATGTTTTTTTAAAACTTTCATCATAAATATCGATTAAAAAAATAATTGAAAAAAGAAAATAAAGACCTCCTATCCATTGAGTAGTAGATCTCCACAAAATAAGACTTTGATCTATGTGTTTTATATTTTCAAAAATAGTAAAACCGGTTGAAGTAAAACCAGAAATTGATTCAAAATAAGAGTCTAAAAAAGTTAGATTATAAATACTAAAATAAAACGGTATACTTAAGATTAAAGGAATTAAAAGATATCCAAAAAAAACTGTTAAAATTTTTTCAAAAATTGATGATTTTTTTTCAGAAGTTTTTATTTTATAAAACAATACCGATATTATAAGTGAGATCATTAGAGTTAAATAATAAGTATCTAAATTAAGATATAGATTTAAATAATATGAATAAATTATATTAAAAAATGATAAAACTGAAATTAAGCCAAAAAAAAAACTTAAATATTTTATTTGTAAACTAAACATTTATTTAAACAGAACTTAATCTGAAAATATTTTCAACAAATGAAATTGACTCTTTCTTAACTATAAAAACAACTCGGTCATCTTTTTTAAAGATAAAGTCTGATCGTGGTATAATTACCTTTTTATCTCTAAGTATTGCACCTATTCTTAATTCATCAGGAAGATTTGAATTTTTTATCTCCTTATTAATCAGTTCGGAAGTTTCAATAATTTCAGCTTCTATAACCTCATACTCACCATTTGAAATAGTATAAGCGTTTTCAATTGTTCCTTTATGAATATGTTTTAAAATACTTGAGACAGTTGTCATTCTAGGATCAATTAAATCATCAATTTTTAGAGATGATTGAAGTAAAGAATAATTTGGTTTATTGATCAAAGCCATCGTTCTTTTATCATCAGTTTTTTTTTTATCTTTAGCAAATTTTTCAACAAGAACACTCACCATTAAGTTGTCTTCATCATCATTAGTTAGTGCTAGAACTGTTTCTGCTTCATCTAAATTTGCTTCAACTAATACTTCTTCATCTAATCCATCACCATTGATTATAATTGAGTCATTCAACTCGCTTGCAAGATATTCGGCTCTTTGTTTATCTTTTTCTACAATCTTAACCCTCGTCGTCTCTAAAGTTTCTTCAATATTCTTTGCTAAATTGAACCCAATATTTCCACCACCGATTATTAAGATTTTTTTTGAAATTTTCTCTAAATGGCCAAAAGCTTCAAGTGTTTCTGGCATTTGTGAAGAATTAATAATTAAATAAACCTTATCATTTTTTTTTACAGCATCGGTTTTTTTTGGAATAAAAAATTTATCATCTCTATTTATTCCTATTACATTTGCTTCAAGCTTAGGGTATTTTTTTGTTAATTCGTTAAATTTAATATCAATAGATTTACAACCATCTTTAATTAAAATTTCTAATAATCTTATCTTATTATCTGCAAATGGAACACTATCAAGAGCACCTGGAGCTTCTAATTTTCTTTGAATTGATTTTGATATTTCAAGTTCAGGTGAGATAATTACATCAATAGGTAAATTTTCTTTATTATAAACGCTACTGAATTTAGGATTTAAATAGTCTTGTGAGCGAATTCTGGCAATTTTTTTTTGGATATTAAAAATAGAAAATGCTATCTGACAGATTAGCATATTTATTTCATCATTTCGAGTGACAGCAATAATCATATCTGTTTCTGACGCATTAGCTTTTTCAAGAATTGAAGGGTAAGTTGCTTTGCCAACTATAGCTTTTACGTCTAGACTGTCATTAATCTTTTGAATGTCTTCACTCGATTGATCAATCACTGTTATAGAGTGTCCTTGTTCACTTAATAGTTTAGCAATAGTAAAACCTACTCTACCAGCGCCACAGATGATTATGTTCATTTTAATTAAATTCTTTTATTCCTAAGCCCTTAAGCTTTCTATGAAGAGCGCTTCTCTCCATACCAACAAAGTTTGCAGTTTTTGATATATTTCCATTAAATTTCTTTAATTGAATAGTTAAATACTCCTTTTCAAAATTTTCTCTAGCTTCTTTTAATGGTATAGAAAGGCTATTTTCAGTGATTTTTTCATCAAAATTATTATTTTTTAACGATTCTTTCACTATATTAGAAATTTTATCTTTTGTATCTGGCTGTAAAATTGCAATTCTTTCAATTAAATTCCTTAATTCTCGA
Organism: Pelagibacterales bacterium SAG-MED37; assembly: GCA_014653605.1. Lineage (GTDB taxonomy): Bacteria > Pseudomonadota > Alphaproteobacteria > Pelagibacterales > Pelagibacteraceae > Pelagibacter. The sequence continues at coordinate 92,743 of JACWEG010000004.1, forward strand.
ACATTACCTTGCCAGTTATGATTAAGAATATAGCTATCATTCTCATCTATATCTAATTCTTTAATATTATAACTCTGTGAAATTTTTTTTGAGAAATATTTAATCAGTAAAGGAATATCTGAGACTCTTTCATTCAAAGATTTAATATTTATCTCAAATACATTTAACCTATGATAAAGATCCTCTCTAAAATTTCCTATTTTAATTTCTTCTTTTAAATCTTTACTAGATGAACAAATTAATCGAACATCAACATTTACATCATTATTTCCATTTAATCTTTTGAATTTTTGATCAGTTAAAACTCTTAAAATTTTAGACTGTATATCAAGTGGTATTTCAGAAACCTGATCTATAAGTAAAGTTCCTCTGTTTGCTTTTTCCAAAGCACCGTAAGATATTGAACCATTATTTTTTTCTTCACCAAATAATTCTAATTCATATTTGTTTGAGTCTAGTAAGGCTCCATTTAAAATAATAAATGGTTTATTATTTCTTTTAGAATTTTTATGAATTTTTCTTGCTACTAGTTCTTTTCCAGAACCTGAAGGACCATTTAATAATATCCTACTTTCTGTTAAAGAAATCTTATCAATTTGGTCTCTTATTGTTAGGATATTTTTACTTTCACCAATTAGATCGTAAGATGAAAATAATTTATTTTCAAATTCTTTATTTTGGTTTTTTAGACTCAAATTTTCAACAGCTCTTTTTATAAAATTTAATAATCTATTTTGATCAAAGGGCTTTTCAACAAATTCAAATGCACCTTTTTTTAATGCATTAACAGCCATCTCAATATTAGCGTGACCAGTAATTACAATTACTGGAACATCTTTATTTATTGATTTAATATGAGATAATAATTCTATACCATCATTATCACCCTTATCTAATTTAACATCTAAGATTGCCACATCTGGCATTTTTTTATCTATTTCGCTTAATGCTTGATTATAATTAGCTGCTACTCTTGTTTTGTATCCAGCGTCTAAAATCAATTCATTAAGGATATTTCTAATATCCACATTATCATCTACTATTAGAATTTCTGTTGCCATCTAATTTAAAGTTAATTTCTATTTTTGCACCATCAGAGATTGAGTTAAATTCGAGTTCACCTTTATGATCATTAATTATCTTGTTTACTATTGATAAACCTAATCCTGTACCATTTTTTTTAGTAGTATAATATGGGTTTAATATTTCTTTTATATTATTTTTTTCATTAAAGCCCACACCATTATCTATAAATACTATTTTAATATGGTCATTCAAATCTAAAATTTCAATTGAAATTTTCTTTTTAAAATCAGCATTTTTTTCTGATTTTTGCTCAATACTTTCAATTGAATTCTTAATTAAGTTAAAAAAAACTCGAGCAATTTGTTCTTTGTCACAATTAAAAATAATATTTTCATTATCTTTGATTAATTTAATTTCTATTGATTTGTTAACGTCCTTTAATAAATTTATGTTATCATTTAAAATCTTAATCAAATCATTATTTTTTAAAGTAGGTTTTGGCATCCTAGCAAAGTCAGAAAATTCATTAACTAAATTTTCAATTTGCTTTATCTGAGTATTTATAATTTTTAAATTATCTTTAAAAGAGTCTTGATCTACTTTTGTAATTTGATTTATGTATTTTTCTTTGATTCTATCTATCGTCAACTGGATTGGGGTAAGTGGGTTTTTAATTTCATGAGCAAGTTTTCTTGCTAAACTTCCCCAAGCTTCATATCTTTCATTAATAATCAATTTTTGTTGTTGATTTTTAAGTCTACTAATCATTGAATTAAAATTTTTATTTAAAATTTCCATATCTTTATCAGTTTTAATTTCAGGAACTTTTGAATTTAAATTTCCTTGACCAATTTCTGTTGATGCTAAAATCAAATTATTTATAGATCTAAAAAATCTTGAAGAGAATCTGATAGCAATAGAAATTGATATAAACAGTAATAAGGAAACAATTATTATATATATAATTATAAATGAAATCTTTATACCTGTGCTTTTTTCTTCTACAGTATAATAAAAATTAATAGCTTCTTGAGACTCTGTTAAATAATTAGAGATATTTTCATCTAAAAATTTTACCACATATAAAAACCTTCCCTCTGAAGACTCTAATTTCATAATAGCAGCAGACATATTTGCTTGAGTATTTATAATCTTTAAAGGTCTATCATCATCTAACACTAGATTTAATGCCCTATCGACTGGTGGGATATATTTATTTTTTTTTTCTGTTGAATATAATAATTTTTTATTTTTATCAATTATGTGTATTTCATCAACATCTCTAATAATTTTTTGAGTTCTTAGAAATCTCAAATATTCTTTAGAATTTTCATTTAAAAAATTGGCACTTTTATTTGTATCAAATGCTATTAAGACGATTTCAGCCTCAATCTTATTTCTCATTTCATCAACATAATTTTTTGCTAATTCATATGAATTATTTACAACCGTTGTGACTTTTTTGTCAAAATACTTCTCAAGTGCAAATGAAAAAAGGAACAAAGAAAATATTGATATCAAAATTGATGGTATGAGAGTAAATAATGAAAAATAAGTAATATATTTCTTATTTGATTTAAGACCATCTTTATCAATATTGTTTTTAATCGATTTTTGTATTTCAGCAAAAATAAATAGAAATAATAAAAATAGTAAAAAAATATTTAAAATTAATAAATATTGTAAATTATTTTGATTTAATTCGATAAAACTTCGATCTATAAATGTTAAAAATGTTAAAAATCCAATAAATAGTGTGATACTAGATAGAGCAATAATGATTATATTTTTTTTCAAAAAATCTATCATGTTTTAGAATTATAGCATTTAAACAAATGAACAACTATTTTGTAATACTGGCTGCTGGAAAAAGTAAGAGATTTCATAATAAAATAGCAAAACAATTCTATCATTATAAAAATAAAGAAATTATTGATCACTCCATCGAAAAATCATTAAATTCTAAGCTTTTTAAAAAGATTATAATTGTAACAAACAATTTGAATCACCTTAAGAAAAAAAAACTTCCCAAAATTGTAAAAATAATTAAAGGTGGCAAAGAAAGATCTGACTCTTCTTTGATTGCCTTAAAATATCTAAAAAAGTTTAAACCTACCAATGTGTTGATTCATGATGCAGCAAGACCAAATTTTTCGGTAAAATTACTAAAAAATTTAATTCATAAATTAAAGAAAAATATAGCTGTCATACCCTACATATATTCGAACGACTCGATAAAATATAAGTCACAAAATCAACTATTTAATTTGAACAGGGATAAGGCATTATTAGCTCAAACACCTCAGGCCTTTAAATTTAAAGATTTATACAATCTTTCATCTAAACAAATAACTAAGGTTAATGATGAAGCAACGTTATTTATAGAAAATGATTATAAGATTGCCTTTATTAAAGGTGAATTAAAAAATAACAAAATTACCTACCCTGATGATATTAAAATAAGCAAAGTATCTTTTGGTATAGGTTTTGATATTCATAGATTAGTAAAAAATAAAAAACTTTATCTTGGAGGAACAAAAATACCTTTCCATTCTGGTTTACAAGGTCATTCAGATGGTGATGTTATATTACATGCAATAATTGATGCAATCTTAGGTGCTATTCAAAAAAAAGATATTGGTACTTATTTTCCAAGTAATAAAAATAAATTTAAAAATATAAGATCTCCAAAAATGCTTAAACCAATTATAGAAAATTTATATGAAAAAAACTTTTCAATTAATAACTTAGATATTAATTTAATTTGTCAAAAACCTAAAGTTTCAACGTATAGAAATAGAATAATTAATTCATTATCAAATCTTATGAATTTAGACAAAAATAAGATTAATTTAAAAGGTAAAACTGTAGAAAAGTTAGGTTTAATAGGTAAAGAAAAAGCTATTGCTTGTGAAGTTTTAATTTCAATAAAAAAACATGATTAAAATATTTAACTCCTTATTTGTAACAATGTTTGGAATAGGAAAAATAAAAATGATTCCAGGAACTTTTGGGTCTTTGGCCACAATAATTATACTCTTTATTCTATTTCATACTTTAAATATTTCATCTAACTTAATTCTTTTAGGATTAATTATTATTTTTATTTATTCTTTTTCTGCTGTAGCTAGCCATACTGAGAATAGTGAAAACAAAGATCCAAAAGAAATTGTAATTGATGAATTTATTGGTCAATCAATTCCAATTTATTTATATGAAATTTCTCACGGTACAGAAAAATCTACAAATGAAGCTATAATTTTTTATGCTATTTGTTTCGTATTATTTAGATTTTTTGATATTATAAAACCCTTTCCTGTAAGTTTTTTTGATAGAAATTTTAAAAATAGTTTTGGAGTAATTATGGATGACGTTTGTGCTGGTTTATATGTTGTTTTATCATTAATTTGTTTTATGGTTTTAAGTAGCTATTTTATTTAATGAAAACTTTAGTAAAAAAATTAACTAGAAAAAAACTCAAAATATCTTTTGCTGAGTCTTGTACTGGAGGTATGCTAGCTAATACGATTACTTCTATAAGTGGTGCATCTAAAGTATTTAATTTAGGTCTTATAACTTATTCTAATCAAGCAAAAATCAAAGTTTTAAAAGTGAATAAAAATGTTATTAAAAGATTTGGTGCTGTTAGCCATGAATGTTGCAAAGCAATGGTAGTAAATCTATCAAAAATATCAAAAGCAAATATCAATGTTTCAATAACTGGTATTGCAGGACCAAATGGAGGAAGTAAAAAAAAACCAGTTGGGTTAGTCTATATTGGTGTAAAAAAAGGCAATAAGATAATTATTAGTAAAAATATTTTTAATTCTAAAAATAGGATATCTATTCAAAAATCGACAGTGAAAAAAGCTATTAGAATTGTTGATAGCCTTATTTGAATTAAGTTAAATTTTTTCAGCTCTTTCTTGAAAAGCATCTGCTATTTTATTAAGCCCAAATTCAAAAGATTTTGTCATAATCATATCTAAAAATTTATTTTTTATTTCAAAATCAACATCAAAATGAACCTCTGTAAAATTCTCTTTTTGTATAAATTTCCAATTATTTTCTAAGTGTTTTAGAGGGCCACCTATATTAGTCACATGAATTAAATCATCTTTTTTTTTATATCTCACATCACTTTTATAGGTATCGACAAATGGTTTTTTGCCAATAGTTAGATCAGCTACAATTGCTATTTCATCTTCCTTATCGTTTCTTTCATAAACTTTAGAGTCTATACAAAAAGGAATGAATTCTGGATATTTATCAATATCTAAAACAAAATCGATTAATTTTTGTTTTTCACGTGCTATCTGACGTGTAACAGAAGCTTTTGGCATTAATGAATATTAATTCTATTTTGTTGTAATTTAGCAAAATCCTCATCTGCATGATAAGATGATCTTGTTAAAGGTGAAGATGAAACTAATAAAAATCCTTTTGATTTGGCAATATTTCCAAGTTCATTAAATTCTTGGGGAGTGTAGTATCTGTCTAAGGGAAAATGTTTAACTGAAGGTTGTAAGTACTGACCGATAGTTAAAAAATCAACATCTGCTGCTTTAAGATCATCCATTACTTGCAATATTTCATCTTTATTTTCTCCTAAACCAACCATGATTCCAGATTTAGTAAAAACTTTTTTATTTATTTTTTTTGCATTTTTTAAAAGTTCTAAAGACGCAAAATATCTCGATCCAGGTCTTACTTTTAGATATAAGCTTGGAACAGTTTCAATATTATGATTAAAAACATCCGGGTTGGCTTCTAAAACTTTTTTATAGGCGTCGCCTTTTCTTAAAAAATCAGGTGTTAAAACTTCAATTGTTGTATTAGGATTACTTTTTCTAGTTTGATTTATTACTTCAAAAAAATGATTTGATCCACCATCCTCTAGATCATCTCTATCTACAGAGGTAATTACTACATGCTTTAAATTAAGTTTTTTAACTGCTTGGGAAATTTTAATTGGTTCAAGTTCATCTAGGTTTCCAGGTTTGCCAGTTTTAACATCACAAAAAGCACACGCTCTTGTACAAGTATCTCCCATAATCATAAATGTTGCATGTCTTTTGCTCCAACATTCTGAGATATTTGGGCAGTTTGCTTCCTGACAAACTGTAACTAAATTATTCTTATTAACTATAGTCTTTGTAAAAAAAAATTCTTTGCTATTAGTAAGCTTTGATCTAATCCATTTAGGCTTTTTTTTAATAGGATTAATTGGGTTCTTTACTTTTTCTGGGTGTCTAGGTCTAATTTTATTGTCCATTGTTCTTTAATATATAAATTGTCTCATTTTTTTTGCCAAATAAAAATCTTTCTCTAATTAATGTTTCAACATAATCAAGATCCAGATTGTCACTTAGTAATGAATTTTTCAAATCCAAGTCCCTAGTTTGATTAATTAACAATAATTCTTCTTTTTGGAGATTATTTAATATTTGATTTTTCTCAAAATAAGAAATAAGGCCTCTTTGACCTGATAAAAGATTAAAAAAGAAGTATAAAATTAAAAAGGTTGAAACTAGTAAGAAATAGTTTTTTTTTAATTTTTTGAGCATTAATGAATTTTATTCATTCTGGCTTTTTTTCCAAGTCCTTCTTCTATACGTAATAATTGATTATATTTAGCAACTCTCTCAGATCTGGCTAAAGATCCTGTTTTAATTTGATCTGAATTAGTCCCTACAGCTAAATCAGCAATAAATGTATCCTCGCTATCTCCAGATCTGTGAGAAATTATAGTTTTGAATCCTATAATTTGAGCAAATTTTATAACTTCGAGTGTTTCTGACACTGTCCCTATTTGATTAAGTTTGATTAATATTGCATTAGAAGAAATATTTAAAAAACCTTTTTTAAGTCTTTCTAAGTTAGTAACATACAAATCATCACCAACAATTTGAACTTTAGATGTATTCTTCATTAATTTATTCCAAGAAATCCAATCATTTTCAGCAAAAGGGTCTTCAATTGATTTTATTTTGTATTTTGTAATTATTTTGTTGAACTCTTTTATTGATTTTTCAACTGAAACAAAACTTTTTGAATGAATAGAATATTTTCCTTTTTTATATAACTCATTTGCAGCAACATCTAAACAAATTGATACATCTCTACCATTAACAAAACCTGATTTTTTAATAGCTGAAACAATTAAATCAAGTGCTTGATTATTGCTGCTAATCATTGGTGCAAATCCACCTTCATCACCTACTGATGTTGACAGTCCTCTTTTTTTGATAATTTTACTCAGATTTTTAATTACAACATAACAAATCCTCATTGCATCTGAAAAATTTTTAGCTCGGTCAGGTCTGATCATGAACTCTTGTATACGCAAACCATTATTTGCATGCGCACCACCATTTATTATATTCATTAATGGATATGGTAATTTAAAATTATTTTTTACTAAAAAAGTTTTGAATAAAGGTAATTTTTTTACACTAGCAGAAAGTTTTTTTACTGCCATTGATACAGCTAAAATTGAATTAGCCCCTAATCTAGTTTTTTGTCTAGTTCCATCTAGATTAATTAAAAGAGAATCTATTCTCTCTTGATCATGAACATTTTGACCTTTTAATTTTTTTGAAATTTTTGTATTAATCAAATTAACAGCGTTTAGAACACTTTTTCCTAAATATCGTTTATTATTTTTATCTCTTTTTTCGAATGCTTCGTATGTTCCTGTTGATGCACCCGATGGACAAATTGCTAGGGCACTATTATTTTTTGTAAAAACTTCAGCTTCAATTGTAGGATTTCCTCTGCTGTCAAAAACCTGACGTGCCTTTACTTTTGTAATCTTACTCACTAATTTTTAATTAAGTTATCTATATCTGTAAGTTGTTTTAATAAATTTTCTAATTTGTCTAAAGGTATCATGTTGGGTCCATCTGATGGAGCATTATCTGGATCTTGATGAGTTTCTATAAAAACTCCTGCAACCCCAACTGCGACTGCAGCTCTTGATAAATGTTCAACGAATTCTCTTTGACCACCACTTTTTTCTCCTAGTCCACCCGGTTGCTGAACTGAATGAGTAGCATCAAAAATAACCGGGTAACCATTCTTTGCCATAATTGGTAGTGATCTCATATCTGATACAAGTGTATTATAACCAAAACTTGCGCCTCTTTCGGTTACTAAAATATTTTTATTTCCAGAGTCAGAAATTTTTTTTGTTACATTTACCATATCCCAAGGAGCTAAAAATTGACCTTTTTTTACATTAATAACTTTATTTGTTTTTGCTGCAGCAATTAATAGATCAGTTTGTCTACATAAAAATGCTGGTATTTGAATTACATCAACATGTCCACTTACTATAGAGCATTGTTCAATATTGTGGATATCTGTTAGTATTGGTACATTAAGTTCTTTTCTTATTTTATCGAACACTGGTAGTGAAGCTTCTAACCCTGCCCCTCTTTTTCCCTTTAGACTGGTTCTATTGGCCTTATCAAAAGAAGTTTTATAAACAAAACCAAGATTAAATTTTTTTGTAATCTCTTGAATTTTTCCAGCCATATCCATAGCGTGTTGTTCAGATTCAAGCTGACAAGGTCCAGCTATGATACAAATTTTGTTATCATTTGAAATTTCAATTTTACCACAATTAACTTTTATACTACTCATTTATGATTTTTTGATGCCTTGATAAAAGATGAGAATAAAGGATGTGGGGCCAAAGGTCTAGATTTAAATTCTGGATGAAATTGAACTCCAATAAACCATGGGTGATTTTTTAACTCAATTATTTCAGGTAAATTACCATCTGGAGATAAACCTGAAAAATTCATGCCATTTTTTTCAAATTTTTCCTTAAAAGCAATATTCACTTCATACCTATGACGATGTCTCTCTTTAATCAAATTTTTTCCATAAATTTTTTGAATCATTGAGTTTTTTAATAATTTTGCATCATAAGAACCAAGTCTCATTGTGCCACCTAAGTTTTTATCTGTACCTTTAATTTTTTTACCATCTTTGTTCCACTCATTCATCAAGCCTATTATAGCTAAACCTTTTTTATCAAATTCACTTGAGGTAGCTTTTTTTAAATTTAATTTATTTCTAGCAAATTCAATTATTGCCATTTGCATACCATAACAAATTCCAAGAAATGGTATCTTATTTATTCTTGCGAACTTGATAGCTGCTATTTTTCCATCAGTTCCTCTTTTACCGAACCCACCAGGTATTAAAATTCCTGAGATATTTTTTAGTTTAGATTTAATTTCTGAAACTTTTAATTTTTCAGAATCTATTCTTACAAGGTTTATCTTGACATTATTGTCTATTCCACCATGAGTAAGTGCTTCATCTAAAGATTTATAAGCATCTTTCAAGTCAACATATTTACCAATTATTGCAATATTAACATGTTTTTTTGTATGCAAAA
>JACWEG010000040.1 GCA_014653605.1 Pelagibacterales bacterium SAG-MED37
ACAATCAAGAATATGATTTTGTTGATATCAGTAATATTAAAAATATAGATAAATTACCTTATACGTATAGAATTTTAGTAGAAAATATCATTCGGCAGAATTTGTTAGGACGAAATAATAATGCTGAAGTCCAAGTTAAATCAATTTTAGAAAAAAAAATTGGTGAAGCAATAAATTTTGCTCCAAATAGAATTTTAAGTCATGATATATTAGGTAAAGTAATGTTGGTAGACTTTATTGCTTACAGAGAAGCACTTCAAAAAAAGGGAATAAACTCAAAAGATATTCAACCAGATGTGCCTGTGGATCTGGTTATCGACCATTCTTTGCAGGTTGATTATTTTGGTGATGATAAAGCTGAAATTGAGAACCTAAAAAAAGAATATGAGAGAAATTCTGAGAGATTTTCTTTTTTAAGATGGTGTTCAAAATTTTTAGATAAAGTTAATGTAATCCCACCCGGGGTTGGTATTTGTCATCAGGTCAATGTTGAATATTTATCTAAAGTTGTATGGAGAGAGAAAAAGGAAAATTTTAATCTTATTCATCCAGAAATAAATGTAATTTCAAATGTAAAAGAAAAAGGAAAACCAATAGGTATCCTTGGTGATGGTGAGGCTACCTGGCATGCAGATATGACTTACAATGAAATTCCTCCAAAAGGAGCAATATTATATTCCCTAGAGGTTCCAAAAGACCAGGGTGATACCCATTTTTCTAATATGATTGAAGCTTACGAAGATATGCCAGGGAGTTTAATTGAAAAAATAAAAGATAAACTTTTAATTCACGACGCATCACACAATAGTGCTGGACAATTAAGAAAAGGTTTTGAAGAAAATATTGATCCATCTCTGACACCGGGAGCCAAACATCCTATTATTTTTAAAGATCCCAGCACGCAAAAAAAATCACTTTTTCTTGGTAGAAGACCACATGCCTATATAGTTGGAATGACAATAGATGAAAGTGACAAGTTGCTTAATGAATTGTGGGCGCATGCCACTCAAAAAAAATATACTTTTACCCATCGATGGCAAAATAATGAAGTACTGATGTGGAAAAATCTCTTTGTTTTACACAAAAGAGATTCCTTTAATTCAAATACCAGACGCGTTATGCACAGAACTCAAATAAGTGGAGATTTAAGAATTTCTTAGATCAAAACCTCACCACGCATAAGTGGTCTGAAGGTTCTGTAAAAAATAGCAGATTTTGCAAAAGGCTTTCCATCTTTACTCTCAATAACAGCTCCTGCTGTCATTATTCCTGATGGGTTTCCAGCTCTTAGTTCCATTGGGTTAGAATCTTTTCTTTTCACATTATTTGCTATAGTGCCCTCAATAGCGGCTGCAACACCGATGTTTACTCCAGCGGTGCCCATTATTGCTTTGTGAGTCTTTTCCATCGAAAACATTCTAGTTGTAATGTCCTGATCGTTTGAATTAATTTTTGTTCCATCTAAACTAACATAATCTTTTGGAGAAGTTACAATTCCAATTCTAGGCGTATTCATCGGTGCTTCATCCTCTGATTTTGATAAACCAACAATATATGCAGCTTTACGTCTTATTTTTTGTATTAAATTCATTTTATCAACTTGTGCA
>JACWEG010000041.1 GCA_014653605.1 Pelagibacterales bacterium SAG-MED37
GATAATTTTTCGTGATAACAAAATCTAGGAATTTCTGCTCCAGCTTTTTCACACGCTTGTAAGACTGTTAGACCATCTTCTACTTCTACCTCAATGTCATTTACTTTTAATTTAGGCATTTTTTTTATCTAATAAATGTTGGTCAACTAAGTAAGGAATATTATTTTTTTTCTGTACAATTGGATCTAAATTGTTTCTTTCCTCAATTTCTTTTTTAAAATGTCTTAACAATCCCTGTACTGGCCAAGAAGATCCTTCTCCAAATGCACAAATTGTATGTCCAGCAATTTGGTTTGTTACATCACCTAACATTTCTACCTCATCTTTAGTAGCGTCTCCTTTTGCCATTCTTTCTAACATTCTCCACATCCAACCAGAACCTTCTCTACATGGAGTGCATTGACCACAACTTTCATGTTTGTAAAATCTGGCTATTCTTGCCATACATTTAATAATGTCTTGATCTTTGTTAATAACAACAATTCCTGCAGTGCCTAATCCACTTTTTTCAGCCATTAGCGAGTCAAAGTCCATTGTTAACGTTTCACATTTTTCTTTTGGTATTAAAGGCATTGATGATCCACCTGGAATTACTGCTTGTAAGTTGTCCCATCCACCAATTACTCCACCAGCATGAACTTCTATTAACTCTTTTAATGGTATGTTCATCTCTTCCTCTACATTGCATGGGTTATTTACATTACCCGATATACAAAAAATTTTTGTACCAGTATTTTTTTCTCTTCCTAATGAGGAAAACCACTTTCCACCTCTTCTAAGAATTGTTGGCACAACAGCAATAGTTTCAACATTGTTAATAATTGTTGGACAACCATAAAGTCCAATCAATGCCGGAAAAGGAGGTTTTAATCTTGGTTGTCCTTTTTTGCCTTCTATACTTTCAAGTAAAGCTGTTTCTTCACCACATATATAAGCACCTGCTCCATAGTGAATGTAGATATCTAAATCCCATCCAGTTCCAGCAGCATCTTTACCTAATAACTTCTTTTCATAAGCCTCATCAATGGCTGCTTGTAATTTTTGACCCTCTATAAAATATTCACCTCTGATATAAATATAACAAACATGTGCTTGAATAGCGTATGAGGCTATCAAACATCCCTCAATTAATTTATGAGGTTCAAATCTTAAAATATCTCTATCTTTACACGTACCAGGTTCTGACTCGTCAGCATTAATGACTAAATAATGAGGTCTAGAACCAACTTCTTTTGGAGCAAAGGACCATTTTAAACCAGTTGGGAAACCTGCACCTCCTCTACCTCTTAATTGAGAGTCTTTTATTTCGTTAATTATCCAATCTCTTCCTTTTACGGTTAAATCTGAAGTATTTACCCAATCCCCTCTTGTTTGAGCACCAGCAACATCTGAGCCCATGTCATTATATAAATTTTTAAATATTCTATCCTGATCTTTAAGCATTTTTAATATCCATAAGTGTTTTTCTATTATTTTCTGGTTCAGTATTTAATCGTCCTCGATAAGATCCTGGTTTAGGAGTTTCACCTTTAGAAATTTTATCAAATATTTCTAATGTCTTTTCTTTATCTAAGTCTTCATAATAATCATCATTAATTTGCATCAT
>JACWEG010000042.1 GCA_014653605.1 Pelagibacterales bacterium SAG-MED37
GACAGAGATAATGCAAATTCCATATCGTTTAAACAAAATGATAAAACTCAGAAAAATGAAGCAATTCAATTATCAATTTTCGGAATTGTTCCAAGCATAACTTATAATTTTAAATTTTAAATGAAAAAATATTTTTTATACATCTTGATATTATTTTTTAGCAGCTGCGAAAAAGTTATAACTATTGAAACAGATTATTCTGATGAAAGAATTGTTTTAGATGCATCCATATTCAAAAATATTAATGAAAATTTTGCAACTGCAATAGTAAAAGTGAATAAAACTGCTCCCTACTTTGGTGAAAACAATACAATAATAGAGAATGCAAATGTTTATATTAAAACCAAAAATGGAAATATTGATTTAAATTATAATAATAAATATGAATATTACACAAACACAATCGACCACATAAGTTTTGAAGAAGATTATGAATTCTTTGTTGAGTTCGAAGAAGAAAATTATTATTCATCTGAAAAACTAATAAAAGTTTCAGGTATTGAATCCGTGAAGTTTGGTGATAGAAAATCACTCAACAATGATGAGGTAGAATTACTAATTACCTTTACTGATCCAAAAGAAATTGGTGATTTTAATCTTTGGAAATTTGGGCCAAAAGGAGAGGCAAATACATACGATTATTTAGTATCAAGAGACCTTTATACTAATGGAAATCAATTCACTTTTTCTTTTTTTATTGACAAAACAAAATATTTTAAAAATGATGAGTTTGTTTATATAGAAATGACTGGATTAACAGAAGAAGGTTTTAATTATCTTAATATTTTAACAGCTCAAGCTGGAGCACAAAATGGCAGACCATTCTCATCTGCTAGTGCAATTATAAGAGGAAATATTACAAATCTATCAAATCCTGAAAAATTTCCTTTAGGATTCTATAGAGTTTCGGAATTTGATTATTTTAGACTATCAAAAGAAGATGCTCCTGATGGATTGTTTGATTAAAAAATGATTAATGAGTTTTGAAAAAATAACAGAATCCGATTCTAATTATGATAACTTGGAAAAAAAGTCTGTTAATCGACTTTTAGAAATTATAAATTTAGAAGATCAAACCGTAGCAATTTCAGTAAAGAAAGTAATACCTAAAATAAAAAAGTTAATTGATAAAATAATTTATCAATTAGATAATGGTGGAAGACTTTTTTATATTGGATCAGGAACAAGTGGGAGATTAGGTGTAGTAGACGCTTCGGAATGCCCTCCAACCTTTGGAGTAAGTACAGGTTTAATTGTGGGAATAATTGCTGGAGGGGATAAAGCAATAAGAAAAAGTATTGAAAATGCTGAAGATGATTTGAAGCAAGGTTGGAAAGATTTACTAAAACATAATATCAACTCTAAAGATTTCGTTATAGGAATTGCTGCTTCAGGAACAACACCCTATGTGATTGGAGCTTTAGAAAAATGTAATAAAA
>JACWEG010000043.1 GCA_014653605.1 Pelagibacterales bacterium SAG-MED37
TGCCCCTAAGAAAAAAAGTTTTTTATATTCTTTTTTCACAATTTTGTAACTCTTTCTCAAAGATAAATAAGTGAATGGTAGGAGAATTAAAAAAACTACTGTCCATCTCCAAAATGCTAAAGAGATTGGTGGAACATACTCAACTCCACCTCTGGCTACAATTAAATTTGATGCCATAAATATTGGTTGAATAAATAAAAGAGAAAATGCTAATAAATTATTTGTTTTTGTGTTCAATGATTTTAATTTTTAGATATCTATTTTTTATCAAAAAAGGCCTCATAGACCATCATAAAAATTGCAATACCCATTAAAATATAAACAGGCAACACATCAAAAAAACCTATCATTGAAGATCTGGTTAATGTAAATGCAAGACCTACCAAAAAAGCTATTGCCAGAAGAGACCCTAAAAATGTTGTAAACTTTTGCATCTTAATTATTACATTCTTTTTCTAACCAATTAGCAACCCCTAAAAATCTATGATCGTCATAACGATCTCCAATAAGCTGCACACCTAAAGGCAAATTATTTTCACCTTCAAGTAGAGGAAGTGATATACAGGGAGTACCTAGATATGACCATACCTTATTAAACTCAGCTGTACCGGTACTCTTCAATCCTTTTGGCGCAACACCCGGACTAGATGGAGATAAAACTCCATGATAATCCTCAAAAACTTCTTGATAAGACTCATAGCTTCTTTTTTTAAAATCAATAGCTTCAGCATATTCTTTTGCTGAATATTTATTACCTTTAGCTATAGCAGTTTGCATATATTTTGATAATTTTGCCTTATACTTTTTATAATACATAGCAAAATTATTAGCCAAATCTGTTTCATGAATTATTTGATGATATTTATGAATATCTTTAAAATATGATGGAGTATCAAACACCTCAATATTTTTAAATGACTTTATAAAATATTCGAAAGACTCTCTAGATTTTTTATCAATTATCTTCCAATAATCTGATTTATAAAAAATAAACTTAGGCTCATATGCAGGGCCTTTTTTTGTTTCTTTTAAAATATTTTCTGCTGAATAATAAATGGTTGCTGGATCATGATGATCCTTTTTAATTAAAACTTTAGCTAACAAAGCTACATCTTCAACAGTTCTACCAAATAAACCCATATGATCCAATGTATATGAGGTTCTTAAAACACCATTTCTTGAAATTAGACCATAAGTTGGTTTATATCCAACAACACCACAATAAGAAGCTGGTCTAATAACTGATCCACCTGTTTGTGATCCAATTGAAAGAGGCGCCATAAAAGAAGCAACAGATGCTGCTGAACCGCTAGAAGAGCCTCCAGGTGTTCTTGTATAATCATGGGGATTAGTTGTTTTTGGTGGTCCGAGATACGCTAATTCTGATGTAGCAGTTTTTAT
>JACWEG010000044.1 GCA_014653605.1 Pelagibacterales bacterium SAG-MED37
TTTGTTATTACGAACAAATTGTTGATGAAAAAAAAGATTTACAGGCAATAATTAAAGCAAAAAAAAATTTTCAAATAGTTATAAAAAATTACCCCGATACAGAATATGCTCTGGATGCAGAATTTAAAATAGATTTAATCAACGATATTCTTGCTGCAAAGGAAATGTATATAGCTAGATACTATTTTGATAAAAGAAAATGGATACCAGCTATAAATAGATTTAGAAAAATTACCGATGAATATGACACAACTATTTATGCAGAGGAAGCATTACACAGACTAGTTGAAGTACATTATACACTTGGTTTAATTGATGAAGCTGAAAAATATGCTCAGTTATTAGGGTATAATTACAAATCATCAAAATGGTATGAAAACTCTTATAGTTTATTTAATAAAAATTATGAGATAAAAAAAAAGGAGAGATTTAAAACTTATAAAAAAAAGAGCAATAGTTTTCTAAAAAAATTTAAATCTCTTATCAACTGAGATGGATAAAATAAAAATTAAGAAAGAGTATCAAAAAAAACTTAAAAATTTAATTAAACTCAATAAATATTATTATGAATTGAGTAAACCTATTGTTGAAGATCAAGAATATGATCAAATTAAATCTGAGATTATTTCACTAGAAAAAAGGTATGATTTTTTAAAAAGTGAGGAATCTCCCTCTAAAAAAGTTGGTTATAAGCCGTCAAAAACGTTTAAAAAAGTTTTCCATAAAGTTCCAATGCTTTCTCTTTCAAATGCATTCTCTGAGGAGGATTTAATTAATTTTGAAAAAAAGATAATTAATTTTTTGGATAAGGATAGTTCCTTTAAAATTGAATATAGTGCAGAACCAAAGATAGATGGAATTTCAGCATCATTAATATATAAAAAAGGAAAATTTGCAATGGGTCTTTCTAGAGGTGATGGAAAAGAAGGTGAAGATATCACTCAAAATTTAAAAACAATAAATGATATACCAAAAGAAATTTTAATTAAAGATTTCCCAACTGACATTGATGTAAGAGGTGAAGTTTTTATTGGTAATAAGGATTTCGAAAAAATAAAAGATAAGTTTGCCAATCCTAGAAATGCTGCATCAGGATCTCTAAGACAAAAAAATCCTAATGATACAAAAAAAATTCCTCTTAAATTTATAGCCTATACATTTGGTTACGAAAAAGGAATGAAAGTTCAAAAACAAAATGAATATTTACAAAAGTTAACAGAGTGGGGATTTAAAACAAATCCATTCAATAAAACTATAAAAGGTATTAAAAATTTAATGAATAATTATTATGAAATTGAAAAAAAAAGGAATGAGATTGTGGTATTGAGTGAAGTATTGGTAACATTTGCAAAACTCGGAAATATTAAATTATTATTTTTTATATCAACCCTTTTA
>JACWEG010000045.1 GCA_014653605.1 Pelagibacterales bacterium SAG-MED37
CTTCTAAAAGACATTTTTTTTTAAATTTATCTACATCAAATTTAATTTCATTGTTTCCATAAACAATCTTATTTTCATTTAAATCAACTGATATTTCCTCTTTTCGATTTGCGTATTCTGATAACTCTTTAATTTTTTCCTCCTCAAGAACAATAGGTAAAATTCCGTTTTTAAAACAATTACTATAAAAAATATCTGCAAAACTTGAACTAATTACACATGTTATGCCAAAATCTAACAACGCCCATGGAGCATGCTCTCTTGATGAGCCACATCCAAAATTTTTTCCAGCTATTAAAATTTTAGAATTATTAAATGGATTTTGATTTAAAATAAAATCTCCAATTTCTTTACCTTGGTCATCATATCTCATCTCAAAAAATAAATTTTTACCAAGACCAGTTCTTTTAATAGTTTTCAAAAATTGTTTTGGAATTATCATATCCGTATCAATATTCACTATTGGTAAATATGCTGGAATACTTTTTAAAGTATTAAATTTTTGCATTTAATTTTGGTACTTTCTAACGTCATCAAGATTTCCAGAAATAGCTGCTGCTGCTGCCATACCAGGGCTTACTAAATGAGTTCTTCCGCCTCTTCCTTGTCTTCCTTCAAAGTTTCTATTTGAGGTAGAAGCACATCTTTCTTGAGGTTTTAACTTATCTGCATTCATGGCTAAACACATAGAGCAACCAGGTTCTCTCCATTCAAAGCCTGACTTTACAAAAATTTTATCTAATCCCTCTTGCTCAGCCTGTTCTTTTACTAATCCTGATCCTGGCACAACCATCGCATGAACATGGGCAGCTATCTTTTTGTCTTTTAAAATTTTTGCCGCCTCTCTCAAATCTTCTATTCTTCCATTAGTGCAACTCCCAATAAAAACTTTATCTATTTTTATATCTTTTGCAGCCATATTTGGTTTTAAACCCATATAATTTAAAGATCTTTCTAAAGAATTTTTTCTATCCTCATCCTTTTCGTTCTGAGGATTTGGAACTTTTTCATCTATTGTGATTACATCTTGAGGAGAAGTTCCCCAAGTTATCATAGGTAAAATTTCCTCTGCTTGAAGATCAATTTCTTTATCAAATTTAGCACCTTCGTCTGTTTTTAAATTTTTCCAATATTCCATTGCTTTATCCCAATCTTTATCTTTTGGAGACATTGGTCTGTCTTTTAAATATTTAAATATTTTTTCATCAGGTGCTATTAATCCTGCTCTAGCTCCACCCTCTATAGTCATGTTGCAAATTGTCATTCTTTGTTCAACACTCAACGATCTAATTAGATCACCTGCATATTCTATTACACAACCCGTTCCACCTGCTGTACCAATTTTTCCAATTATTTGAAGAATAACATCTTTA
>JACWEG010000046.1 GCA_014653605.1 Pelagibacterales bacterium SAG-MED37
CAATAATTATTTTACTTCCCTTGAGATCTTCGATGAGTTTTTCAAAATTTTTAAATTCTATAACTTGTTTTTTCCTAATTTTTTTTTCTAAAATTATCTTTTTGGCCTTCTTTTTTTCACAAATCAAATATGGATTATTTTTTTTATCTATCAATAAATGGCAGTTTGGTATTGGACTATTGGGATTATCAAATCCTCGGATGTTCAATAACCATGCAACATTCTCAGGAGCAGTTATAAACATTAAATCTGAATTATTTTTGCTAAGATATTTTTTGATTTTTAAAAGCTTCGCTTCATAGCTTTCTCCAACTATATTGTCTTCGATTGAAAAGAAAGGTTTATTAAAAAAAGATTTTTCTTTATATACTTGATCAATTAGATTCTCTTTAATAATCTTAACCTTATTATGTTTGCTAAAATATCTCTTAATTTGTTGGGAGGTAAATATTTTTGGATCAACTCCTAAAGTAAGATTTTTAAATAAATTACAATTTACAATTTTATCGTAACTTACTATCTTAAAAATTTTACCAGACTCTTTATCAGCTTGAATCGTATATCTTCCATCAACAAATAAATAATATTTATCTTTTAAGATAACAGAATAACCTGCCGAACCAGTAAAATTAGATATCGTTTTTAATCTATTATTTCTTGAATATTCAGAAAAAAACTCATCATTTTTAGGAATTACATAGCCGTCAATTTTATATTTATCAAATTTATTAATTAATTTTTGAATTCTCTTTTTTATCATTTAATTCGTTTTTGATATCTTATCCATCCTGGACTTTTAATGTTATCGTCATTATCAAAATCTTGATTAAATTCAAATTCTTCTAATTCATCTTTTTCTTCATCAAAAAATGAATTTTTTTCTAAATATTTTTCTGGTAGTTCATCAATGAATCTTGAAGCCATACTATCAATCCAATCACCTTGATAAAATCTATTCATAGAAAACGATATAATTGCTTTTTTTTTAGCTCTTGTTAGTCCGACATATGCCAATCTTCTTTCTTCCTCAAGGCCACTTTGACCTTTTTCTTCAATAGATTTTTGATGTGGAAATAGACCTTCCTCCCAACCCGGTAAAAAAACAACTTCAAATTCCAAACCTTTTGCTGCGTGCATTGTCATCATATTAATCTTTTCTCCCTCCCATTCTTGATCAACCGAAGTAGCCAAAGAGACATGCTCTAAAAAACTCTCTAAATTATCAAATTCTTTCATTGCACTTAAAAGCTCTTTAATATTTTCAAGTCTATTTTCATTTTCAATATCCTTTTTATTTTTTAACATTGCAGAATAACCAGATTCATCTAGAATTAATTGAAGTAACTTTACGTGAT
>JACWEG010000047.1 GCA_014653605.1 Pelagibacterales bacterium SAG-MED37
ATGGGCCAAGGACTGTATTTGAGGGTGAGCATGGTTTCTTTGAGGCTTTTGCTTTAAAAGAAATTGAAAGAGATTATTCTCATTTAACTGATGGATTAGGTAAAAGGTGGGAAAATCAAAATCTAGCTTTTAAACCCTTTGCCTGCGGAACAATGGCACAACCTTTTGTTGATTGTGCAATTAAGATTAGAAAAAAAATCAAAAATTTAAATAATATTTCATCTATTACTGCAAAAGTTGGGGAAGGTACTGTCCACAGATTATGGGAACCCTTGAAAGAGAAAAAGAATCCATCAACACCATATTCAGCTAAATTTTCTGTACCCTATTGTGTTGCAGTAGGATTTATTAGGGGAGATGCAGGTTTAAACGAATTCAATGAAAAAAGTATTAATGATAAAGAAATTTTAAATTTAGCTAGTAAAGTAAATTATGAAATAGATCCAAATAATGAATATCCAAAAAATTACACTGGGACATTAATTTGTAAAACTTCAGAAAATGAATTTACTGAGCATCAACCTTGCTTTAGAGGAGGCATTAAGGAGCCATTAACTAAAGATGATATCGATAAAAAGTACAATGCTAATTTAAATTATTCTAAAATTTCAGAAGAAAATAAAAAAAATTTAAATAGTTTTATTGAAACCCTATTTACTAAACCAGATTTTTCTAAAATAAATTTTTAATCTCTAATGGAAACTGATTTCGACATAGGTGCGTTATTTGCAAGTCTTGGAGTAATTGAGCTTACAATATTAATATTAACTGCTTTTTTTGCATCTGTTGTTTCAGGAATATCTGGATATGGAGGAGGTATGACCCTTGGTTTATTAGTGTCACCTTTTATACCTATAAAATTGTTAGTGCCTCTAATGTCAGTTTTTGTTTTATTTTCAAATGTTTCAAGGATGTATTATTATCGGAAAAATATATTTTGGAAAAAAGGTATCTATTTTGCGATAATTTCTACCCCATTCTTAATTGTAGGTACAAATTTCTATGCTTCAGTTTCTGAAAAAACATTATATTTCTGTTTGGGATTTGGGTTGGCATTTATTGTAATTCTGAGAAGAGTATTTAAAAAAATTAATCTTACTATCGGTTGGGTAGGTCTGGGAGTAATGGCTGTATTTTATGGAACAATAAGCGGTGTAATACTTGGGCCTGGTTCTGTTTTATTAACAGCACTAGCTGCAAATGGATTGGTTGGTCCTCAAATTATAGGTACAGACTCATTCATAACAC
>JACWEG010000048.1 GCA_014653605.1 Pelagibacterales bacterium SAG-MED37
CACGTCACTGTTTTGATAAAACAGACAAACAAAGAACTTCCAGGAGAGTTTTTAGGAAGATTGGTTTTAGGTGTAGAAGACAATCTTATAAAAGTTTTTGGTGCAACAATTTACTAATCAAAAAAAATTATTGTAATTTAAATAATTATTTGACAAATTATGTACTGGGTGTATGGACTTGTTAGATGCACCTTTCAGAAATAAAAATATTTAATAAACTCCCTAGATTTAAAACATCATATATTAAAGCAGGTATTTTAGTGAGTTTACTTGCATACTGGGGTGTAATTTTAGTTGGAACTTTTGTTACTTTTAACTAAGTTGTTTTTTAACAGCATTTTAAGTTTATATGGACGTTTTTTTACCGATAGCACAAGTATTTGTTAATCCGATAGAAATACTTTTACTAAGTGCAATTGTTGGAGTCCTTTCAGGATTATTTGGAGTTGGAGGTGGTTTTTTAATGACCCCTTTTTTAATTTTTTTAGGTATTCCTCCTGCTTATGCAGTTGCAAATGAAGCTAATAATATTTTAGCAACCTCTGTTTCTGGATCCACTACACATTATTTAAAGAACACACTTGATTATAAGATGGGACTTATGATTGTAATTGGTGGTGCGATAGGCACTTCATTGGGAATTTTTACATTCTCTTATTTCAAAGGTATTGGAAAAATAGATACCGTCATATCTCTAGCCTACATGTATATTTTAGCAATTATAGGAACCTTAATGCTTGTGGAAAGTCTCAGAGAAATTGACCAAGCTAAAAGAAATGTCCTTTTAAAAAAAAAAGCACATGTTCATTATTGGATTCATGGTCTTCCACTAAGAATGAGATTTCCAAAATCTAAATTATATGAAAGTATTTTTACGCCCATAATTATTGGTTTAATTGTTGGTTTTATTGCTGCAATTATGGGGATAGGTGGTGCTTTTATATTGGTTCCAGCAATGATTTATATAATTAAAATGCCAACTAAATTAGTGCCTGGAACTTCTTTATTTGTTACTATTTTTGTAAGCGTAATTGTAACTTTCTTACACTCCTTTAATTATGGATCGATAGATTTACTTCTAGTGCTTATGTTGGTCATTGGTTCAATTATTGGAGTTCAAATTGGTCAAAAACTAGGGGAAAGAATTGATAGCTCTGGTCTAAGAGCTTTGCTAGCAATTTTATTATTAGTTGTTGGAATAGCGATTGCTTACGACACATTT
>JACWEG010000049.1 GCA_014653605.1 Pelagibacterales bacterium SAG-MED37
ATTCCTTCAATCATCCCATTACTCCAATCGATTTTAAAAAAGGGTCTCTCAAATAAATATCAAGAACACCATGAAGGAGGTACATAAAAGCAGCAACAAAAGGGAAAGATAATAGAAACATTAAAATCCATCTTCTTTCACCTAAAAAGTAATATGACGTAAATAAAAATAAGGAAGTCGTTAAAAAATAGCCAATTTTTAAAATTGTAGCTCCGTAAATAATTGCAATAATTATTAGGATGCCTGTTTTCTTATATTCTAAATTTTTATGTTCAACTTTTATGGTATCTGGATCTGGTAAAATTAATTTTAATCCAGAGAAAAATAATCCTGTATAACCTAGATAAATTGGGAAAGTTCTTGCGTTAAAAGGGGCATTTTCATCAAATGCAAAAACTTGAATTTGGTATGCGGTATATAAATAGAATGCTGAGAAAATAAAAAAGAGCAGTGATATAATTTTAGTAGTATTTATATTCACTGCTCTTTCAAATTAATTAATCCTAAGGATTAAATAACTCCTAGTTTTTTCATAAGAGCTGTCATTTCTTTAGTTTGTGTTTTTAAAAATTTTACAAACTTTTTTGTCTGGATTATAAATATTAACCCAAGCATTTCTTGCTCTAACTGCTTCCCATTCAGGAGTTTTTTGTACATCACCCAGCATTTTAGCAATAGCTTTTTTGTCTTTGCTACTCATTCCTGGAGGTCCAAAAAATCCTCTCCAGTTAACGAATTGTACATCGTATCCTTGTTCTTTAAGTGTAGGTGCATCAGGTGCATCTGAAACTCTATCAGGTGCAGTAATACCAATAATTCTTACTTGGTCTCTTGCGCCCATAAGTTCACCTAAACCTGTAGAAATAATTTGAGTTTCTCCAGATAAAAGTCCAGCTAATGCTTTACCACCTGCATCATAAGGAATGTAGGCTACATCATTTGGATTTGCTCCAGCAGCTTGAAAAGCTAAAGCGCCAATTAAATGGTCCATGCTTCCTCTTACAGAACCACCAGCCATTTTAATTGAGCTAGGGTTTGCTTTGTATGCTTTCACAACATCTTCAAAGTTTTTATAAGGTGAATTTTTAGCAACTGCAATTGCTCCATAGTCACCAATTACTCCAGCTATTGGCACAACATCTTTATAAGATAATGTTCCACTACCACTTACGTAACCTTTGTGTCTTGTAATTGATCTTAAAACCAATGGTGTT
>JACWEG010000005.1 GCA_014653605.1 Pelagibacterales bacterium SAG-MED37
AAAATGATTTTTAAAGTCATTAATGGGTGTTTTAGGTAAGACTTAATTAACTCTATGCTTGTAAAATTTACTCTATTTCCATCCTGAGAAGCATATAATATCTTTTCATTATCTTGATATTGGTCAATTATAACTGATATTTTTTCACTTGGTTTTAAAAGCCTAAAGAGAGAATACATAAATGTGGATTAAATGAGAAGGTTAATATTGAAATAAAAGATTATAGAGATTTAAATAATAAGTATAATTCAATTGCATCAATTGAGATGATTGAAGCAGTAGGACAAAACTATTTAGAGGGTTATTTTAAAACAATAAAGAATAATTTATCAAATAATGGAAAAGCTGCCATTCAAGCAATTACGATAGATGATGCTTTGTTTGATCGATATAAAAATAAACAGGATTTTATTCAAAAATATATCTTTCCTGGAGGATTTTTGCCAAATAAAAATAGTATAAATAGATATGTTTCTGATAATGGACTAACTATAAAGTCGTATGAGTCTTATGCAGACCATTATTCTAATACTTTGGCCTTGTGGAGAAAAGAATTTAATAAGAAATGGAATTTAATTAAAAATCAAGGTTTTGATTTAACTTTTAAAAGAATGTGGGAATTTTACTTGTGTTACTGTGAAGCGGGATTTAAATCAAAAAATATAGACCTAATACAATTTTCAATTCAAAACAAATAATTTTAAGGAGAATCGTGCAAAACAAAACTATTAAATCAATTTTATTGATAATTTCATTATTCTTAATTACAAGTTGTTCAAAGAATAGTTCTATGAAACCAGAAGATTTTAAAAATAAAGAACCAAGATTGATTATTGAAAATTATTTATCAGGCAATGTAAAAGCTTGGGGAGTACTTCAAAACCGATCAGGGAAAGTTACAAGACAGTTTTCAGCTGATTTAAATGGAAAATGGGATGGTAAACAATTAATTCTTGATGAAAAATTTAATTGGGATGATGGAGAAGTCCAAACTAGACAATGGCAGATTACAAAAATTGATGATAACAACTACGAAGGTACCGCAGGAGATGTTGTGGGAAAAGCAAAAGGTTATTCTTTTGGACCAGCATTTAAATTTGAATATGTATTATTGGTACCTGTCAAAGGTAAAGAAATGAAAATCACATTTGATGACTGGATTTTTAAACAAGATGAACGAGTAGCTATCAATAGAGCAGTGATGACTAAATTTGGTTTTAAAGTTGCTGAATTGACAGTCGTATTTGTTAAGGATTAATCATTCTTTTGATATTTCGTCATTTTTCCTATCAAGCCAAAATAAATTTTACTTGGTAAAAAGCTAAGTATTTTAAGTATTAAAGTAAGAGATTTTGGAAAATGAATTTCAAAAACTTTCTTATTTATTAAACCATCATAAATTTTTTCAGCTGCATAATCTGTAGTTTTTAAAAAGGGCATTTTAAAATCATTTTTATCTGTCATGGGTGTTTTTATAAATCCGGGACTTACTAAACAAATCCTCACATTTGATCTTTTAAAATCAAAGTATAAACTTTCTGCTAAGTTGTTTAAGGCTGATTTTGAAGGACCATAGCCAGTTGAATTTGGTAAACCTCTATAGCCTGCAATAGATGAAACAATAGTTATTGTTCCACTTTTTTTTTCTTTAAAGTATTTCTCTACACTTTTTATACTATTAAGTGTTCCAAAAAAATTTACTTTAAATACATCCTCTATTTGTTCAACATCTATATCCTTTTCTTTTTTTGGATTCCATGTTCCTGTAGAGAAAAAACAAATATCAATATTTTCAAATTGACTCTTTATATTATTGAAAACCTCTTTACATTTATCTTTATTAGTAACATCTAATGGAAATGAATTTATATTTTCATGATTATCTGAAATTTCTCTAAGAAGATTTTCTCTTCTTGCTGAAATTGCTACATTCCATCCTTCATTTGCAAATTTGATCGCTAAAGCCTTACCTATGCCTGTACTTCCACCGGTTATCCAAATTGTTTTTTTATTCATCTTATACTGATGTATAATACTTATATGCTCAAAAATAAATTTTTTTCATTCGTTCTGTTTTTAGTTATTACCTATTCTGCATCATTTATTGGTGGATTAGTGACAATAAGCTTAAAGGAACCATGGTATTCACAATTAATCAAGTCAAACTACAATCCTCCAGACTGGGTTTTTGCACCTGTTTGGACGACCTTGTATTTGATGATGACATTAGCCATTTGGTTTTTTTGGAACAGTAAAAATAGAGATATGAAAACTGTATACATTTATTTTATTCATATAGTTTTTAATACAACTTGGAGTATTGTTTTTTTTGGACTTCATCAAATTTTATTAGCATTAGCAGTATTGATGATTCTAATCTTTTTGATCGTTATTCTGATTATAAGATTTAAACGTGTCAATTCTGTAAGCTATTACCTTATGATTCCTTATTTACTTTGGTGCTGCTATGCCTTATTCCTCAATATAAATTTACTTATTTTAAATTAATGGATGATGTTGTTATAATTGGCGGTGGAATAATCGGTACTGCAACTGCTTACTTTTTATCTAAAGAAGGCAGAAAAGTAAAAGTTATTGAAAGAGATCCAACTTATAAAACTGCATCTTTTCCACTCTCCTTAGGTGGTTTCAGGAGACAGTTTTTTCAAACGGAAAATATTTTACTTGGAAAATTTGCCAGAGAATTTATCTTTCAAATTCCTGATTTACTTAAAACCGAAAAAAATCCAAAACCAACAGCAAGTATGGTTACTAATGGATACTTATTAATGTTTGGACCTGAACATGCCGAGGAGCAATATAAAGCTCTTGAGAATCACAAAGCTTGTGAAGCTGGAACAAAAAATATTAAAGGATCTGAATTACCGAAATTTTTTCCTTATATCAATAGCGATGGCATAGAAACAGCAACATTCACTGATAACCAGAGTGAAGGCTGGATTGATCCATTCATGTTTCATGGTGCATTAAAAAGTAAAGCTATGGAACTAGGTGCAGAATTTATAAAAGGAGAGGTTAAAACACTTTCAGAGATTAAAGCAAAGACAATTATATCTGCTGCAGGATGTTGGACTAAAGAACTCTTAGAAGATATTCCAGTTGAGCCTCAAAAACACACTGTTTTCAGAGTTAAGTGCCCAAAACACATTCCTGAAATGCCTTTAACTGGCGACTTGACTACGGGAGTTTATTGGAGGCCTGAAGGAAAAGAATATTTAGCTGGATCACCGAAATCTGTTTTTGAAGCAAAAGATTTAGAGCCAGCTTGGGATGATTTTGAGGAATTAGTATGGCCTGCACTTGCTCAAAGAATTCCTGCTTTTGAAGAATTAAAACTTACAGGTGGTTGGGCAGGTTATTATGATTGTAATCGATTAGATAATAACGCTGTAGTAGGTAAACATCCTAAATTTGATAATGTGTATTTAGCAACTGGCTTTACAGGCAGAGGCTTGATGCAAGCCCCAGGAATAGGCAGAGCTTTGACTGAACTGATAACTACAGGTTCATATCAATCCATTGATATATCCAATATGGCTGTAGAAAGAGTTTTAGGAAAAAAAGCAAGACCAGAACCTTACGTTCTTTAGATTAAGTACCACAAAAAGTTTGATATTTTTCTTTTGCAGCTGAAGGAAGTTGGTATTCAATAGAAACTTTATTTTTTTTGTAGGGATTATCTAAAATTTCTAATAATTTTAAAAATGGTTTTAAATCATTTTGATTAGCAGCATAAAGTGCTTCTTCAACTTTATGATTTCTAGGAATAACTAGAGGATTTACACTTTTCATTAATTTCAAATATTTTTCAGGGGAATTATTATTAGTTTTTAATCTTTCATTCCATCTTAATTTCCAATTTTTAAAATCTTTATCTTCATAATCTTTATTTTTTTGAATTTCATCTTCCATTAAATGACAAAAAGTATTTGTATAATCCATTTTTTTGTCATGCATCCAAGTCAGTAGGTCTATGAATAAAAATTTGTCTTTTTCATCTTTTCCAGATAAGCCTAATTTATCCCTCATCATATCAAGCCATTTTTCTTCATATTTATTTTCAAAAGAATTGATTATTTCAGTAGCAGCTTTTACTGCTTTATCTTGATTTTCATCAATTAAAGGTATCAAACTTTCAGCAAATCTTGCTAAATTCCATTTTGTAATTACAGGTTGGTTACAATACGCATATCTTCCCATTTTATCTATTGAGCTGAATACTGTCTTAGGATCATAATTATCCATGAAAGCGCATGGACCATAATCGATTGTTTCACCTGAAATACTCATATTATCTGTATTCATCACTCCATGAATAAAACCAACTCTCATCCAATTAATGACTAGATCAACTTGTTTTTCTAGAACAACTTTTAAAAGTTCTAAAGCCTTATTTTTAGAGCTTAAAATCTTTGGAAAATGTCTGTTAATTACATAATCTAATAATATTTCTAATTCATCTTTTTTATTTCTAGCCGCAACATATTGAAATGTTCCTACTCTTAAATGACTTGAAGCTACTCTGGTAAGTATTGCTCCCATTAGAGGTGCTTCTCTAATTACATCTTCACCTGTTTTAACAACAGCCAAACTTCTTGTTGTTGGTATGTTCAAATAATGCATCGACTCACTTATTAAGTATTCTCTTAGCATTGGGCCTAATGCAGCTCTCCCGTCACCATTTCTTGAAAAGGCAGTTTTCCCTGATCCTTTAAATTGAATATCATATCTCTCTTTATTTTTAGACAAATGTTCTCCGATTAAAACTGCTCTACCGTCTCCAAGCATTGTAAAATGACCAAATTGATGACCTGCATAAGCTTGAGCGATTGAATTACTATCTTCAGGCAATTCATTTCCTGCAAATAATGTTGATAATTCGATCTTATTTATATTAGAAAAATCTAAATCTAGATCTGAAGCTAAACTTTTATTAAGCATGATTAATTCAGGATTCTTTACTTTTACTGGTTTAATATTTTCTTTAAAGGATTCAGGTAATTTTGAATAAGAATTATCAAAATTCCAATTAATATTCATAAAATATTATTTATTCCAGATCTCTTTCAAAGTTTCTTCTCTCTTACAAGCCTTTTTATATCTTAAATAATTTTGAAGATATACTTTATAAAAATTTTGATGACGATTTTCAGCTTTATAGAATTTTTTGAACTCTCTTAGATATGTAACTACTTTTTTATTAAATTTTTTTTCTAAATTCTTTATATCTCTTTCAATTAATTTTTTTTCTTTATCATTTTGATAAAATGCAACAGACCTATAACTATAACCTTTGTCACAAAATTGACCATATGCATCAAATGGATCTATATTTATCCAATAGTTTTTGAGTAGCTCCTCAAAGGATATTATATTTTTATTATAAATGACCTCTACAACCTCAAAGTGACCAGTATTTCCATAAGTTACCTCTTTGTATGTTGGATTCTCTGTAGTACCACCAGAATATCCTGAGATTACTTCGATAACTCCATTAAGTTTTTCAAATGACTCTTCTACACACCAAAAGCATCCTCCAGCGAAATATGCTTTATCTTCTTCCAAAGCCTTTGAAGGACTATTTACTAAAAAAACAAAAATTATAATGATAAAAAACTTCATTTAATACATATACAAAAATTACTAAATGAGTCTATAATATTAAAGGTAGCTACTTTTTAAAGTAGCATACCTCTAATAATATATAATAAGTTATTTCTTCTTATATTTAGCTGCTTCTTCAGATCCACCAGTAGCAGATCCTTTACTATATGAGTGAGCACCCATTCCAGCTAGTTGACCATCTTTTACGATAAGATATTGATCTCTAATCTCTTTACCTTCAAAGAAACATTCTAAAATTTCTCTTACACCATCAGCATATCTAGTTTGAGCTGATAGCGATGTCCCTGAAGTGTGAGGAGTCATTCCGTGATTAGGCATAGTTCTCCAAACATGATCGTTAGGAGCTGGTTGTGGAAACCATACATCACCAGCATAACCACTTAGTTGACCACTCTTTAATGCCTTTGCAATTGCTTCACGATTACAAATTTTTCCTCTAGCTGTATTTACAATGTAAGCACCTTTTTTCATTTTACTTATCATTGCATCATCAAAAAGATTCTCAGTTTCTGGGTGAAGAGGACAATTTATAGTCACAACATCACAAACTTTTACCATTGACTCAACTGATTCATGAAATGTTAGATTAAGTTCCTTTTCAACACTTTCAGGTAATCTATGTCTATCAAAATAGTGTAGATGAGTATCAAATGGTTTCATTTTTCTTAAAGCATCTAGTCCAATACGTCCTGCAGCTACTGTTCCAATATGCATTCCCTCAACATCATATGATCTTTGTACAGCATCAGCAATATTCCAGCCACCTTCATTTACAATTCTATGTTGATTGTGATAATCTCTCACCATTGAAACAATCATCATTACTATGTGTTCAGCAACAGATCTTGAGTTACAAAAAGTTACTTCAACAACGTCAATTTTATTATCCATCGCAGCTTGTAAATCAACATGGTCAGAGCCAATTCCTGCAGTAACAGCCATTTTCAAATTTTTAGCTTTAGCTATTCTCTCTTTTGTTAAATAATACGGAAAAAAGGGTTGAGAAATCACTATATCAGCATCTACAATATGCTTATCAGCCTCACATCCATCTCCATCTTTACTGTTGGTTACTACTAATTCATGTCCGTTACTCTCTAAGAATTTTCTTAAGCCTAACTCTCCTGACACACATCCTAATAATTCTCCTGGGTTAAAATCTCTACCTTTTGGTGATGGTAAGGTCATACCATCAGGATATTTTTCCAATTTTGGAAGATCCTTGATAGGATATGATTTGGGCATTCCTCCTTTAGGATCATCGTATAATACGCACAATATTTTCATTTTCTCTCCGTGGTTACTTTAAAATATTAATTTATTTGAGCCATCTAACATTATTTTAAAGGAGCTAGCAAACAAATTATTTTGATTTTGGATAAGACTTTTTAAGAATAAACCGATTGATTATTATACCAAAA
Organism: Pelagibacterales bacterium SAG-MED37; assembly: GCA_014653605.1. GTDB lineage: Bacteria > Pseudomonadota > Alphaproteobacteria > Pelagibacterales > Pelagibacteraceae > Pelagibacter. The sequence continues at coordinate 7,068 of JACWEG010000005.1, forward strand.
CCCAAAATGATTATTGAACCAGAAATAACTGGATTTAATAAGTAATCTGGAGAAACACTTCCCATAATTACTATAATAGGATTTCCACCTGCAGGTGGATGAGTTACATTTAAAAATATCATTAAACCCACACCAAATCCTACTGCTAATGGTAATATTAAATATAATGGCAGAGGCACTAAGTATAGAAATATCATTCCTACAACAGCAGTAAGAAGATGACCAAAAAAAACATTCTTAGGCTGTGCGAATGGACTTTCAGGATATCCATATAACAAAACCATTGATGATCCAAAAGAAGCTATTAAGAATATCCCAAAATCAGTTTTATAAGTTAAAATAGTTAAAACACCTATTGTGATTACAGAAAATAAACCAGCAAAGAAAGATTGTTTAAAATTATTCATTTAAAAATTAGTCTGATACAATTTTTTGTACAGTTTTAAAAGGTAATAAAATGCACTCTTTACGAGCTTTATTTTTAGATTTAAATAGTTTCTGCATAAATTTCCATTTTTTTTTAATAATATCGCTATTACCATCAAAAAATGATTTTGCATCATCACACAATTCATTTATTTTTGATTTTTTTTTATTAATTGAAATCTTGGATAGTAAGCTTGCAGATGCTTGACAATAAACACAGCATTTACCCTGATAACCAAAATCAATAATTCTCTCTTCATCTATTATTAGATTTATTTGCATTTCATCACCACATAATGGATTTTTCAACTTTGAATAGTGTGTGTGATTCTGGATATATTTATTGTTGTTATTATCTGAGGCAATTTTAAGAATTTCTAAATCCATAAGAATTTATTATCTTAGATTAGATTAAATTTGAATAAAATTTTTGTAAAAAGATCTAATTTTTGTTGTAGTTCAAACTAATAAGAATTACATATTCAGATATGTTAGAGTTGAGAAATGAAAAAATAGCTATACCTATAGTTTTATTTGCAGGAATTCTTTGGTCCTTTGGTCCATTGGTTGTCAGATACATGAATGATCCTCACATGGTTCCATGGCAATATATATTTGGTAGAGGATTAACTATTTTTATAATATTAAATTTGTACTTATATTTTGAAGAGGGAATTAACTTTTATAAAAATTACAAAAAAGTAGGTAAGTCAGGACTTGTTGGAGGAATAGGTCTAGGTATAGCGATGATATCTTTTATCTATTCTATAACTAATACTACTGCAGCTATTACCCTTTTATGTTTAGCTGCAATGCCATTTTTTACAGCTCTACTAGCTTTTTTGTTTTTAAAAGAAAAAATCTCTCTTAATGTTTGGATATCAATGATTATTGCTACGGTAGGAATAATAATTATGGCTGTAGGAAATACAGAAAAGAATTCTTTAATAGGTTTCGTTTTTGGACTTACATCCTCTATTGGTTTTTCTATATTTTCAGTGACACTAAGATGGCGAAAAGAAACTCCAAAGTTTACAACAGTTGCAGTAGCTGGTTTATTTTGCTTTGTCATTGCTACAATTATGATTTTAGCAAATAATCAACCATTTTTTGCTACTAGCTATAATAGTGCAATGTTTTCATTGCATGGAATAATAGTATGTTTGGGTTTAATATTATATTCTATTGGATCAAAAGCCATACAAGCAGCAGAGCTAACGTTATTATCTTTAACAGAAGTAATTGGTGGAATTTTTTGGGTATGGTTACCATTATTTGGTATTAATGAAATACCATCAACAAATACAATAGTAGGTGGTTTTTTTCTTTTTGTTTCTCTTATTTACTATAGCATAATTATGAGATGGAATAAGAGATATATTGCTCTCAATTAATTCCTTAACGAATGAGTATAGATAAAATAATTGTAAACAGTTGGAATGAGTGGGATCCCTTAAAGCATGTAATAGTTGGTAAGGCAGATGGAGTTTGTATACCTGCTCCTGAGCCTGCATTAGATGCAAAAGTTCCTGAAGATTCTGATATGAAAGGGCAATTTGGCCCTAGAACTAAAGATACTGTAGATAAAGCAAATCAATTACTCGATGATTTCTCTAGTATGCTAACTAAGCGAGGTATAAAAGTAGATAGACCTTCACCAATAAATTTTAATCAGAAAATCTCAACTCCTGACTGGAAAGCTGAAAGCATGTTTGGCTGCATGCCACCAAGAGATGTTTTGTTAACTGTTGGAAATGAAATTTTAGAGGCAACTATGAGTTATAGGTGTAGATGGTTTGAATACCTTTGTTATAGACCCCTTTTAAAAGAATATTACAATTCAGATCCCAACATGAAACATGAGTCTGCACCTAAACCAAGATTAACTGATGCAGATTATAGAAAAGATTATTTATCTGATAAGATTGGAATTCAAAAAAGATTAAAATGGACTGAGGATAAATTTTTTGTAACCACTGAAGAAGAACCATTGTTCGATGCAGCAGATGTACTTAGATTCGGTAAAGATTTAATTGTTCAACATGGATTTACTACCAATTTAAAAGGGATTGATTGGTTAAGACGTCATTTTAAAGATCATAGAGTTCATACAGTAAACTTTCCAGGTGATCCATATCCAATTCATATAGACGCAACTTTCACACCAATAAAAGAAGGATTAATTATAAACAATCCTCAAAGAAGACTTCCTAAAGAACAAAGAAGATTATTTGAAAAAAATGATTGGAAAATAATTGATGCAGCTCAACCAGCTCATAATGAACCTCCACCACTTTGTTATTCATCAGTTTGGCTATCAATGAATGTTTTAGTTTTAGACTCAAAAACAGTTTGTGTAGAAAAAAGTGAAAAATATCAATCTGAACAATTAGATAAACTTGGTATGGAAGTAATTCCAGTGGATTTAAGAGATGCCTATGCTTTTGGTGGGGGACTTCATTGCTGTACGGCAGACGTTCATAGAGAAGGTGAATTAAAAGACTATTTTCCTAACCAATAAAGTCTAACTTGGGTTTTTTTTTAAAAACTCTATATATTTTAAGATTTCTTCATATTTATCATCAGGGATATCTTTGTAACTAGAATCAAATTTATTTTTGATACAAATTGCTACATGAGCATATGGATTTCTTCCATTAGGATGATTTGGATGGTTTGGTAAACGACCCTGCAAATAATCACCTGTTTCTTGAATTATTTTCCATAATTTTTCAGCATTCTCTTTATTCATTTACCGAATTTAATCTGAAATTTTTTAGTGTTCTTTAGTTTTGTCTATATTAAAGTTTTCTAAACCTGAGGACATATTATTTTCTTTTTCCTCAAAAGCTCCCAATTTTTCAAGTTCTTTTTGTTTAAGTCTTTGTTCTCTTAAATTCTCTCTATGTTCCTTAGCCTTCTGTTCACGATCAAATTTTTCCTCCCATTCCTTGATTTTGATAGACTCTAATTCTTTCTGTTTTGCCTCTTCCTCTTTGATTATTTTAAGAGCTCTTTCTTTTCTTCTTTTTTCTTTAAGCTCAAGATTTTTTTGCTCTTCTTCTCTTACTTTTAAATCAATATCTTTCCTATTCTGCTCCTCTTCTTTGGATTTAAGTTCTTTTTCTTTTGTTCTTAATTCTTTAGCAAATTGAATTAAATCATCGTCTTTTTTAGTTAAACGATCAGATTCTAATTTTTGTTGTTCATCTTTAAATTTATATTCTTTTTCTTTCAATCTTAATTCGTCTTCGTTAAGTTTAATTCTATTACTTTCTTTGATTAATCTTTCTTCCCAAATTTTAAGATCTTTTCTTTCTTTTAAGATTTGACTTTTCTCTTCAAGTTTTTGCAGCTTGATAGTTTTTATTTTTTCAAGCTCTTTATTCTTTTTATAATTTGAAAGCACACTTCCAAAAGATTTTGAAGTTAAATTTGCTATTTTAGCTAACCCATTTTTTTTATGAGTGTCTTTTATTCTTTTTTTTCTTTTTTTAACCATTTTATAATTTAGCTATTTCACTAGAGAAAATATTTTTTTTCAATAGGTTTTTTATTAAATTAAATTTGTAACTGATTAAATTGGGTACAACCTGAAAGTGTTTTATTTTTAAAAAGATTATTAATTATTAGTTTCTTCCTGGTTTTTTTCTGGCTCATCAATTGGTTCTGTCGTTGGATTTAACTCAATTCCTGCAGGTGTAATTGTTGATGGCATAGCAACAAATTGAGAGTCTGGATTTTCTACAGTTTGTCTTACTCTCATTCTATAAATTCCAAAAACTCCTATAATTCCATGGAAGAAAAGAAGAAAAATAAAAAATCCATTTGGACCTACTACGTCCATGAATATTGAGCATAAAAATGGACCACTCATTGCCCCTAATCCAAATACAAATTGAAGTCCTGCACCAGCTGCTACAAATTTTTCTTTTGGAATATAATCATTAGTATGTGCTAAAATTTGTGAAAACATGGGTAAACTACAAAAAGAAAAAAGAATTAAAAAGATATAAAACCAAGTTTTACTTGTTGCTAACCCATCTGGTAAATACATTTGTCTTGAAACTAAAATCGCAAGAAGAGCAAATGTAGATGCACCAAATGTAGAAATAACTATTACCTTTCTTCTATCATACATGTCAGATATTTTACCAACTGGAAATTGAGATACTGCACCAGAGATTGCTAACAAAAATGTTACAATAGATATTTCGAGTATCGTAAAATTCATTGATGTTGCATATACCGCTAGTAAGGTGAATAAAGCTGCTTGTATTGTTCCATAGAAGAAAGAGCTTACCATACCAAAAGGAGATGCTTCATAAAGATCCATAAGTTTCATTGCTTTAATTTTTTTAAAAGTTGGTGGTTTTTTTTTAGTTAGCAAGATAGGAATTAGAGCAATTGAAGTAATTACTGATATCAAAATAAAAGGCTGAAAATTTTCTGGACTGCTAAAATTAAGAAGAAACATTCCAGTGCCCATCGAACCATATAAAATGACCATATATATTGATAGTACACTTCCTCTATTTTTATTTGTTGATCTATCATTCAACCAACTCTCAGCAACTGTATAAATACAAACCATGCTTATTCCAGTTAGAACTCTCAATAAAAACCAAATAAATGGATTAACTAAAATCGAGTGTATCAAAATTACTAATGAAGCTAATGATGCAAAAGCTGCAAAGACTCTTATATGGCCAACTCGAGAAACAATATTTGGAATAGTTGCTGCACCTATAAAATATCCAACAAAATAGCCAGACATCATAAACCCAGTTGCTGTTAAACTAAATTCTTCTTGTACAGCTCTAACACCTAATAATGAGCTTTGAAAACCATAAGCCATCATTAAGAAACCCATCCCTAAAAATAGTGCCCAAGAATTTTTTAAAACTTTATTCATAAAAACTGATGTAACTATTTGCGATCTATTATTAAATCAAGTCTTAATTGTGACAAGCTTATGAATTTCTAAGCTTTAAAAATGAATGAGTAGCGATTGTGATAATTATAACTGCACCTCCATAAAGTGTCTCAATACTCGGCTGTTCTTTAATTATCATCCAAACCCATATTGGACCTATAATTGTCTCTAATAAGAAAAATAAATTTACCTCTGCAGCTGGTATAAATCTTGGGGCTATTGTGACTAATACAAAAGGTATAGCAACACATAGAATGCACATTAAAGGGACAATAACTAAGTCCTTATTTTCAAGAACAAAACTTTCAATGAAAAATAGGGCAAAAGTAGCTACAAATAATTTACCTACTACAGCTGCAGGCACTAAATTTTTAGATTTCGCCGAACGAATTGTTACTGCTCCAACAGCTAGTCCAATAGCTGTGATAAATCCTAAAATATCTCCGTAGAAATTTCCTAATTTTAAAGAATCAGAAAAAATATAAATTATTGCAATAAATGTAATAATAATGGAAATCCATGTTTTTTTATCTGGAGGTTCTTTTAAAAAAATTGCCCCAAGAATAGCTGACAACATCGGAGCTGTAGCAATCATGACTAAAGTATTTGCCACATTAGTATTTTGTATTGAAACAACAAAGGTAATATTTGTTATACTAAATGTTCCAACATAAATTAATCCATGATACCCGCTAGATAAAAGTATCTTAAAAAAATTTAATTTATAGATTATCAGCATACCTAAAAAAACTGTAAAAAAAGGGATAATGCCTCTATAAAAAACTAGCCCCCAAGTATCTACATTTGAAAGTCTTATAAATAAAGAGTCTGGAGTGATAAAAATTACTGCAATAAACGCAAGTAAAGAGCCTTTCTGTTGATCAGTTAAATTGTTCAAGCTTTAAGTTCTTTCCAAAATGTTTTGGCTAAATTAATGTTTGTTAAATCGTAATAAGTTTTTAACCCAGTAGGGGATGTAACATTGATATCACCATTTAGTTTTTGATCAATAAAATCAATTCCAGCAAAAAAAATATTTTCTTTTCTTAAATTATTAGCAATTAATTTTGATATTTTTTTTTCTACTCTAGTTAACCTTGTATCTATTGGTCTAGCTCCTTTGCTCATATTACTTAAAAAAGAACCTTTTTTTGGAACTCTTGATATTGCACCTACAATTTTACCGTTAATTAAAAAAACTCTTTTATCTCCATGTATTATTTTTGGTAAATATTTTTGACAAATTATGTGGTCATGTTTTTTTATAAACTTTTTAATGAACTTTAAATCAAATTTTTTTAATAAATGAATATTATTTCCACTATAACTATTGATTGGTTTTAATATAACTTTTTTGTTTTTTTTAAAAAAATTTCTTATTTCATTAATATTTTGAGTAAAAATAGTATTAGGCATAAATTTTTGATATTTAGCTGAATAAAGTTTTTCAGATATACTTCTAATTGCTGATGGATCATTAACAACTCTTACCTTTGTTTTAATTAAATCTAAAATATAAGTTGTTGAAATATATTCCAGATTAAATGGAGGGTCCTGTCTTATTAAGATAAACTTACATTTTGTAAGATCTAACTTTTGTTTTTTTATTATTTTAAAAAACTTTTTTTGTTTATATGTAAACTTAATAAAAAACCCTTCAGCTATGACTTTAGAATTAATTATAGACAGATTTTTAGGATCATAATAAAATATTTTATAATTTTTATTCTGAATTTCGTTTGCTAAAAAAATACTTGTGTCAGTTATTGGTTTAAGTTTTGAGGGATGATTACCTTGGATAGCAACAATATTATTCGTCATACAATTCATTTAAATCTTCATTTTTAGAAAATTTACTAATCATATGATCTGCGTTTGTTTTTTTATTATCAATTACTTTCTGTAAGTGATTGAGAAATAAAGCTTCATTCTTTTTACTTTTGTTAAGTAAGTCTCTTTTTTCTAAACCTTTTTTAGATAAATTTAATAATTGTGAGGCCCAGTAAAGAAGGTCTTTACCCATTAATTGAGTATTGAATCCTTTTTTAGGAGCTTCTAAATAAGCATTAATTATTTTATTTTTATCCCATTTAGATATCAATTCGTAAACCTCATCAAGATTACCATACAACATTCCAACATTAAAAGCAGGACCTGAACATAAACAATCCCACCCACATGTATCCATTGACCTAAGTTCTATATATTTTTTTAATCTATTCTCGGTGAAAATTGTGCTAAGATGAGTAGATAAATCATTTTCATTTGGCAAACGATTTTTAATTTCTTTAATTTTACCATTCATAAAATCTTTAAATATATATTTTTTTCCAGAAATATAATTTTCTTTTTTTTGAATAAAAAGAATTGGAAAATTCATGACAAATTCAGCATATTTTTCAAAATTTAAATTTTCAAAAAAAACTTTTGGCAATCCACCTCTGGATGTATTCTGCCAAACTTTCGATCGATATGATAAATAATTGCTATTTTGTTTTTCTTTAATTGAAGAATTGGCAAATAAAGCAATCGTAATTGGAACAATTGAATTAACAATTTTGAATTTTTTGATAAAATCTTGTTCTGAATTGTAATCAATATTGAGTTGGGTTCCGCAAGTTCGATACATCATATCAAGACTTAACTCACCTCCCTCAGGCATATCTTTTGTCATTAATTCGTATCTTTTTTTTGGATTATTAGGGACCTCATTAAGTTTTGAAATTGGGTCAAACCCTGCACTTACGATCTTAATACCTATTTTTTTTGTTACTTGTCTTAGCTCAAACAAATAATCATGTGACTCAGCACATGCTTCATGGATATTATCTAATTTATCCCCAGATAGCTCAATTTGATTTCCTGGCTCAAGAGTAATGTTTTTACCACCTTTGTTTAAACCAATTATATTTTCTTTTTCTAAAACTGGATGCCAGCCAAATTCAAGTAAGGCTGTAAACATTTCTTTTATTTTAGAGTAATTTACTCTTTTATTATCTTCATAATTAAATAGAAATTTTTCATGTTCAATCCCAATTTTAAAATTTTTGGTTTTCTTAGTACCAGTTTTAAAATATTCTATTATTTGTTCTTTGGTTGAGATCATTAGATATTAAATAGTACTTTATTAGTAGATTTAAAGTAAAGAATACGGCTTTCTAGAAAATATTTTTTTAACTATTGGTCTAAAGAACTCCAATGGCAATGATTTATAATTAGGATCAAATGAATTTTGATCATATTTTTCACAAAAATTGATTGTGTCATTATAATATTTGTGATCTTTATAATCATCCCTTTTATTTCTGTTTCCACCTAAATGATGGGCATAATAATACATCTGAAATTCTCCATGCTTTTCTATTATCCAATGAGTTTTTTCTGAAACATAAGGTTTAAGAATTGATGCAGCATATTCAGAATGATTCATTGGGGCGAGCTCATCCCCAATATCATGCAACAAAGCTGCAACAACCATTTCTTCACTTTCACCATTATTATAGGCTCTTGTTGCACTTTGAAGTGAATGTTCTAATCTTGATATTTGGTAACCTTCTAGTGTCTCAGTAAGATTAGACATAAAATCTAATATTCTATCTGAGGTTTTGTTAGCAAAATCTTTTTCATGTTTATCTAAAAAAAGATAATCATCTTTAGTTCCATTTTTCATTTCTGTAAAACTTACTTTTTTCATTTTTAGTTGTTTGATGCAGTACTCAATAATGATAATTGTGTTATTTTGCTATCACCTAATTCATCAACTGGTTTTACTGGATAATCCCCTGTAAAATAATGATCTGTTAGTTGTGGATAGGTTTCATTTCTTTTCTCAAAACCAATAGCTCTATACAAACCATCTATTGATAAAAACTTTAGAGATTTAGCACCGATATACTCTCTTATTTCATCATTTGATTTATTTGCTGCAAGTAATTCTTTTTTTGTGGGCGTGTCAACTCCATAAAAATCTGGATATCTTATCTCCGGGCAAGCTATTCTTACATGAACTTCTTTTGCTCCAGCATCATACAACATTTTAACAATCTTGTGTGATGTAGTTCCTCTAACAAGAGAGTCATCAATAAGAATTATCTTCTTATTTTTAATTGTAGTTTCATTAGCATTTAATTTAAGTTTAACACCTAAACTTCTAATTTTTTGACTTGGTTCGATAAAAGTTCTGCCAACATAGTGATTTCTGATTAAACCATGTTCAAAATTAATATTTAAATTTTGTGCAAATCCTAAAGCTGCAGCATTTCCTGAGTCTGGTACTGGAACCACTATATCGGCTTTAATGTCATTTTCTTTAGCAAGTTCTTTTCCTAAGTTTTTTCTGTGTTCATAAGCAGTTTTATTATCTATTAGACTATCTGGTCTAGCAAAATAAATATATTCAAAAACACATGGTCTGACTTTTTTTGGAGGAAAAGGCTTGATACTTTTCAATTTATTGTTTTCTATTAAAACAATTTCTCCATTTTCTACTTCTCTCAAAAACTTTGCACCAATAATATCTAAAGCACATGTTTCAGATGCTAATACATAGCTACTTCCTAGTTTACCAATAACTAGTGGTCTAATTCCATAAGGATCTCTTACTCCAATTAAAGAGTTTTGAGTCAACATTACTAAAGCATAACCTCCTTGTATTTGAAATATAGCATCAACAACTTTATCTATAGTTTTTGGTCTTTTAGATTTAGCGATTAGTTGCACAATCGTTTCAGTATCTGAAGTGGTATAAAAAATAGCTCCATCTTCAACCAACTTTTTTCTGAGTGAAATTGAATTGGTTAAGTTTCCATTATGAGCTACACCAATACCACCTGCATTTGTGTCTGCAAAAAAAGGCTGAATATTTCTAAGAGTATTATTGCCAGTTGTGCTATAACGATTATGACCAATTGCAAAACTACCTTTTAGATTATTAAGAACTTTTTCTTTATTAAAGTTGTCACCAACTAACCCAAATCTTTTTTCTGAATAATATTTTTTTCCATCAAATGAAACAATTCCACATCCTTCTTGTCCTCTGTGTTGTAGAGCATGAAGACCAAGAGCAGTTAATGCAGCAGCATCCTTAGCACTACTAATACCAAATACACCACATTCTTCTTTTAATTTAGGATCAAAGATCTTCAATTTTTTCTTTTGAGTCTTGATATGTTTTTTCATTAGGAAATTCTTTTAATAAATAATTACTACCTTTTTCTAAATATGGAAAGATGTATGATTGGTCAGTATTTAATGGCCATTTATCGTAGTTATATACGATATGGATAGCTGAAAAGATACAAACAGAGATAATATAAGATCTAATAAAACCAAAAAAGAATCCAAATATAGTATCTAAACTTCCAAGACCAGTATACTTGATGGCTTTACTTATACCTTTACTAATAAGAAGTACTAAAAAAACTACAATTACAAAAACTATAACTCCAAGAGTGATATCCAAGATGTATTCGTTATCAATTATATCTTTAACGTATGGTTTTATTCTTGGGAAGGCGATCAACGTTATTACATAAGCAAATAACCATTTTGCCATTGCCAGAACACTTAGCACAAAGCCTTTTGAGTAGCATTTAATTAAAGAGAGAATTGTTACAACTATATAAATTAAGTCTATAATAGATATCAAATTATAAAGTTCTTTAACGATTTCCATTATTTAAATTTATTTTCCAAAAGGTTTTAGCAATAAAATTAATGATGGAAGAAGGGTCAAAACTGAAACCATTGCCAACAACATAGCAATTCCTGTAAAAATTCCAAAATAAATTGTTGGAATAAATTTAGATAAAACTAAAATTGAGAAGCCAAACACAATTGTAATAGAGGTATTCAAAATAGCTTTTCCCACAGTCGAATGACATAAATTTATTGTTTTGTTGTAATCTTTAGAAATAGTAAATTCTTCTTTAAACCTATAAATATAATGAATACTGTTATCTACAGCGATACCAATAGTAATAGCAGCAATTGTAATAGTCATCATATCCAAAGGTATCCCAAGCAATCCTATAATTCCTAATATGAAAAATGCAGCAATAAAATTTGGTATTACTCCTATTAATGACAATTTGATATTTTTAAAAAGAATAATAAACATTAAAAATATTCCAATCATTACTAACCCTAAAGTTAAAATCTGTGATTTAAAGAGACTTTGAAGTAGATTATTAAATAATATTAAAACTCCAGCAAGTTTGAATTCATCTTTTTTTAGTCCAAGCTGATTTTTTAAATCATAATTTATTTTTTTTATTAAATCATTACGTCTTAGATTTTCTTGAGAGTCAATTATTCTTAGATTAATTCGTGCTTCATTATTTTTAATTGATATATAAGGATCAATAATTTCTGTCTTTATACTCTCAGGTATCTTTGTATATAAAACTCCCATTTCTAAAGTACCCAAAGGTTTATTATTATTAAGCAATGTTGCTACATCAATAATGGAGGAAAATGACAGGACTTTACCAACTTGAGGCAAACTATCTAAATAATTATGAACAGAGGAAATTTTATCAATTTTATCTTTTGTAAACCAATATTTATCTATATCATTTTCATTTTCATCCCCCCAATCTTCAAATTCATCATCTTCTTCAGTTTTTATTTTTTCTTTTTTTGGAAACTTTAAAATAACTTCTAGTGGCGTTGTCCCACCGAGTTTTTCGTCTATAAGTTTCATTCCTTTGTAAATCTCAGTCTTTTTATTAAAATAATTTATAAAACTATTTTCAACTTCAAGACGACTAATTCCTATAAGACTTAATAGAATTAATATACCAGTAATCATAAAAATAATTTTATGATTATTTTGTGAAACTTTTGAAAAAAAAGATGTAATTATTGAATCTTTATTTTCTTTCATTGAAATATTTTCTGTAGGTACAAAATTAATTAGTGATGGCAAAAGTGTAAAAGTAATTACGAAAGAAGTAATAAGACCTAAGGTCATCATCCAACCAAAATCAATAATAGGTTTTATTTCACTAAATACTAAGGAAAGAAAAGCAATTATAGTTGTTAAAACAGTATAAAGTATTGGCCAAAACATTTTTTCTGTAGTTAAAGTTATTAGTTCTAAAATACTCATTTGAGGATAGTCTTCCCTGATCTGTAAAAATCGAGTACTCATATGAATATTCATCGCCATTGTTAGAATTAACATTAAAGCTATAAAATTTGAGGATATAACAGTTACTTTCCATCCAAGTAAACCCAGTATTCCCATCATGATTATTACAGAAAAAAAACAACTACTAATTGGAACTATAATCCAAATTATTCTTTTAAAAACAAACCACAAAGTTGCAATAATAAATATCAAAACTCCTAGACCAAATACTATTATGTCACTTTTAATAAATGACATCATATCATCGGCAATCATGGGTATACCGCCCAAGTGTATTTTACCGATATCTTCATAACTTTTAATAACTTCTCTAATTTCAAGTATATTCTTATGATTTTGCTTTTTTAATTGGTCTTTATATTTTTCAATCTCCTCTTTTGTTTTTTTTTGAACATCTTTGAACTGTTCATTTTTTTTTATGTATACAATAATTCCACTTGTTTTTCCGTCCTCACTAATTACAAAATTTCTAAAAACTGGACTGTTAACTATTTCACTAAAACCTCTCTTTTTATCAATTCCCTCATCTTTGAGAGTTTTGAAACTTTCAAGCCTTTCTTGAAGAGGTGCATCTGAACTATTCAGCAAAGGAATATCTAATAATGTAACTACATTGTGAACCCAATCTAAACTTTGAATTTTATATTTAAGACTTAAAAGATTATTAATTGATACATCTGAAACCATCCCCTCATTTGGTGTATAGGTTAAAATTAAAAATTCTTTTGAACCATATCTTTCAGATATTTCTTGAAGATATTTAAGGTCAGGATCACCCTCAATTAATAAAGTTTCAGAAGAAGCATCTAATCTAAAATCTTTAGAATGATAGCCAAAGGAAATTAATGTTATTAATAAAATTATGAAAATAGATTTGGGATTTTTGAGTATTATATTTTGATAAAATTGGGCTATCATTTACCACTTTTATATTTGAATTTAGCTATTTTGAGTATCTTTAAATTTAGTAAACATTGCCTCAAACTCGAGCATTACGTTTCCAGTAGGACCATGTCTTTGTTTACCAATTATAATTTCTGCCAAATTAGATACTTCATTCATTTTCGCTTGCCATTCAGCATGTTCCACAGTTGCTGGTCTAGGTTCTTTTCTCTCTAAATAATAAGCTTCTCTATAAACAAACATAACAACATCAGCATCCTGTTCAATTGAACCAGACTCCCTTAAATCAGATAATTGAGGCTTCTTATCATCTCTTTGCTCAACAGCCCTTGATAATTGTGAAAGAGCAACAACTGGTATTGATAATTCTTTAGCAATAGCTTTTAATCCCTGTGTTATTTCTGATATTTCTTGAACTCTACCATCTTTATTATTAAACGAACCTCTCATCAATTGTATGTAGTCTACTACAATCATATCAAGACCTTTTAATCTTTTTATTCTTCTAGCTCTATTGCTCATAGCTGCAATATTCATTGCTGGAGTTTCATCAATATACAAAGGTAGCTCAGCAATATTTTTTGAAGTTTCTATAAACTTATCAAATTGTTCATCTGAAATTCTTCCACGTCTAATATCATTGGATTTAATTCTTGATTGTTCAGCTAATATTCTAGTTGATAATTGTTCTGATGACATTTCTAGTGAAAAAAAAGCAATGGAAGATATTTTTCCACTATCTTGTAATTTTTGTGCAGCATTAAATGCTATATTTGTTGCTAAAGCAGTTTTACCCATCGATGGTCTTCCAGCAATAATAATTAAATCTGATTGATGAAGACCACCCAGTCTATCATCTAAATCTCTTAGCCCTGTTGGAACTCCAACAATACCTTCCTCGTTTTTATATGCTGCAGAAGCCATTTCAATTGTTTGTCTCATAGCTTCATCAAATTTTATTAACGAAGAATTGAAAGAACCTTTTTCTGCTAAATCAAATAATAATCTCTCAGAGTTTTCTATAATATTTTGACCATTTGTATTTAAATCATTTAATTTGGCTGTATCAATCGTCTGTTCTGAAATTTTTATTAATTCTCTTCTGACAAACATATCATAAATTATTTTAGAGTATTCAGTAGCTTGTCTTGTTGAAGTAGAAAATTTTGTAATTTTCACTAAATATTCTGGAACATTTAATTCGTCTTTTTCATCTTCAAAATGATTTTTTAAAGTAATTGGGTTTGCCAACATACCTTTGTAGATTAGGTTTTCTATTGCACCAAAAATTTTTTGGTGCATTGGATCATAAAAATTGTTGCTAGAAATAATAGTATTTATCTCATCAAAAATTTCATTTGTAACTAGTATTGAACCAATTACAGATTGTTCAGCTTCTATATTATTTGGAAGTTCTTTAAATTTATCTTTTACAATTGATAGATTATTTTCCATTAATTAAGAAAATATAATATTTAAAGAATAAATAAATTTAAAAAATTGATTGGGGAAAAGATTGTATAATTATTGAATGGTTTCTGCTGACTCAACTACAATTAGTATTTCTGCATCAATTTCTGAGTGTAAAGAAATCTTCACTTTAAATTTACCTAAAGATTTAATTTCTTTTACTGGCTGTATCATGGACGGCTTAATATCTAGATGCTCTCTTTCTTTGATTAATTTTGAAATCTCAGTTGGTTTTACTGAACCATATAGTTCTTTATTTTCTGTACTTAATTTCTTAACTACAAATTCTTTATTGCTAACTTTTTCAGCTATTTTTTTAGCCTCTAATTTTTTTTCACCGTCTTTCTTAGAAAGTTGGGTCTTAATTTTTTCTACTTGATTAATATTTTCTTTAGAAGCATATAATGCTTTTTTATTTGCAATGAGAAAGTTTCTTGCATATCCTCTTTTAACATCAATTATTTCACCAATTGATCCAATTCTTTTTAGATTTTCTAGCAATATAACTTTCATATTATAATAAGGCTAGATTTCTAGCTCTTTTAATTGACAAAGATAACTCTCTTTGTTTTTTTTGGCTCACATTTGTAACTCTTGAAGGTAAAATTTTACCATTTTCAGTAACATATCTCTTTAAAAGTTTTATATTTTTATAATCAATTTTGGGTGCTCCTTTAATTGATAAAGGACAATTCTTTTTAAATTTATACTTGTTGTTCTGAAATATACTTAATTTTGCAAAATTACTTTGTTTACCTTTTCTATTTCCACTTTGTCTTTTAGGCATCTTTTAATTTTTAATACTTTCTTTTATTTCACTTTCATCTTTTTTTGTAAAATAATTTGTTTCTAAGTCAAATTTTTTGACTCTTACAGTTAGGAACCTTAATAATTTTTTATCTATTGATTCATTTTTTTCTAATTCATTAATAACTGATCCCTTACCTTTAATTTTAAAGTGAATGTAACTACCTTTTTTATTTTTTTTAATTAGATAGGACAGGTTTAGAAGACCCCAGTTTTCAGTTTTAACAATTTCTCCATCATTTTTTTCTACAATTTTTGAATACTTTTCGGTTAATTGCTTAATCTCACTTGGAGAAGTGTCTTGTCTTGCTATAATTGTGTGCTCGTATAAATTCATATAAGTTATTTAATAAAAAATGAGGATATACTATTATAAATCTTTAATTACAATAGCAAAAAGAGTAACAAAACAGGTTTTTTTAAGATGTTTTCTGTAATTTTTCCAGGACAAGGATCCCAAGTTATTGGTATGGGAAAAGAATTTTTTGAAAAATATAATATTGTTAAAGAATTATTTTTAGAAGCAGATGATGCTTTGGGTATTTCATTATCTAAAATAATCATGGATGGACCTAAAGAGGAACTTGATTTTACAATAAACACTCAACCTGCAATATTTTTAATTAGTTACTCTATATTTCAAGTTGTAAAAAAAGAGTTTAATATTAATTTAAATGATGCCAAATTTTTTGCTGGTCATTCATTAGGAGAGTATTCTGCCCTATCTGCTGCAAACTATTTAAATTTTTCTGACACTATTAAACTTTTAAAAATACGAGGTGAGGCTATGCAAAATGCAGTTCCAAATGGAGAAGGCGGAATGTTAGCTGTATTAGGTTCTACAATTGAAATTTTAGAGAAAATTATTACAGAAAATAAAAATAATTTTAAAGTTCAAATTGCTAATGATAACTCAGAAGGGCAGATAGTTTTAAGCGGAAAAAATACTGAATTATTAAAATTAGGTGAGATCCTTAAATCAAAGAATATTAAAAATATTAAATTACCTGTTAGTGCTCCTTTTCATTGTTATCTTATGAATAAAGCAACAGAAGTCATGAAAAAAGAAATTGAAAATACTAATTTCCAAGACTCTAAAAATATATTAATTTCAAACGTAACAGCAAATGAAATAAGTAATAAAGATGATTTAAAAAGATTGTTAATAGATCAAATTGAAAATAGAGTTAGATGGAGAGAGAGTGTCTTAAATATGATTAAAAAAGGTGTTAACCAATTTATTGAAATAGGTCCTGGAAAAGTGCTTTCAGGTTTAGTCAAAAGAATAGATAAGAATGTAAAAATAAATACAATTAATAATGAGAGTGATATAAGAGAACTCAAAATATGATGAATTTGGAGAATAAAAAAATAATTATTACAGGTGCTACTGGAGGAATTGGTAATTCCATAGTAAAAAAGTTAAGTGACTCTGGTGCAAAAATATTAGCTACTGGAACAAGACTTGAAAAACTTGAAGAACTAAAATCTAAATTTAAAAATACTGAAATTTTAAAATTTGATATTTCAAAAGGTGAAGAAATTGAGGAATTTATTGAAAACGCAACAAAACAACTTGGTGGAGGGTTAGACTGCTTGATAAATAATGCTGGTATAACTCAAGATAATTTAGCTATTAGAATGAACATTGATGAGTGGAAAAAAGTAATAAATATTAATTTAACTTCAACTTTCTTGTTAAGTAAATTTGCAGTAAAAAAAATGCTTAAAAATAAATATGGAAAAATTATAAATATAACTTCTGTTGTAGGTCATACAGGAAATTTAGGACAAGCAAATTATACCGCTTCTAAAGCGGGTATTGTTGCAATGTCGAAAAGTTTAGCGATAGAATATGCAAAAAAGAATATAAATATAAATTGTATTTCACCAGGCTTTATAAAAACAGAGATGACAGATAAAATTGATGAAAAATTTAAAGAAACTATAATATCAAAAATACCTTCTTCTAGGTTGGGAGAACCAGAAGATGTTGCTAATGCAGTTCTTTTTTTAGCCTCAGATCAATCAAATTACATTAATGGAGAAACAATACATGTTAATGGAGGCATGTATATGGCTTGACAAAATAAGTTTTTGAACTAATAAGAATTTAAAACAAAAGGATCAATATGTCAGAAGATGTTTCAAGCAAGGTAAAAAAAATAGTAGCAGATCATTTAGGTATTGAAGAAGCAAAAGTAACTGAAGAGTCAAGTTTTATAGATGATTTAGGAGCTGATAGTTTAGACACTGTTGAATTAGTAATGGCGTTTGAAGAGGAGTTTGGTTCTGAAATCTCCGATAGTGAAGCTGAAAAAATTTTAACAGTTGGTGATGCTGTCAAATTTATTGAAGGAAAAGCAAACTAATTTTTTCGATGCCCATAGAGAATGATGGGGTAATGATTATCTTGTCCTCTCCTTCAGGAGCAGGAAAAACCACTTTGGTGAGCTTGTTATCTAAACAAGATAATTTTGAAATCTCTGTTTCACACACCACCCGAAAACCAAGAGCAAAAGAAATTCCTAACAAAGACTATTACTTTGTAGAAGAAAATGAATTTGAAAGACTTATAAAAAATCAAGAGTTTTTAGAATATGCAAAAGTCTTTAATAATTTTTATGGAACAACTCGAACTCCTGTAATTAATAATCTTAACAAAGGAAAAAATGTTTTATTTGATATTGATTGGCAAGGTGCAGATCAAATTAAAAATAAAAAATTAGATTATAAATTAATAACTTTTTTTATATTACCACCTAGCAAAGAAGTACTTTTTAAAAGATTATCCAGTAGAGATATGAAAGATAAATTAATTGCTGAAGAAAGAATGAAACAGTTTGGAAGAGATTTATTACATTGGATTAATTATGATTATGTAGTCATTAATGATAATTTAGATAGCTGTTATTCAAAAATTAAGGGTTTAATAGATGCAGAAGTTAATAATGGGTCTAAAGATTATGATAAAGACTTTATTAGAAAACATGTAGAAAAATTATCAAATTAGATTTTCATATTCTTTTGTCAATTTATAATAGGTTTCAAAATCTAAGTTTTGAGGTCTTAAATTAAGATCAATTTTTAATTTTTTAATTATATCCACATTTCCATTAAACAATTGATTAAAAGGTTTTTTTAACATCTTTCTACGTTGACTAAAAAAAACCCTAGTTATTATTTCTAAGTTTTTTGGATTTTCAATTTTAAAAAAATTTGTTTTTGGTTTGAAGAATAATAAAGAACTATCAACTCTTGGTTTTGGTGAAAAGCTATTTGGTTTGACGTCACATATTTTCTCAATATTTAACTTCCAATTAGATAAAATAGATAACCTCCCATATCTAGAAGTATTAAAATTTGAGATAATTCTATCGGCAACTTCTTTTTGAAACATTAAGATTAAGCAGCTAAACCAAAAGTTATTTTTATCTAAATTTAAAATCCATTTACATAATATTTCAGTTGAAATATTATAAGGAAGATTACCAAAAACAACTAATTCATCATCATCAATATTTTTTTCATTTACATTTAAAACATCATCATTGATAATTTTGATTTCATTCTTAAAATCATTAGATAATTTTAATACCAAATTTTCATCTTTTTCTATTACAAAAAATTTTTTGGGACTTTTTTTAATAATATGCGAAGTAAGATTTCCAGTTCCTGGTCCAACTTCAAGCACTGACTTATTCTTAATATCTGTCACTAGTAATATTTTATTAATTATATTTTGGTCTATAAGAAAGTTTTGACCTAAGCTTTTTTTTGCTTTTATCACTTTTGAGAGTCTAAAAACTGTATTGCCTTTATTAGACTTAAAGGGTTTGATAATTTTTTACCAAGCATTCTTTCATTTGGTCCATGATCTGGCGAAACTCTAATGAATGGAAGTCCTAAAGTTATATTGATAGCGTCATATTCATACAAAGTCTTTATAGGTGTTAGTACTTGGTCATGATACATACCAATTATTACATCAAATTTTTGTCTATTCTTTTTTAAAAAAATAGTATCTGCCGGAAAAGGGCCTGAAATTTTGTACTTTAATTTAGTTAAGTATTTAATTGTAGGTTTAAGAATTTTTTGATCTTCATTAATCTTATCAATACTTTCACAGTGTGGATTAAGTCCAGTGATAGCAATTTTAGGTTTTTTCCCAATTTTATCTCTAAAAAAATTATTTATTATTTTTACCTTTTCTATAATTAAATTTTTGTTTATTTTCTTTGAAACAAGTTTTAAAGGTAAATGGGTTGTTAATGGACTGACAGACAAATTTTTATTATAAATTAACATCGCATACTTTTTAGTTTTAGTTTTATAAGCTAAATATTCAGTAATTCCTAAAAACTTATTTCTTAAAAAAAATTTTTTTGAAATAGGTCCGTTTATAAATTTATTAGTAATTTTTTTTTTCAATATCTTTAAAGCTAATTCAAAAGATTGCTTAATATATGTATTAGATTTAGAGGATAATTTTTCAAATGGTTTGTTTTGATTATATTTTATATTTATCAAATTTATTGATCTATTATTTAGTTTTAAGTTTTTTAATAGAGGTAAATTTAATAGTTTAATTTTTTTTTTTAAGCCTAGTTTATTCATCTGAAGTTTTAAAAGATTTAATGATGCAATTAAGATTATAGGACTTTTAAATTTTTTAGTTTTTAAAGCTTTAATGAAGATTTCAAAAAAAATACTATTTGGTTCACCAGCAACTATAATTATTGGTCTATAATTCATTAAATATTACATTTTTTTTTATTTTATTAAAATAAAGTCTAGAAAATTGATTAAGTTGTTCGTTAGTTTTAAATTGAATTAAATTACTAATTTCATTATCAAGATTAAAATCTATCTCATATTTCTTTACATCTTCAACTTTAATTATAAGAAAACCAGATGAGGTCATTATTGGTTTTGAAAATTCTCCCTTTTTTAAATCTGAAACTTTTGTTCTTATTTTTTCGTTTAAATTATCTTCTTTAATCCATCCAATATATCCACCAACAGAGGCAGAGTCAGAAACACTGTGAATTAATGCAGCATTTTTGAAACCTGTTAATTCAATATCTTTAAGAATTTGTTCATATTTTTTTTCAAATTCTGATTTTTTCGAAACATTAAAAATAATCTCAGAAATTGACAATTCTCTTAAATCTTTTTTTGGCTTATTTAAAATTTCTAATTTAATTTTTTTTTTATCTATTGATATTTTAGAATTATATTTTTGAAATACTAAATCATTCCAAATTAATTCTATAGCAAATTTTTCCCTTATGAGCTTAATATTTAGATCATTCTCTTTTAAATAATTCTCAAAATTTTCAATACTGTTAAATTCTATTTGTGAATATTTTTGTTTCAGTAAATTCATCAAAAATTTATCTTCCACTTTAATTTCTTCTACAAAGTTAAGAATTTCAGTTTTCTTGATTTTGTCCCTAATAATTGAATTTTTTGAGATAACTAATTGTTCGTCATCATTTAATTCATTAATTTGAGGATTAAAAATTTTTAAAAATTTTACTTCATGGTAAATATCTATTGTAGTTATTATTTCATTATCTATTTTAAATAAAATTTTATTCTCATAAGCTTGTAAATTACAAAAATTTAAAATTAGTATTAAAAAGGAAACAAGCCATAGCTTTGAAAATATATTACCTCTCATAAAATTAATCTGAAACCTTTTGTTCTATAGATGTCATTGGAATTAATGTAATACTTAACATAAAATCCTCTGATGGTTCTAAATCTCTATCACTATAGTAAGTTTTTTTATATTTCATTCCAGCAACAAGACAATCATTTTTATACTCGTATATTAAGTCATAGTATTCAGTTAGATCCATCTCTCTATTCTTTCTAGTTCTAAAAGTAACAAAATTTTGATCATCAAAATTAAAAGACGTAGTATTCTCTAAAATATTTTTGTTTCCAATGGCACCATTTTCTTCAATGAAATTAAAAGTTGTAATAAATTTATTTTTCTGAATAGTTGTCCCAAAAGAATTGTATTCAAAATGATTTAAATTGTTATCAACTGAAAATTCATAATCTAAAGATATATTATCATTAAAATTATTTTTTATTTTTCCAAAATAATTAGATTTTTTCTTATTTATTGTACTACTTGTCGGTATATCTTCATTCACCTTTCCTCTCAAAACAGTACCTAGTTTTGCCTCGAAAAATTTATTAATATCATCTAACTTTTCTTTTTTATAATCAATTCCTAAAGTAAGATTTTGACCAGATTCAAGAGTATCTTTTAAACCAAGTCTATTAATATTAAAAATATTATCACTATTGATTTTTCTTTTTTCATTTCCATAAAATTTCATGCTAGATGGATTTATTCTTAAAGACAATTTTGGACTTATATAGCTTGAATAATTTTCATCTAATTTAACTAGTGGAAAACTAGACTGCATTTCAATTATATTTGAAAATTTAACTTCTGGGGTAGAGTCGTATTCTACATTATTTTTTCCAGCAGTTATTGTATTTTGCAAATAATAATTTAAATTATTTTTAAATCCTTTATCTGAAATAAAATTAAAACTTTGTATATTAAGGTTGTTAATCATTCTAGATCTTAAACTGTTAGTATCTTTGAGAATATTGTCCCCTTGAGAAACAAAATCAAAAGAACCCAAATTACTGTTATCAAAGAAATTTTTTGAAAAATTATAATAAGGTAATATATACTGATAACGATCACTATTTGCTTTAGATAGATCTTCATAGGATGTAAAACCAGTTGTAAAATTGAATTTTTCGTGTTCTAAATTTAATTCTATGTCAGATGTTAAGGTATCAAAGTTCTCTGGTTTAAGTTCTGTATCCACAATATTAGTATCAAAAATTTTAAGATAGTTATCATTATTTACTTTTTGATATGAAATATCCAAGGTACTTTCTATGAAATTTTCAAAATCTAGGTCAGCTTCATATTTTGAAAAAAAATGTATTAAAGTATTTTTTTTTTGAGAGCTTTTGGACTTATAGCCATCTGTAATATTAAAGTCGGTAATAAAATAAGATTTTTTATTTTGTTGTCTGTATTCATTCTGTATCATCAAAATATCTTCATCAAAAAATGTTGGCTTGAAGGTTAGATCTTTATTATCTGATAAAACATGAAAATAAGGTAGCTGCAATGAGGAACCAAGAATATTCGAATTATTAATGTGAGGAACTAAAAGACCTGATTGTCTTTTAACTGTAGGACCAGGGTGAAAAAATTTTGGGAAATATATTACAGGAACATCATAAACTTTTATAAGTGCACTGTCGTATAAAACTTGTTTTTTATTTTTATCGTATGTAATTTTTTTTGCCTGCACTGACCAAGGTGGACATTTATCACTTTTTTTACAACTAGTAAAAATTCCTTTATCAATTGTTGTAATGCCATTTTTGCTAGATGATGAAATACCTTTAAATCTTGGATCGTTTTCCTTATTACCAAAAATGTCTTTTTTTAAATTAATATCAATATCTTTAGCAATATAACTTTGATCTTTTAAATTAAAAATTGCATTTTTAAAAAAGTAATTATCACTAAAAGGCTGATTAAATTTAGTATTTATAAATATCTTTTCTCCTTTTAAAATCTCATCTTTTATAGAGTAACTAAGTTTGTCTATCTCATAAAGTGTTTGATTTTTTTTATCAATAATTGTTGTCGGTTTATTAGCCTCTAAAATAAGTTTATCTCTTAATATAATTATATCTTCAGACTTAAAATTGTAATTTGAAAAAATTAAAGAACTAGACTTACCTTTTATCTGAATTTTTTCCTGATCTTTAAGATATAAAATATTTTCTGAATTAATAATATAATTATTAGCTTCATCGTTGACAGTTATGTTACCTTTGGCTTTTAAAATATTTCTAATTTTATCGTATTCAAACTCATCTGCATTTATTATAACTCCATCATTGGTTTTTATTGTACCTCTTTTTTTTCCAATGATTTTATTTCCTCCTTCAAGAACTTCTATTTGTGATACATCAAAGTTTATTTGATCTTCAGAATAAGCATAATTTAAGAAAAAATTGTTTAAAAATATAATAATGATAATTAATAATTTATTTATCATTTACATTTCTTAAAAGAATTAAATTGATCAAAGCAAAAAATAATAGGGGTACAGTTACAGCAGTCAATATATTAATCTTTTCGGTATTTCCAAGAACATAAAAAAAATTGCTTATATAATAAATTAAAACTGAAAAAAAAAGTCCTATTGTAATTTTTAAGCTTTTACTTCGTAAGTTTTTAGTATTCATCATGATTACTCCTGAAAATATAACCATCAATACGAAAAAAATAGGATAAGAAATTAATTTGATTAACTGAAGATCAATTTCAGTCAATGAATAGTTAAGTTTTTTATAGTTATCTCTCATTTCTAAGAGTTCGAAAATTGACAAGGAGGACATATTAGAAAATAAATTCTGAATTATTTCGTAGTTATAATTTGTACTTAGATAAAATTTTTCTCTAATAATCTTATTATTTCCAATATATATTTCAGCATTTTCAATAATCCACTCTTTTTTAGTAACGTCTATTTTTTTACCTTTAATATTTCTTATTATTTCATAATTTTTATCAAATTCTGAAATATAAGCATTCTGAAGTTCGTTTTTATATACTTTAGCAGCGTTAATCATAAGTGTTTTATCCTCATTAGTATCTTTAATCCAAAGACCATTATTGGTGATTACTGCTAAGTACTTATTATCTGTGGTATAATTAGATTTTAATCCTAAATAGAAATATTTTAAGTTGGATGAAAAATTATAAAAAATGAATATAAGAAATATTCCTAACAAAAAAGTTGTCACACTTAAAATTGAAAAAATTTTTGAATTTTTTAATCCTGAATATTTAAATATATTCATTTCGTTATTACTAAATAAATTATTAAAAAAAACTTGTGTAGAAATTAAAAATATAAACGGAAACATTTCAAATACAAACATTGGAGTATTTATTAATGACAAATAAAGTGGATAAAAAGAATTAACCTGAATTTCTTTAAAAAACTCTAGTTCTGTTAATAAATTGAGAATAAATATTAAACTAAAAAAAATCAAAAAAATATTGATTAAGGCAGTCATATAAATTTTTAGAATAAATTGAATGTATGTTTTCATTTAGAGTATTTTATATACTTAAACTTTGTTAAAAATAGTAAATAAAGTATCATTAAAGAAAAAAAAGGAATTACAATAATTTTTAAATTTCTAAAAAAATCCTCGTTAATGAGTCTTATAGTCATTTCTGATATAACTATTACACTTAACCCAATAGAAAATATTAAAAGACGATATTTAGTATAATTGGTGTTTTCTTTAGATCTGATGATAAGCAATAAAGAAACAAGAATTAAAACAGGAATATAAAGTGGAATTATAATTCTCTTATACAATTCTTTAAAAATGTTATTTATATTTTCTTCCCTACAATTTTCTACCTGAAAATCTTTATCTATTTGTAAAATGTTAAAGTTCATTAAATTATGATAGCATTTAATAAGGTCCACTGTAGCTACTTCTTGAGTTTTTTTATAAGTAGTGGTGTTGTCTTCCAAGTTACTTAAATTAATATCTGATTTAGAAAATTTAAAGCTTGTTATTTTATTATTGATAACACTTATAGTTTCCCCTGAATATAATTCCAAAATTTGATTATTACCCACTTGTTTAAAGTTACCTTTTTTTGCATAAGTTATTTGGAAATCACCTGTTCCTTTTTTGAGATATATTTCTTTTAAATTTCCATCTTTATCTTTTGAATTGCTATAAATTGTTAAACCTTTAATAGCATCATTAAAAACTTTGGGCTTAACAAAGTTTTCTAAAAAGTTAATAGATGACGTTCTTAAAAATGATCTAGCCAAATCTTGAGTTTTTGGAACTATTGAAGCAACAAGAAAAATTTGAATTATAGTTATTATAATTGAAAGTTTTAAAAAAAAATTGATAAATTCAATTTTATTGATTCCAAAATTCCAAAAAATTATCAATTCATTTTTTATTTCATATTTTGTGATTGTATAAACAAAACTAAAGAATAGTATGAAGGGTATTAACTTCGTTACAATTTTTGGGAAATTTAGTAATGAAAAATTCAAATAGACTAAATAATTCCTACCATCCTCTACAATTATATCTAGAAAATTTACTGCCTGAAAAACCCAAATAATTATACTAGTTGAAAAAAGGCTTATTAGAAAAAAAAGAGTACAATCTGATAATAATTTCCTAAATAATATTTTTTTCATTGAAATATTTTAATTTTGTACATATATAGCATCGAACACGTATAGAGTGTATTTAAAATTTATGACTATTCAAATTAACTACAAAAATAAAGGCCCAAAGAACCCTTTAGGTAACCCCGTCTTATTCGTTGATGAGAATTTTAATATTAGAGATATTAAGAAATTTATTTCAAAAAATGAATTCTCGTATTTGTCAGATTTACTAAAAACTAGTGATTTGAAAAAAAATTTGCTGTTTTTTGAAATAAACTCTAAAAAAACAATATTTTTAATCTCAATAAAAAAAAATCTAAAAACTTCTGATATTGAAAGTTTAGGTGCAAAACTTCATAGCTTTATAGATTATGATAAGAAAAATGATTACATCATAAACTCAGATACTATAAATAGTAAAATCAATAACTTTGTTGGGCACTTTCTACATGGACTTAAATTAAAATCTTATGAATTTAATATTTATAAATCAAAAAAGAAAAGAAAACTTATCTCTGTAAAAGTTATAGGAAACAAGAATAAAGTACCTTTAAAAGATCAATTAAAATTTAAAGCTTTAGAAGAAGGAACTTTTTACACAAGAGACTTAGTATCCGAACCAGGAAATGTTTTACATCCTGACGAATATGCCAAAAGATTAAAATCTCTAAAAAAAAATGGTTTAAAGGTTAATATATATGATGACAAAAAATTAAAGAAGCTTGGAATGAACGCTTTACTTGGTGTTGGTCAGGGAAGTATTAGAGGATCATATCTTGTAACGATTGAATGGAAAGGTGCAAAAAATAATTCTAAACCTCTAGCCTTTGTTGGAAAAGGAGTATGTTTTGATACAGGCGGTTACTCCCTAAAGCCAGCAAAATTTATGGAAGATATGACATACGATATGGCTGGTTCTGCAACAGTAGTTGGTTTAATGAAAAATTTAGCTTTAAGAAAAGCTAAAATTAATGCTGTCGGAGTTGTAGGTTTAGTTGAGAACATGGTAAGTGGAAATGCACAAAGACCTGGAGATATCGTTAAATCTTATAGTGGTAAAACTATTGAAATTTTAAATACAGACGCTGAAGGTAGATTAGTTTTGGCTGATGCACTTACTTTTACTGAAAAAAAATTTAAACCTAGGTTTATGGTGGATTTAGCAACTTTAACAGGAGCTATTATTGTTTCTCTTGGATCAGAGTATGCTGGACTATTTTCTAATAATGATAAACTGTCCAATCAATTACTTGAAGCAGGAAAAAAAGTTGAAGAAAAATTATGGAGAATGCCTTTACATAAAAACTTTGATAAATTGATCGACTCTAAGAATGCTGATATGCAAAATATAAATTATGTGGGAGGTGCTGGATCTACAACTGCAGCACAGTTCTTGCAAAGATTTATTTTAAATAATACTCCATGGGCTCATTTGGATATAGCAGGAATGGCTTTCTCAAAATATGGGGGAGCATTAAACTCAGGAGGAGCTACAGGATATGGTGTAAGATTATTAAATCAATTAATAGAGGATAATTATGAATAATACGGAGCAAACTTTATCAATAATAAAACCTGATGCAGTAGAAAGAAACTTAGAAAATGAAATTAAACAAATGTTTAAAGATAAAGGATTTCAAATAATTAGAGAAAAAAAAATCCAAATAGAGAAATCTGAAGCTGAGAGTTTTTATAAAGTGCATGAAACTAAACCATTTTACAATGATTTATGTGCATATCTTTCTTCAGGGCCTATCGTTGTAATGGTGCTTGAAAAAGAAAATGCAGTGGTTGGTAATAGAGAATTAATGGGAGCAACAAATCCAAAAGATGCTTTAGATGGAACTATTAGAAAAAAATATGGGATTTCAATTGATAAGAATTCTGTTCATGGATCTGATAGTCCTGAGAATGCTAAAATTGAAATTAACTTTTTCTTTAAAGACTAGAAAACACCTTATTTATAGCTTTACGATATAAAAGATGCTCTTGTTTTAAGATCTTTTTTTTTAAAGATGAAGATGTATCTTTTTTTGATATTTTCACTTTTGTTTGTAAAATTATCTTACCTGAATCTAATCTAGAATTAACGTAATGTACTGTGCATCCAGAGTATTTTTCTTTATTTTGTAGTACTCGTTCATGTGTATTAAGTCCTTTATATTTTGGTAATAAAGAAGGATGAATATTCAAAATTATACCTTTAAATTTTTTAATAAAATTAGGTGATAATATTTTCATAAAACCTGCTAGACAAATTAAACTAATTTTATTTATCTTTAATTGTTTAAGGGTAAAACTTTCTGATTTTTTTATATTATTAAAATCATAAATTTTTTTTTTAATCTTATATCTATCTGCAAAATTGAGACCTTTTGCTCTTTTATTGTTTGAAACAATCAAACTTATTTTGATAGGTGATTTATTTAAAAATGAAAATTGAATAAGATTTTTTAAATTACTACCTGTTCCAGAAATAAAAACTGCTGTTTTTATTTTATTAGAACCAATTAATTTTACCATTTAATTTTACTTTATTAGTTCTTTTAACTATTTTTCCTATCACATATGGTTTATAATTTTTAGAAAAATACTTATTTACCTTATCTAAATTTTTTGGATTTATTACCAAACAAAATCCAACTCCACAGTTAAAAGTTTTTAACATTTCATTTTCTTTAATATTATTTTTTTTTAACCATTTAAATATTTTTAATGGTTTAATTTTATTTAAATCTATTTCAGCACAATATCTTTCAGGAATTATTCTTTTAATATTATCAGGTAACCCACCTCCAGTAATATTAGCACACCCATTTAAAAAGTTTTTATCTATTAGATTTAATACTTCTTTAACATAAATTTTGGTGGGCTTAATTAATTCGTTCTTTAAAAAACTATTTTTTTTAATATTTATTTTTCTTTTATTAAGAATATCTCTTACAAGAGAATATCCATTTGAATGAAGACCGCTGGAAGGAACAGCTAAAATAAGATCATTTTTTTTGATCTTTTTTTTATTCAAAATTTTTTTTTTATCAACAATACCCACAGCAAAACCAGCAATGTCAAATTTATTTCTTTCATATGTTCCAGGCATTTCTGCAGTTTCTCCTCCAACTAGACTACATTCAGAAATTTTACATCCCTTTACAACACCCTTAATAATTGATTTTAACTTTGGTAAATTTATTTTATTAATTGATATGTAGTCTAAAAATAAAAGAGGTCTTGCACCTTGAACAATTAAATCATTAACACTCATAGCAACTAAATCGATCCCAATAGTATCAAATTTATTGATAGTATTTGCTATCTCAATTTTAGTACCAACACCATCTGTACAAGCAACAATTTTTGGATCTTTAATATTATTAGGTATACTAGATATAGATCCAAAACCTCCAATATTGTTAAACTTTTTTTTGCCTTTTTTTCTTGATGAGATAGCAGCAATGAACTTAACAAACTTTTCAGCAGCATTTATATCGACACCACTTTTTTTATATGTAAATACACTTTTATTCATTACTATAAGATATGACAAATAGATTTATAAAAAAACATTCAAAAAACTTATATATTTTTTTTTTATTTCTATCTTTAATTTTATTTTTTTTTTCCACAGATAAAGTTTACGCAAAATCTTTTAATATTAAGAATATAGAAGTATCAAAGCCTTTTGAGATAAATTTTGATAAAAATAAGGTAATTGATGAGGGATTTATCAAAGCTTTCTCTGAACTTATCTCTTTAATTACAGTTTCTTCTGATCATAAAATTATAAAAAAGATAAAATTGAATCAAATTAAGGGCATGATTGAGTCCTTTTCCATCAAAGAGGAGAAATTTATAGATGAAATTTATTATGTTAATTTAGGTGTTTCCTTCAATAAAAAAAAAATTCTAAATTTTTTAGAAAAAAAAAATATTTTTCCTTCTATTCCTATTAAAAAAAAATTTTTATTTATTCCAATTATAATTGAAGAGAACAAAGACAATCTATTAGTATTTTCAAATAACAAATTTTATGATGAATGGAACAATGATAGTGAAAGCTTTGACCTAATAGAATATATCTTACCGACAGAAGATCTTGAAGATTTGAACTTGATAAAAAAGCAATTTAATTTCATTGAACAATATGACTTTAAAGAAATAACAAGTAAATATTATTTGGATGACTCTATTGTTGCATTAATTTTCATTAATCAAAAAACAATAAGAATATTATCAAGGATTACTGTTAACAATAAGGTTGTTTTAATAAATCAATCATTTTCAAATATTGATATAAATAATACAAATCAATTGAGTACTATTACTAAAAGTTTAAAGATAATATATGAGGACTATTGGAAAAACTTCAATCAAATTAATACTTCTATTAAATTACCAATTTCTATTAAAGTAAATGGCAGAGATAATTCAAATGTGTCTCGTTTAGAAAATACTTTAGATGAAGTTAATTTAATTTATGATTATTATATATTAAAATTTGATAAAGATTTTATATATTATCAAATTATATATAATGGTTCACCAGATATTTTTTTAAAATCAATGGAAAATCGAAATTTCAATTTTAATACTCAAAATAAAACATGGGTCTTAAAATGAAAGATCTTAATCAAGAAATAATCAAATTTGATTATGGTCAAAATTTTACAGACGACGACTTTTATGTTTCAAAAAGTAACAAACATATATTTGATTTATTAATCAAATGGCCAAAATGGGAAAAAAACTTTTTAAATATCAGTGGAGAAAAATTTTCTGGTAAATCACATTTAATTAATATTTTCTTAAAAAAGTTTAATGGAATAAAATTAGAGTCAAGCCTGCTTAATAATGATCATTTGGGTGAAATTAAAATTCATCAAAATATAGTTTTAGAAAATTTAAATAAAGAAATAAAAGAAGATTTATTTTTTACGCTTTGCAATATTATTGAACAAGACAACAAATATTTAATTGTTACTTCTAATCAACCAATAGTAGATGTTGATTTTAATTTGATTGATTTAAAATCAAGATCAAAAAATTTTCTTTTACAAAATATAGAAAAACCTGATGATGAACTGATATTTGCCTTAATTTTAAAAAATTTATCTGATCGCCAAATATCGATAGATAAAAAGTTAATTCACTACATTATTAAAAGAATTGATAGATCATATGGAAAAATAATTGATTTCATATATAAGATCGACGAAGTAAGTTTAAAAAAAAAAAGATCAATTGATTTTAAAATTATTAAAGAAGTCCTGGGGGAATAATTGAATAAATATAGAAGTCATACCTGTAATGAGCTTAGAAAAAATAATGTTGGTAAAAATATTGTTATTTCAGGCTGGATTAACAAAAAACGTGATCATGGAAATTTATTATTTATAGATCTCCGAGATAATTATGGGATTACTCAATGTATAATAGATCAAGAAAATAAAAACTTTAAAGAGTTAGAAAAAATACAACTTGAAACAGTAATAAAAGTTGAAGGTAGGGTTGTTAATAGATCTAAAGAAACTATCAATAAAGATATTGAAACAGGAGAAATTGAAATTTCAATTGAAAATTTTACAGTTTTAGGAACTTGCAAAGAATTACCAATGCCTGTTTTTACTGATCAAGAATATGCAGAAGAGATTAGATTAAAATATAGGTATTTAGATTTACGAAGAAAAAAAATTCATGAAAACATAGTTTTAAGGTCAAAAGTTATTTCATTTATAAGAAGTGAAATGAATGCAATTGGGTTTTTGGAATTTCAAACTCCAATACTTACTTCTTCGAGCCCAGAGGGTGCAAGAGACTTTCTTGTTCCAAGCAGATTGAACCCTGGAAAATTTTATGCATTACCTCAAGCTCCACAACAATTTAAACAACTTATAATGGTTTCAGGATTTGATAAATATTTTCAAATTGCTCCATGTTTTAGAGATGAAGATGCTAGAGCTGATCGAAGTCCAGGAGAATTTTATCAATTAGATTTAGAAATGTCATTTGTTGAACAAGAAGATGTCTTTAAAGTGGTTGAAAAACTATTAATTAACACTTTTAAAAAATTTTCAAACAAAAAATTAATTTCAGAAAAATTTCCAAGAATTTCTTATGCTGATGCATTAGCCAAATATGGAAGTGACAAACCCGATCTGAGAAACCCATTAATCATAAATGATATTACTGAAGTTTTTTTAAGGGATGACGTGTCTTTTGAAATCTTTAAAAAACTTGTCAAATCGGGATCTCAAGTAAGATGCATTGTTACTAAAAAAACTAAAGATAAACCAAGAAGCTTTTTTGACAATATTGACAAATGGGCAAAAGCAGAAGGTTCTTCAGGTTTAGCTTATTTTACATTAGAAAAGAATAATGAAATATCTGCTAAAGGACCTGTAGGTAAATTTTTTTCTAAGGAATCTTTAGAGGAAATAATGCAAAAAACAGGAGCAAAAATTGGAGATAGTATTTTTTTAGCTTGTAACAATCAAAAAGAATTAGAGAGAATTACTTCTCTAGCAAGAGACAAGATAGCAAATGATTTAGATTTAATTGATGATGACTCATTTGCTTTTTGCTGGATAGTTGATTACCCAATGTTTGAGAAAGATGAACAAACTAATAAAATTAAGTTCAGTCATAATCCTTTTTCTATGCCTCAAGGAGATTTAGATAAAATCAATTTTGAGAAACCTTTGGATATACTTGCTTTTCAATACGATATTGTATGTAACGGTATTGAGCTTTCTTCTGGTGCAATTAGAAATCATATTCCTGAACTTATGTACAAATTATTTTCAATAGCAGGTTATGATAAAAAACAGGTGGATGAAAAATTTAGTGGAATGATTAATGCTTTAAGTTATGGAGCACCACCTCATGGAGGAATAGCACCAGGTATTGATAGAATAATTATGCTTTTAGCAAATGAAAAAAATATTAGAGAAGTAACTATGTTTCCAATGAACCAAAATGCTCAAGATTTAATGATGAATGCACCTTCTGACGTGAATGAAAATCAGTTAAAAGAGTTAAATTTATCTTTAAAATTGAAGAAATAATCTATTTTTTTCCTTTAAGACTTAGTTTGACATCTGATAAATCTACCAAGTTTTTTTTATAATTATTTCTAACAAATCCCTTACTGGTAATATCTTTAACAATTTTAAGTAATTGGTTTTGACCTTCAGAATTCTGTTCGTCAAAATCAGGACTATCAATAGTACCAATAGATGGTGTATGGGCAAGATCTTCTCTATTTTGATAAGAAATAGCCAATTCTCTAAAAATATAGTCCAAAATAGATGAAGCACTTAAAATTCTGTCATTCCCGTGTACTTTTCCTGATGGTTCAAATTTTGTACCAACAAATGCACTTATGAACTCATCAAGCGGAACTCCATATTGAAGACCAAGTGATACAGCAATAGCAAAATTATTCATTAGAGCTTTAACTAATTCACCTTCTTTACTTGTGTCTATGAAAATTTCACCAATTTTTCCATCTTCATATTCACCAGTATGCAAATAAACTTTGTGGTCACCAATAGTTGCTTTCTGAATGTAGCCTTTTCTTCGATCTGGCATACTAAATCTTTTTCCAGATTTTTCAGAATTGTTGTTATTTGATTTTATAAATTTCTCAAAATTTTTTGGTGGGTGCTTTTGAGAGTCATTTAATACCTCTATTTTCTTATTTTCAGCAATTTTTTTATTATTTGGATCAAGATTCTTTGTTTTTCTATTATCAAGCTTTACATCTAAAACTTCGAATTTACCATCATCTCTTTTTTCTAAATTTTTAAGCTCTGTCTCATTAATATCATCTAAGAAATGATTTACTTTAAACGTACATGTATAATAAGTTTCAACTAAGTATTTTGCCATTTGACCCCAACTTTTAAAAATTAATTTGAAATAAGATTCAAATTATTTATATACAAAAACAAATTTTAGTCTAATTTAAATTATACAATTTTAAATTGAAAAAAATTATTTATTTATGTTGACACTTTTTAAAAAAATTTTCGTCTGGTGGAATCAAGAAACATTTGGAACAAAAATAGAAACTCTTTTTTTTGGAAAATTTGTTGGCAAAGATCATCTAGGCAATAAATATTATGAAAATAAAAAAGCGAAGAGATGGGTAATTTATGCTGAGGAAATTGACGCATCAAAAATACCTGTAGAATGGTATTCCTGGATACATTTTACACCAAATAAAATAGAAAAAAAACATGATCTTGAAAAATATGAATGGCAAAAACCTCATCAACCAAATCTAACAGGAACAGAATCAGCTTACTATCCAAATAAAAATAAAGATGCTATTCAAAAAAAATATAAAACTTGGAAAAATTAAATTAAATTTATTAATCTTAATTTCATTTCTAATTATATCTTTTGATTTAAATTCTAGTGAAAATTTAGATGGCAGTTTCACAGATATCAAAGTATTAGATAAAATCTCCTCTAAAAATATCTTACTAAAGCTTAAAAATGGTGAAGATATAAAATATAAGGATTTATTGATAAAAAGTATAAAATGTAGAAATTCAGAATTTGATGATAATCCAGAAATTACTGCTTATATTCAAGTTAGAGATTTAACAAACAAAAATAAGAATGATGTTTTTGTTTTTAATGGATGGATGTTTTCTTCAAGTCCTTCTATAGCACCTTTTGATCACCCTGTTTATGATATATGGCTAGTTAGTTGTTACTAAATAATTTTTTCAGTATCTAACCAGCTTACATTAAAATCTGACTCAATAAATTTTTTATGATTTAAAAGTTTTTTATGTAAAGGAATAGTGGTGGTAATACCTTCGATAACAAATTCATCTAATGACCGGTTCATTCTTTGAATAGCTTCTGACCTATTTCTACCATGACAGATTAGTTTACAAACCATACTATCATAATAAGGTGTTACTTTATATCCTTGAAATATCGCACCATCAACTCTTGTCCTAAATCCTGATGGTTGATGACACATTCCGATTGTTCCTGGTGAGGGTTGAAAATTTTTACTTGCATCTTCTGCATTTATCCTACATTCAATTGCATGACCTCTAGGGTTAATATCTGACTGTTTTAATGCTGTTTCACCTTTAAACGCAATCCAAATTTGCTCTTTAATAATATCTATACCTGTTACCATTTCTGTAACTGGATGTTCTACTTGAACTCTAGTATTCATTTCTAAAAAATAAAATTTTCCATCCTCATAAATAAATTCAACTGTGCCAGCTCCTTCATAACCAATTTTTTTAACCATATTGACAGTTTTATCGAATAGATCTTTTCTAATTTCATCATTTAAAATAGGGCTTGGTGTTTCTTCAATGAGTTTTTGGTGTCTTCTTTGAACTGAACAATCTCTCTCGTGCAAATGAACAGTCCTATTTTTCCCAGCTAGAATTTGAACTTCTATATGTCTTGGATTTTGAAAAAATTTTTCTATATATACTTCATCATTACCAAAATATTTTTGAGCTTCAGATTTTGCAGTTGAAAATAGGTTTTCAAATTCCTCTTCTTTATGAACAATTTTCATTCCTTTGCCTCCACCACCACCTGAGGCTTTAATCAAAACAGGATATCCTATTTTTTTACAAAGCTTTTTTGCTTCTAATATATCTTTTATACCTCCATCAGATCCTTCAATTATCGGTAATCCATTTTCTTTGGCAATTTTTTTTGCCTGAATTTTATCTCCCATCATCTCAATTAGTTTTGAGGATGCACCTATAAATTTAATATTATTTTCTTCTAATACTTTTGCAAAATTAGCATTCTCAGATAAAAAACCATATCCCGGATGTACTGCTTCAGAATTTGTTAGTTCAATAGCTGACATTAAAGCAGGTATATTTAGATAACTATTAGCTGGCTGATGTGATCCAATACAAACACTCTCATCCGCTAATCTTACATGCATACTATCTCTATCTACATCTGAATGAACCGCTACAGTGGAAATGCCCCATTCTTTACATGCTCTTATTATTCTAACCGCAATTTCCCCACGGTTTGCTATTAATATTTTTTTAAACATTATTCTAAAATGATGATTGTTTGTCCAAACTCTACTGGTTGTCCATCTTCAACACATATCTCTTTTACCACTCCATCTGATGTTGAAGGTACGTGATTCATTGTTTTCATTGCCTCAACAATCATAACGGTTTCACCCTTTTTAATTTTTTTACCAATTTCTACAAATTTTTTTGCTCCTGGTTCAGGTGCATGGTATGCTGTTCCGATTATTGGTGAGGTTACTTGAATTCCTGAAGTATTCTTAGCATTTATATTTGAAGTTTCCGTAATTTTTTCATTTTTAGAATGAGCTGGATTGCTTAATACCACATTATTTTTTGAAACTTTTATTTTTGTATCTTTTTCTGTGTACTCTAATTCTGTAAGATTAAATTCTTCTAAGTAGTCACTTAATTCTTTAATAATTTTTTTATTTATTTTCATTTTTTAAGAGTTTTTGCATTGAAATTATGGCTAAAATATATCCATTATCTCCTAATCCAAATATTCCACCAGTAACGATATCACTAATTAATGATTTTTTTCTAAACTCCTCTCTTTTGTATATATTTGACATATGAATTTCAATAATTGGTTTCTTAAAAATATCTAAAGCATCTCTTATTGCAACTGAAGTATGTGTAAATGCAGCAGCGTTTATTATAATACCATCAAATTTTTTTCTAGCATCTTGTATTATATTTACTAGCTCACCCTCTATATTTGATTGAGCAAATTCAAGAGTTAATCCCAAGTCTTTTGATTTATCTAAACAATTCTCTTTAAGCTCTTCAAGAGTAATTGATCCATATTGTGATTGTTCTCTTTCACCTAATAGATTAATATTAGGACCATTGATAATAATAATTTTATTATTCATTTATCTTTTATATACGATGAAAAAAAAAATAAAAATAAAAATAAAAATAAATGGAAAAATAAAAAATGTAGATAAAAATTCAAAACTGTCGAATATTATTAAAAACTTTAAAATACCTCTTAAAAAAGTAGCTATTGAACTAAATGAAGAAATAGTAGATAAAAAAAAATTAAATAAAATTAGTCTTAAAACAAATGATAAAATAGAAATAGTTCATTTTATTGGAGGTGGTTAAAATTGAGTAAAGATAAATTTATTATTGCTAAAAGGAACTTTAAATCCAGATTAATTGTTGGCACTGGAAAATACAAAAATATGAAAGAATGTGCCAGAGCTATTAATTTATCTGGAGCTGAAATAGTTACTGTTGCTGTTAGAAGGGTGAATATTGTAGATAAAAAAAAACCTTTGTTAATGGATTTTATTGATCCAAAAAAAATTACATATCTCCCAAACACAGCGGGGTGTTTTAATTCAAAAGATGCTCTGAGAACCCTTAGATTAGCTAGAGAAATTGGAGGATGGAAATTAGTAAAGCTAGAGGTATTAGGAGATAAAAAAAATCTATTTCCTGAAATGATTGAAACACTTAAATCAACTGAGATACTTACTAAAGAGGGATTTCAAGTTATGGTCTATTGTAATGATGATCCTTTGATGGCCAAACGATTAGAAAATTCAGGAGCTTGTGCAATAATGCCTTTAGCAGCTCCAATAGGATCTGGATTAGGTATTCTGAATCAAGTAAATATTAAAATTATTAGAAATCAAACAAAGTTACCTCTAATTATAGATGCTGGATTAGGTCAAGCTTCTGATGCCACAATAGCAATGGAGTTAGGATGTGATGGAGTATTAGTTAATACTGCTATTGCTAAAGCAAAAAAACCTTTTGATATGGCCTTAGCATTTAAAAATGCTGTAGTGGCGGGGCGTCAGTCTTATCTTGCAGGAAGAATCAATAAATTAATAATGGGAGAACCTTCCTCTCCAAAAAAAGGAATTATTTAGCCTTTTTATAGAATTTTTTTTTTCTAAAAGTTTTCTTTTTGAATTTCTTTTTATCCTTTAGCTCAATAATATTATTTTTTACAGTTAATTGATTAAGGTTTTTAAGTTTTTCAAAATGCTCAATTAATTCAATTGTTTTTTTAGACTTATTTTTTATGTCTATAATATATTCTGGAATGATTAAATTATTATCAGATATTATATCAATTTTCATCTTATTTTTTTTTTCAAAATAAGTAAGGTCATCAATAAAATTCTCTTTTAAAAAGTCAGAGATTTTTTTACACACTTTTAAATCAACAAACTTCGCTTTACTTAAAACTGCTTTAAGTTCTACTAATTTTAGAATTTTAAGTCCAAATGACTCATCTGTAAGATTTATTTTCCATTTAACAGCGCTTTCCCTAAGTCTCTGTCGAGACATTTCTAAGAGACCAAAATTAGATATTCTACCAATTTGAATTCTTGCTCTATCAGATCGACATTTTTCTTTCAGTCTTCTCTCTACTAGTTTCCGATTTCCATAACTTAACATATCTATGAAATCTATAATAATTAAACCAGATAAATCTCTAATTTTTATTTGTCTTGCTATCTCATCAGCAGCTTCAAGATTAGTATCTAAAGCTGTACTCTCAACATTTTTTTGTTTAATAGAACTTCCAGAATTTATATCAATTGAAACCAAAGCTTCTGTAGGATTAATTACCAAATATCCCCCAGAAGTTAATTTTATTTCAGACTCAAAAATTTGATTTAACTTTTGTTCTATACCTTCTTCTATAAACAATGGAGTTTTGCCTCTATATTTTTTTATCTTTTTAACATGTGAAGGCATCATCATTTTCATAAAATTTTGAGCCTTTTTATAACCTTCGTTACCCTCAATAATTATATTTTTAGTATTTTCATCATACATGTCTCTTAAAGTTCTTTTAATTATTTCACTTTCTTGATGGATCAATGAAGGCGCTATAGAGCTTAAGGCATTTTCTTTAATTTGATTCCAACTGTTAATAAGAGTAGATAAATCATGGTCAATCTCATTTTTAGTTTTGTTACTTCCGGCAGTTCTGACTATTAATCCCATTTCTTTAGGAATTTGAATCTCATTTAAAATAGACCTAATTTTTTTTCTATCTGCTGGATTAAATATTTTTCGAGATATACCTCCCCCTTTAGGAGTATTTGGCATCAACACAATATATTTACCTGCTATTGATATAAAAGTACTTAATGCAGCTCCTTTTTGCCCACGCTCATCCTTAATAACTTGAACAAGAATTACCTGATTAGGCTTAATTACTTCTTGAATTTTATATCTCTTAAATCTGAATTTATTTTCATTTTTTTTTATTTTTCCATTATCTAAATTTTCTTTTTCTTCTTCTTTCTTTTCGTTCAATTCTTCTTTCTCAATAGGATCTTCAAGTTCTAATTTTCCTTCAGCAAGATTTTCTTCCTCTTTTGCCTCAACCTTTTTTGATAATTCTTCTCTTGCTCTTTCTTCTTCCTGCTTAATAATTTCTAAATCACTTCTTGGTATTTGATAATAGTCTGACTGGATATCATTAAATGATAAAAACCCATGTCTATCTCTACCAAAATCTACAAACGCAGCTTGCAGAGAGGGTTCAATACGACTTACTTTTCCTAAATAGATGTTATTTTTAATTAGATTGTTTTTTAAGCCTTCATACTCATAGTCTTCAATGTTTTCACCTGACTTAAGCACAACTCTAATTTCATTGGGATGCGAAGCATCAATGTATAAATTTTTTTCCATAGTGTGTGTTTTGATTGTTTCATTTAAATTAAAAATTTTGTTTTATTGTTATGCCTTATCTTTAACAAATTCCTTTATATAATGGAAACAAAATGCACATAACAATAAAAAATATATTCATTGGTTTTCTTAGTTTTTTACTATTATTGATAATTACTGTTTTAGGGATTCTATGGAATTTTTCTAATAATATCCCAGATTATAAATTTTTGAAGAATTATAAACCCCCAGTATCAAGTAAAGTTTATTCAGGTAATGGAAGTCTTGTAGCTGATTTTTCTAAAGAAAAAAGAATTTTTGTTCCCTATAGAGCTATTCCAAAAAATGTAATTAATTCATTTTTATCTGCAGAAGATAAAAATTTTTTTTCTCACCCAGGTGTAGATGCCAAAGGAGTTTTAAGAGCAACCATAAATAACATTAAAAATATTATGACCTCTAAACGGTTAGAGGGTGCGTCTACAATTACTCAGCAAGTAGCAAAAAATTTTCTTTTAACAAATGAAGTAAGTATTAATAGAAAAATTAAAGAAGCTATTTTAGCTTTTAGAATTGAGAGAGCTTTAACAAAGGAAAGAATACTAGAACTTTATTTAAATCAAATCTATCTTGGTAGTGGAGCGTATGGAGTAGCAGCAGCCAGTTTACAGTATTTTGACAAATCCATTAAAGAATTAAATTATGAGGAAGCAGCATTGCTTGCAGCTTTGCCAAAAGCCCCAAGTAAATATAATCCTTACAGAAATATTGAATTAGCTAAATTTAGAAGAGATTTAGTTTTAAACAATTTATTTGAAAATAGTTTTATAAACATTGAAGAATATTCTGAATTAAAAAAAAAAAAAATCATATTAAAGAAGAAAAAAAAAATTTTTTTAGAAGACTCTCAATATTATATTGAAGATGTAAGAAAGAATATTATTGAAATACTTTCTTATGAAAAAGTTTATAATCAAGGATTTAATATCAATACTCCAATAAATTTAGAACTTCAAAAAATTGCTACAGATAGTTTGAGAGATGGTTTGGTAGCATATGACAAAAGAAAAGGCTGGCGAGGACCATTAACCAATAAAACTAATGTAAAAAATTGGTCTGATAATTTAGAAAAGTATGATTTAGAAAGCTCAATAAATTGGAAAATAGCTATTGTAAAAAAGATATCTAAATTTTCTGTCGAAATAGAAACAAAAGATAAAACTAAAGGTCTTATAGAGTTTCAAGACATTTCTTGGACAAAAAAAGAATTTGATGAATTATTGAAAAGAGGT
Source organism: Pelagibacterales bacterium SAG-MED37 (assembly GCA_014653605.1). GTDB lineage: Bacteria > Pseudomonadota > Alphaproteobacteria > Pelagibacterales > Pelagibacteraceae > Pelagibacter. The sequence goes on from JACWEG010000005.1 coordinate 48,044, forward strand.
GACGTTATTTATGTAAATCATATTAAAGAAAATAAATATAGTTTAAAACAAATTCCCAAAATTAATGGTGGTATTGTAGTTATGGACCCTTACACTGGAAGAGTTTTAGCTTTAAGTGGAGGTTTTAGTTTTAAGAGCAGTGAATTTAATAGAGTATCCCAAGCATTACGACAACCTGGTTCAGCATTCAAACCATTTGTTTACGCTCTTGCACTAGAAAATAATTATACACCTTCTTCATTAGTTTTAGATGCTCCATTAGTTTTAGCCCAAGGTTCTGATCTTAAAATGTGGAAACCAGAAAACTATGGAAAAAAGTTTTATGGACCTTCTACTTTAAGAGTTGGCTTAGAAAAATCTAGAAATCTTATGACAGTAAGAATAGCTCAGAGTTTAGGTGTTGATAAAGTTGCAAGCTTTTCTAAAGACCTTGGTATTTATGAAAATCCTGAGGAACTTTTATCAATTTCTCTTGGTTCAGCAGAAACAACTTTGATGAAATTAACATCAGCATATTCTGCTTTTATAAATGGAGGAAAGTTGGTTTTACCAATTTTAATTGATCGCGTTCAAGATAGCGAAGGAAATACTATACTTAACAATGAAAATAGAACCTGTGCAAATTGTGATCAAATTTCATTTACAGGAAAAGACTATCCATATATTAAAAACAATTATAAACAAATATTTTCACCTCAAACAGCTTATCAAATTACCTCCTTATTAGAAGGAGCAGTTAAAAGAGGAACTGGAAAAAAATTAAAAAGTTTAAATTTGAATTTAGCAGGCAAAACTGGAACTACCAATAAAAATACAGATGCATGGTTTATTGGCTTTACTTCAAACTTAGTAGTAGGAGTCTATGTTGGTATGGATAATCCTCAACCTTTGGGTAAATTTGAAACAGGATCAAAAACTGCTCTACCTGTATTTAAAAATTTTATTAAAAAAGCAATTAAAAAGTCTGAAGCAAGACCATTTAAAGTTGCTGAAGGGATTACTATGATGGTAGTAGATCCTTCAACTGGACAAAAAGCAAAGTTTTCTTCAAAAGATACAATTTTAGAAGCATATAAAAGTTCCAATGTGATTGATGGAGTAATTTTATATTCAAATAATAATAGATTAGATACCAATAATATATTAAAGTTTTATTAATGGATCATAAATATACAGATTTCAAAAAAGAAATAGAAAAGATAAATCAAAGAGTAAAGGAGTATCTTTGAAAAAAATGGTATTTATTCAAAGTTAAAAGACCATAATTCTAAGATGCTCGAATCTAATTTCTGGCAAGATAAAGCTAACTCAAAAAAAGTTATAAAAGAAAAAAAATTATACGAAGACTTAATAAATTCATTTGAAACGTCTATAGAAAAATTAAAAGATTTAGATGATTTGAGTGAATTGGCCTTAGAGGAAAATAATGAAATTATACAAAATGAAATATTGGATAACATAAAAGAACTTAGAAAAGCAGTCAAAAAAAATGAGATTAAGTGTTTCCTATCTAATGAGGCAGACTCTCTTGATTGTTACATTGAAATTCATGCAGGTGCTGGTGGAACTGAAAGTCAGGACTGGGCTGACATGTTAAGAAGGATGTATCTAAAGTGGTCTGATAATAAAAAATTTAAATCAAACTTAATTAGTGAACATAAAGGTGACGAAGCTGGAATAAAATCGTCTACTATTAAAATAGAGGGAGACTATGTCTTTGGCTGGTTAAAAAAAGAGTCCGGAATTCATAGATTGGTCAGAATTTCACCTTTTGACTCAGGAGCAAGAAGGCATACTAGTTTTGCGAGTATATGGGTCTACCCAGTTGTTGATGAAAGTATAAATATAGATATTTTAGATAAAGATCTAAGAATTGATACATATCGTTCAAGCGGGGCAGGAGGCCAACATGTTAACACTACTGATAGCGCTGTTAGAATTACACATTTGCCATCTAAAATAGTTGTACAGTGTCAAAATGAAAGATCTCAACATAAAAATAAAGAAACTTGCATGAATATGCTGAAAGCAAGACTTTATGATTTTGAAATTAAAAAAAAGGAAAAAGAAAATCAAAATACAGAAGCACCAAAATCTGAAATTGGCTGGGGTCACCAGATAAGGTCTTATGTGTTACAGCCATATAGACTGGTCAAAGATAATAGAACTAATTTTGAAAATACAAGCCCTGACAAAGTTCTAGATGGCGAAATTGATGACTTTTTGGAACACTCATTATATCAAATTAAATGAAAATAATTTTAAAAATCTTTTTATCAATAATTCTAATATTTTTAATCATAACAGCTTATTTAAGCACTATAGGAATTGAAACAGATAGGTTTAACAACCAAATAAAAGATAAGATTAAAAGTATTGATGAAAAAACTGAAATTGAATTAAAAAAAATTAAGTTAGTTTTAGATCCATTTAAATTAAAAATTAATATCAAAACAATTGGATCAAAATTAATAAATCAAAATGGAACAGTAGAAATAGAAAGTTTAAAAACTCAAATTTCTATTAAATCATTGATTGAAAATAAATTTTCTATTGAAAGTTTAGAAATATCTACAAAATCATTAGAAGTAAGAAACTTGATTTCATTTTTAAGATCTTTTAGAAACTCACCAGAATTATTTTTGTTAGAAAAAACAATTAAAAATGGATATTTAATTGGTGATATTAAATTGGAATTTGATTCTAATGGAAATATCAAAAAAAATTATGAGATAAATGGTTTCTTGAGGGACACTAGATTAAGTATACTTAAAAAATACAACCTTCAAAAACTTGATCTAATATTTAATTTTAAAAAAGATAATCTCTCATTAAGCGATATATCATTTACTCTTAATGATTTAAAATTTTTATCTGAAAATATATCAGTTAAAAAAGATAAAGATGATTTTTTAATAGATGGAGAAATAAAACACAAAGAGATAGTCTTTAATAAAAAAAACGTAAATTTATTAATTAAGCCTTTTTTTTCAGAGATTGATCTTGAAAAATTGAAATTTAGTTCCAACAACAGATTCTCATTCAAGACAAATAGAAAATTTGAATTTCGTAATTTTATCTTAGAGTCTGATATATTAATAGATGAATTTTTTGTTATTAATAAATTTGAGTTAATAAATTTTTTTCCAAATATTAAAAAAAATTTTCATTTATCTAATCACAAGTTATCAATCAAATATCTTGAAGATGATTTATATATAGATGGCAAAGGTGACATTCTAATACAAGACAATAAAGATACTTTTAAATATTCTATAAATAAGAAAAATGGTATTTTAGATTTTAAAACTTCTCTAAAAATAAATAATAATCCTTTGAAGATAAAGTCTTTAAATTATGAAGATGTAAATTCTTTAATACAATTAGAAGGATCAAAAAATAAAATAGATGAAATTAATATTAAAGATTTTATTATAAATGAGAAAAAAAATAGAATTAGAGCTCAAAATATTAAATTTAATAAGAAATTTGAAATAGTAAAACTTGGAACAGTTACTTTAAATTATATAGATCAAGAAAATCAAAAAAATCAGGTTAAATTTTATCCAATGAATAATAAATATGTTTTAAAAGGACCTTCATTTAATGCCAATAGTCTTATTGATGATTTATTATTTGAGGATAAAAATTCTAATTTTTTTAATATTGATACTAGAATTGAAATTAGTATCGATAAAATTTTTTTAGACAATGAGTTTGATTTATTTAATTTTAATGGGAACATGTTCTTCAAGAATAAAGAGATTGTAAAAGCTAACTTAAATGGAAGTTTTTCTAATAATAAAAAGTTAAATTTTACTATTAATACTAATGACAACAATAAGATTACAACTCTATATATTGATAAAGCTGAACCAATTGTTAAAAGATATAAATTTATTAAGGGTTTTGATAATGGAACACTTGATTTTTACAGCTCAAAGAAATTTAATGAGTCCACATCAACTTTAAAGATATACGATTTTAATTTAAAAGAATTACCTGCATTAACAAAAATCTTAACCCTAGCTTCTCTACAAGGTATCGCTGATATTTTATCTGGGGAAGGTATAGGATTTGATGAGTTTGAGATGAATTTTAAAAGTAAAAAAGATGGGATGGTTATTGATGAAATCTATGCAATTGGCCCAGCAATTTCTATTTTAATGGACGGTTATATTGAAAAAGACAAACTTATTAGTCTTAGAGGAACCTTAGTCCCAGCGACTACAGTAAATAAATTTATAGGATCTTTACCTGTGTTAGGTAAAATATTAGTTGGTTCAAAAACTGGGGAAGGTGTTTTTGGTGTAAGTTTTAAAATAAAAGGCCCTCCTAAAAAACTTGAAACTTCAGTAAATCCTATCAAAACACTTACTCCAAGATTTATTACAAGAACTTTAGAAAAAATTAAAAAAAACTAATCTTTTTCAATTTTAATATGTCTTTTTTTTCCAATAGAAAGTTTTAAATAATTATTTTGGAATAATTTATCGCTAATAATGTAATTTTCATTAGATATCATTTCATTATTTAATTTTATGGCATTTCCTTTGATTAATCTCCTTATCTCACTTTTAGATTTTTCCAACTTTGATAAAATTATTAAATCCAAAACAGTAATTTTTTCATTAATATTCTTCGCTTTAATTTTTATTGTAGGCAAATTAGAACCCAGCAAATTTCCAGAGAAAGCCTCTTTGGCAGCCTGTTCAGAATTTCTGGCAGCTTTTTTACCATGAAGCATTGTAGTCGCCTCATTTGCTAATCTAATCTTGAGTTTATTTATATCTTCATCTTTATTTTTATCAATTTCTTCGATACTTAAATCTGTAAATATTTTCAAAAATTTTATTACATCTTTATCATCAATATTTCTCCAGAATTGCCAATAATCATAAGATGATAACATCTTTTTATCAAAGTTGCATTTGCAATACCACCTATGTTTAAAATACAAACTGGTAGATCAATCTTGTTTTGTTTGACAATTAATTTGTGAAAAATTGGGGCTAAAGGAGCTCCTTCACCACCATTTTGAATATCATTTTTTCTAAAATTATAGATTACCTTTTTTTTAGAAAGTTGAGATAATAAGTTACCATCTCCAATTTGTTTAGAAATTTTTTCTAATGGATTATGATATATTGTTTGCCCATGAAAACCTATTAAATCAATATTTTTATCAATGGACAGTAAAATCTCGTTAGTAACCTTAGCGTGAAATAGAGTTATATCTTTTTCAAGAGAATGGATTTCTTTTTCATTTTTTTTTAG
>JACWEG010000050.1 GCA_014653605.1 Pelagibacterales bacterium SAG-MED37
TATTTCTTACATAAGAATTTTTTTTTTTTCACACTAAGATCTGTAATTCTATATTTTTGATATGTTTTTTCTTTATAAATATAATTTCTAGTCATTATTAACTCATTCAGATTGAGAATGTATTCATTCTTTATAAATTCATCTTGTTGATCATCACACAAACTCATTACAATTACCTCTGATTTGAGCTGTTGTGCAGGAAATAGTACAAAGAGAATAATTACAAATTTAAAAAAATTATTCTTTTTCATTTTTGTCAGCAAAAAATAATCCTATTAAAAGTAGAGCAGTCCATCCTAAACCTAAAAGGCCCTTGAATACACTGGTATCAGCGCTCCAAATATCAAGAAACAAAGCACCAAAAATAAGGCCCAAAATATAAATTATTATTACAATTGTAACTTTACTCATTTTTTAAATTTTTTTTAAAAAGAGAGATACCATTTTCAATTTTATATGTATAGGACTCTTCGAAACTTTTTAATTGCCATCCCGTTAGTCTTTTTTTGATTGTTATGATATTTTCAAGCTTCCATTCTTCAAGCGTTTCTTCTGATTTCCATTTCTTTTTTTCAGCATTAGTTCTTCCACAACCATAACAATAACCTGTCTTGGGATCAGTTTTACAAATACTTATACAGGGTGAAACAATCATACTTAATATTATAGAGGAAATATAATCTAATTTACAATAAATGTCGTTGGACAAATAGTTTCAATAATATATAAAACATTTTAATTTGTGGGGCGATGGCGGAATTGGTAGACGCGTCGGTCTTAGGAACCGATAGAGCAATCTGTGAAGGTTCGAGTCCTTTTCGCCCTACCATAACTAAATTATGAAAGTTACAGTAGAAAATAAAAAAGGATTAAACAAAGATCTTAAAGTATTCGTAGATAAAAAAACCATGAATACCTACATGGATAACAAATACGAAGAAATTAAGGGAACAGTAAATTTAAAAGGTTTTAGACCCGGAAAAGTCCCTAGAGAAATTTTAAAAAGACAATTTGGCAAAGCAGTTTTTAATGAAGTATTAGACAAAGTTATAAAAGATACTTCAACTAAAGCATTAGAGGAAAATAAAATTAAACCAGCAGGTCAACCAAAATTAGACTTAAAAACTTATGGTGAGGATAAAGATTTAGAATACATAATTTCTGTAACTGAACTTCCAAAAG
>JACWEG010000051.1 GCA_014653605.1 Pelagibacterales bacterium SAG-MED37
CCTCAATAAGGAAGTCAATTTCAGGACTTAAAAAAATGTTTTGAAATTGTTCAAATTTAGTACCTAGTGAAAATCCAATCTCAGAGGTTTTATATCCAGAGTTAGTTAAGAAATCTGAAGTTGAGCTTTTTAGAGATGTAAATAACGTATTATCAGTATAATTAAAATTTGGTTTTGCATAAATGAATCTTCCTTTAATAGAATCAGCAGTCAATTCTATATTTGTATTAAGTTTTATTCCCTTCCCTAAAAAATTATTTTCTTTTAAGCCACCTCCAATTGTTTCACCATCAGTTCCAAAGCCAGCTGAAATAGAAATTTCTCCTGTTGGTCGTTCCTCTACATCTAAATCTATTATTTTAAAGGATTGATTAGATCCTTCTTTTATGTCAGTTTTAACTTTTTTGAAAATACCCAAACTTTGTATTTCGTTTATTGATTTATTAAATAAAATTTCATTAAAAGGATCACCCTCGTCTATAATTAAATTATTCCTTATTACCTCTTCTAATGTATTAAAATTTCCATTAATATTGATCTTTTCAACATAAAATTTTTCACTCTCAGAAATATTTATTTCAAAATTTATTTTATTTCCATCAATTTTTTCAACAATTTTAGCGTTTATAAATTCATATTGTCCTGATAGAGCAATCTTATCTATTTCATTTAATAACTTATTAATTTTTAATAGAGAGTAAGTGTCTCCTTTTAGTTTAGGAAATTTTTTTGTAATAGATTTAAATAATTTAGAATCATAATTTGAAGGTAGATTTAAATTAAATTCGTTAAAAAAATATTTTTTGCCAGGTATTATATTAAAAATTAAATTAAAATTTGAGTTCTTATCAAATTCTACAAAAGAATTTTCAATTTTTACGTCATAAAACCCATTATTTTTAAAGTAGCCAACTAATAATCTTTTATCAAGATTGATTAGCTCTTGATTAATATAGACATTATTAGAAATAAACTTCCAAAATTTATGCTCCTCCGATGCTATTACTTCTTTTAATCTTTTATCTTTAAATATTCTCTCACCAAGAAAAGTAATTTTCTTGATTTTGGCTTTTTCACCTAATTCAATATTTATTCTTAAATCAATAGTATTAAGATCACTATTAATACTTTTCGAGCTTGATATTTTTGTGAAAT
>JACWEG010000052.1 GCA_014653605.1 Pelagibacterales bacterium SAG-MED37
TAAAAATGAGATTGTTTTTACAAAAGGTGCAACTGAAGCACTTAATTTGGTAGCAAATACTTTAGGACAAAAATACTTAGATGAGGGGGATGAAATATTATTAACTGAACTAGAACATCATTCTAATTATGTGCCATGGCATTATTTAAGAAAATCAAAAAATATAAAGATTAATTTTGCAGAAATTAATGATGAAGGTGAAATTCCAATTGAGAATATTGAAAAAATGATAACACCAAAAACTAAGGTAATAGCAGTTAATCATTTATCAAATGTTACAGGGGCAATACTACCAATCAAAGAGATAACTGAACTTGCTCACTCCAAAGGAATTATAGTAGTAGTAGATGGGTGTCAGGGTGCCCCACATTTAAAAATAGATGTTCAAGATCTTGATTGTGATTTTTATGCAATCTCATGTCATAAAATGTATGGACCAACAGGATTAGGAATTTTATATGGTAAAAAAAAATGGCTTGAGGAATTACCACCTTATCAAGGTGGAGGAGGTATGATTAAAGAAGTAAAGAAAGATAGAATTACTTATGGAGATTTACCAAATAAATATGAAGCAGGAACAATGGCTACTGCACAAGTAATAGCATTTGACCAGTCAATCAAATTTTTAGAAAATATTGGTATTGAAAATATAATAAAACATGAAAAAGAATTAATTGAATACGGTCAAGAAGTTTTAAGAAAAAATAACTCAGTAAAAATAATTGGTAACCCAAAAAATAAAGGTGGAGTTTTATCATTTACGATTGAAGGTGTACACCCCCACGATATTGCTACAATCTTAGATGAGGACGGTGTAGCAATTAGAGCTGACCATCATTGTTGTCAAATACTTCATGATAAATTAGAAATACCAGCAAGTGCTAGAGCTTCAGTTGGTGTGTACAATACAAAAGAGGATTTTGACCAACTAAATGAGTCAATTAATAAATGTAAAAAGATTTTTGATTTAAAATGAATTTAAAAGAATTATATCAAGAAATAATATTAGAACACGGCAAGAATCCTAGAAACTTAGGTAAGACTGATAACTTTAATAAAGATGCTAAAGGAAATAATCCATTATGTGGAGACAATGTACATATTTATTTAAAATTAAATAATCAA
>JACWEG010000053.1 GCA_014653605.1 Pelagibacterales bacterium SAG-MED37
AAGTTCAATTTTAATTGTGTTAGGGCTACATATTGGAAATTACATAGATCAAAATCTTTTAAATCAAATGGTAAATTGGATTTGGACAACTATTATAATGCTTGGTTATATTATTGTTAGCATATTGATTGTTTCAAAATACTTACAAAAATTTTCTGGTTACAAACAAAAAACTTCAATTTTTTCAGCAGCACCTGGTGCATTAGGTCCTTTATTGATATTGGCTGAATATGAAAAATCTGATTTATCTCAAGTTGCAACTGCTCACCTTATTAGATTAATTATTATAATAACTCTTTTCCCTTTTATTATTGTCAGTCTTTCAGACTCAGACATCCTAGAAATTCAAAAATTTGATTACATGGCTCAAAATCACTGGGATCTAGTTATTTTGATCATAGCATCAATAATTTTTATTTTCTTTTTTGATAAAGCAAAAGTTCCAGCTGCATTACTTTCTGGAACTCTTGTAGCAAGTGGTATTTTTCAAATTTTTGATATTGCATCCTATAAATTGCCTGATGCATCAATTAATTTTTGTCTGCTAATATTAGGAGCTTCTGTTGGATGTAGATTTGCTAACAAAACAGTAAAGGAAGTAGCAAACAATTCATTCCACGGTTTAGTAGCTACAATATTATTGGTTCTATTGGGTTTAGTTGCTGCTTTTATTGCAACTTTTTTCGTAGATAATAATTTTTTAACTTTAGTTCTATCTTTTTGTCCAGGTGGAATTTATGAAGTAGCTGTAATTGCTATTGCTTTTGATTTAGAGCCAGACTTTGTAGCTTTTCATCATATAATAAGATTATTGTTTATACTTTTCATTGTTCCAGTAGCTATACGATTGATTGAAAAAACTAGGTTAAAGAATTAATTAATCTTTCTAAAACTTTTTCAGCACTTAAATTATTTAAATCTCCTACCTCGATTGCTTTAAAATTTTCTCTTTCAATACTAACTTTATATGCTGTTGTATGTTTTCCAAATAAAGTTAAACCTTTAGCTCCTACGTGAGCTGCAATGTGGGCAGGCCCTGTATCATTTGCTATAACAAAAGAGCT
>JACWEG010000054.1 GCA_014653605.1 Pelagibacterales bacterium SAG-MED37
TATTTTTTTAACTTTTTTTGGTGGCGCTTGTTCAGAAACTAACTTTTTTTCTTTTTCTTTAATCTTTTCAATTATCTTTTTCGCTTTTGGAGCAAATGGAATATTTGTTTTATCTGTGATTTGTATGAGCTCAACAGACACAATAGGTGGTAAATCAATTGGTTTTTTTGCAAGAAAAGGCAAGCTGAGTGCTGTAATCATAATTAATACTAAATGTAAAACAGAAGAGATGATGATGCTTCTATTCACTTTATTTACCTCTCTTTATATGGCTCAGATATAAGTGCTACTTTCGTGAAACCTGAACCAGATAATAAGCCCATTATTTCAAGTACTCTTCCATAATTAATTGTTTTATCACCCCTTACATAAATTCTTGTGTCAGTCCTATTTTTTGAAACAGCTAAAACTTTTGCAATAATCTTTTCGTATTCAACTTTTGACTCTTGAATAAAGATTTCACCTTTAGAATTAATAGTTAAAGTTAAAGGCTCAGCCTCCTCAGGTAAAGAGTCAGCAGAACTTTCAGGTAAATCAACTTGAACTCCAACAGTTAATAAGGGTGCAGTAACCATAAAAATTATCAAAAGTACCAACATGACATCCACAAATGGAGTAACATTTATTTCGCTCATTGGTTCTTTGGATGAACGATTAAATTTAAAAGCCATTTTTAAATTATAGTTAAAAATCTTTTTGAAAAATTTTCTAATTTTTTAGAATATAAAATTGAGTCATTATTGAACTTATTATAAGCGATAACTGCTGGGATTGCGGCCAGTAATCCTAAAGCAGTTGCAAATAATGCTTCTGCAATACCTGGGGCAACTATAGCTAAACTAGTATTTCTCGAGATTGCAATAGACTGAAATGAATTCATAATTCCCCAGACTGTTCCAAATAAACCAATAAAGGGAGCTGTAGAACCAACCGTAGCTAAAAAAGTATAACCTTTGCCAATCTTTGACATTTGTTTCTCTATGCCTGTTTCGAGCATTGTTGTCATTCTTTCGTGTAAATCTGTTTTCGATTTTCTTTTCAATAAGTTTTGCATAGCATC
>JACWEG010000055.1 GCA_014653605.1 Pelagibacterales bacterium SAG-MED37
ATCTTTATTTGTTATAATTAAATATTTATTTTCTTTTCTGATATCTAAAACATTTTCATTAAAATGAATTTTGTTTTTTTTAAATTTTTTAATTATAGATTGAACCTTTTTTCTCAAAATATCCCAATCATAAATTGGTTCATTTACCTCTATTCCACCTTGTATATTTTTTATCTGAAAAGGAAGGTTTAAATTCTCAGTTATTTCGTATTTTAGTTTATTTTTTTTACAAAATTTGAGGTAGTTTTTGAAACTAACTTTGCTTTTTTTTGCTATAAAATAATAATTTTTGAAATTTTGAAAAATTGCCTCTTTATAAAAACTTCTAAAACTTTTGTATCCTTTATATGATTGTTTTGCAGTTAAGTTGTCCCTAGGATAATGATACCCAAAATGAACTCTATTAAGATTATTTGTAGTTGCTCCCTTAAGTAAATTTTTTTTTCTTTCAAACAAACAACAGTCGATACCTTTTTGTTTTAGTAGTATGTAAATAGAAACTCCAAAGATACCACCACCTATAATTGCAATTTTTTTGTTCATTTTACTTTACTAATCAATTAAAGATATTTTATATATGAATATTTTAGATTGCATAACTTATTTTGACGAAGATGTAATTTTAGATTTAAGACTAAATATTCTAAAAGACCATGTCACCAAATTTATTATAACAGAGGGCATGTACGATCATAGAGGCAATAAAAGAAAACTTAATTTCGATATAAATAAATACTCTGAATTTAAAAACCAAATTACTTATATACCAGTTGAAAATTTTCCTAACCTTTCAAATCCATGGAATATGTTAGAATATCAGAGAAATTATTCAATGAATGAAATAGATAAATTTGATGATGAAACATTGATATTAATTTCAGATGTTGATGAAATTCCTGACCCAAATAAAATAGAAGAATTTGTAGAAACTAAATTTAAATATGGGGTATTTGAGCAATTATTTTTTTATTATAAATTAAATCTCTTAAATACAACGAATAAATTTTGGCATGGTTCAAAAATATGCAAA
>JACWEG010000056.1 GCA_014653605.1 Pelagibacterales bacterium SAG-MED37
TTAATGAAGTTGGGTTGGAAAGTATTTCTTCCAATGTCTTTAATATGGGTTGTATTAACTGCCAGCTTTTTATTTTATTTTAATCTTTTACCAGTGAATTAATCATGAAAATATCCAGATTTTTTAAAACAATATTTATGGCTGACTTTGTAAGTGGCCTAGCTATTGCTATTAAAGAATTATTTAAATCAAAAAAAACAATAAATTATCCATTTGAAAAAGGGAAGATAAGTCCACGTTTTAGAGGTGAGCATGCATTAAGACGATATTCTAATGGAGAGGAAAGATGTATTGCCTGCAAATTGTGTGAAGCTGTCTGTCCTGCTCAAGCTATTACGATCGAGTCATCTGAAAGAGAAGATGGAAGTAGAAAAACAACTCGTTATGATATTGACATGATGAAATGTATTTATTGTGGATTGTGTGAGGAGTCTTGTCCTGTAGATGCAATTGTTCAAGGACCAAATTTTGAATTTTCTACTGAAACAAGAGAAGAACTTTATTACACGAAAGAGAAACTTTTAGATAATGGTGACAGATGGGAAAATATTTTAGAGGCTAATATTAAAGCTGACAGTTCCCACAGATAGAAATGATTGCACATTCTATATTTTTTTATACCTTTTCAATCATAGCTATTATCTCTGCAATAATGGTAACTACATCTAAAAATACAGTTCACTCTGTATTTTTTCTTATCTTAGATTTTATAAGTATTTCATGTCTTTTTATAATGATTGGTGCAGAATTTTTAGGAATGATTATGCTAATTGTTTATGTTGGTGCTGTAGCGGTCTTATTTTTGTTTGTTGTAATGATGCTAAATGTTGCTCAACAAAAAAATCAATGGTTTTCATCTGAAGATAGTTCCAAACATATACCTGTGGGCCTAATAATAAGTACACTTATATTTGTTGAGTTAATTATTGTAATAGGTGGATGGAAATATAAACCAGATTTGTTTGATATAAATAATTCAGTTGAGTTGTCTAAAGTAAGCAACACTCATTCA
>JACWEG010000006.1 GCA_014653605.1 Pelagibacterales bacterium SAG-MED37
GTCTCCCTCTACCACCCTTGATTAAAATTTAAGCGATTCTCATTAATATTCAAAACTCTTAATAATTGAAAATTAAGGTTTTACTATTTCTTAATAAAAAAATTTTAAGGTAAGGGTTCTGGCTCTTTTACTTCAGATATTTCAATTTTTGAAACTTTGTGGGCAATTAATACTAGGGGATTTCTATCATTAGTTGATAAATCAGATGTTACTGAATTCATTTCCTGAAAATTATTTTGTTTAACTTTCCTCATTTTATCAATAATTCTATTACTTCCATAGGATAAAGATGCTTGATAAACACTACCGGTTTTAGCACCTGTAAAAACTGGCCCCAAAAATGCCGAAGTAGGAGTAGCACAATTAGTTAGAAGTAAAATACATGCCAATATAAATAAATTTTTAAACATAAAACCTAGTCTGCTAGTACATGATTCTTGTTTTAAAAAAATTAATTTATTAAAGACTTTAAAAATAAAAATTACACGCAGAAATTGTATTTAATTTTTTTTTTTAATAATATGGACTTTTAATTAAAATTTTAAACTCAATTTAACCACATGTGATCTATTTAAAGTATTTTAAAATTGTTAAATTTTTTGTATGGGTTTAAAAAAAAACAATAAAAAAAAAGACAAAAATTTTAAAAATATTCAGTCTCTAATAAATAAAAATATCAAACTAGATAAGATTAAAGTTAATCCTTTTGAAGTAATAGAGGAAACTAAAAATAAATTAGGCAACTTTTATCATAATCTTAAAAAAGAAAGAGAGAAACAGAAGAAAAGACAAGAGAGACAGAGAGAATTAGATGAAAAAAGAGATTTAGAAAATCAAAAAAAACAAGCTCAAAAAGATAGACTAGACTTAATCAGAGAAGAAAAAAAACAAATACTAGCACAAAAAAAATTAATTCTTGATAATGAAAAGCAAGTTCAAAAAAATGAGGAAAAACGAAAAAAAATCGAAGCCAAAAGACTCAAGATCGAGAATCAAAGAATTAAAGATGAACAAGCTAAAAAAATAAGAGAAGATGCTCGAAAGCTTAAAGAAGAGGAGCTTAGAATTAAAATGTTAGAAAGACAAAGAATTAGATCAGAAAAAATTAAAGCTAAACAGGAGGCTATTAAGGCTAAAGATATAGAAGCTGAAAAAATAAGAGAAATGAGAGAAAATGAAAGACAGCGGCAACTTGAAATCAAAGAAGCTGAAAGACAACAAAGATTAGATGAAGAACAAAGAATAAGAGAAGCTGCTAGAAAATTAAAATATGAGGAAGAAAAATTAAGAGAAACTGAAGATAGACTACGCCAATTAGAATCTGAAAGACTACAAGAAATAGAAAGACAATTATTAAAAGAAGAAGCAGAGCAAAGGGTAAAAGAGGAGGAGTTAAGATTAAAAGAAGAAAAGATTAAAGCTGATGAAAAAGAGAAATTTTTAAGAGAAAAAGACGAACGAGAGAGAGCAATAGCACTTAAAAGAGAGCAAGAAGAGGAAAAAATAGCTGAACAAGAAAAAGAAATTGCCTTAAAACAAAAAGCAGAAGAAGAAGAAAGAATTAAACAAGAAAATCAAAGAATTAAAGAATGGGAACAAAAATTTGATTTAGATCAAAAAAAGAAAGAGGAAGAATTAATAAAAAAGTTTTATAGTGATCAATCTACTAATCAAAGCCAAGATGAGTCACAAATAGATAATCATACCGAAAGTGATATAAATAATAAGAATTAATTATCTATATCTTTTGATCGTACTCTCCAATTTTTCCTGTTTTTTTTAGTAACTCATCAATAAAATAAAATATTTTAAGCTTTCTTTCATCAGAAGTTGGACTTTCAGTTACTATAACCAATGATGGTTTATTAGATGAAGCTCTAATTAATCCCCAGGATCCATCTTTAAATGAAAACCTTATACCGTTAACAGTTAGTATTTCACTTATTTCTTGGTTATCAATCTTAATTTTTTCCTTTTTACTTTTTTCAATCTCTTTTTTGATATCTTCAACAACTTCATATTTTTCTTGATCTTTACAAAAGGGTGCCATTGTTGGTGATTGATAAGTTTTTGGTAGCTGATTTGTAATTTCACTTAATTTATTTTCTTGATTATCTATTAAATGACAAACTTGGATTGCTGAGTTAATACCATCATCATATCCATATCCTAAAGGTTGGTTGAAAAAAAAATGTCCACTTTTCTCAAATCCTGCTAAAGCTCTTTCATTATTTACTTTCCTTTTAATGTGTGAGTGACCAGTTTTCCAATAAATTGTTTCACATTTATTTTTAATCAGTATTTTATCATTTGAATACAAACCAGTAGATTTAACGTCTACAATAAATTTAGAATTATTATGTTTATTAGATAAATTTCTTGCAATTAGTAAACCTATTTTATCTGAAAAGATTTCATTTCCTTTATCATCTATTACACCAACTCTGTCACCATCTCCATCAAAGCCAAAGCCTATATCAGCGTTATTTTCTTTAACGGCTTTTGCAATTTCATGTAACATCTTTAAGTCTTCAGGGTTTGGATTGTATTTTGGAAAAGTCCAATCTAGATTACAGTCTAATTCAATTACTTCACAACCAATTTGCCTTAAAATATCTGGTGCAAAAATTCCTGCAGTTCCATTACCACAAGCAACTACTGCCTTTATCTTTTTTTTAATTTTATTCTTTTTGATTAGATCTTCTTTATATATTTTATCAAAACTTTTGATTTCTTTTTTGTTTCCTTTTCCTTGAACAAATTTTTCTTTTAATGTAATTTCTTTTAATTCTTTCATCTCTTCAGGAGCATGGGTTAATCCTTTTTTGATCCCCATTTTTACTCCTGTCCAACCATTTTCGTTATGACTGGCTGTAACCATTGCAACTCCATCAGCATCTAAATTGAATTGTGCGAAGTAAACCATTGGTGATAAAGATAAACCTATATCTTCAACAAAACATCCAGTTGAAATTAATCCACTTATTAGTGCACTTTTAATTTCTTCACTATATGATCTATAATCGTGGCCCACAATTATTCTTGGATTATTTTTCTTTGTATGTTTTATAATCTGTGAACCTAACCCTTTACCTAGATTCGTAATTCCTGAAAGATTAATATCTTTTTCATACAACCATCGGGCGTCATATTCTCTAAATCCATAAGGATCAATTTTTAATTTTTCTGACATTACTGTTAATTACTTACCTTTTTTTCGCTTTTTTTATTGATATTTTTTTCATTATGTTCTATAAATGTTCTATTGATTTACTGTTTATATAGTATATTAACTATAAGCGCATACAACATATAGTTGTTTTCGTATAAATAACAAATTATAATACTTAAAATATGAATAAAATTCTATCGCAGGCCCTGAAGAAAGCTGTCTCCGAATATAGCCCAGAAGTTAAAGAAGTAGAAAGAAATAACAGACCTGATCTTTTTTCACTAAATAGTGAAACAGAACTTTTTCAAAATGAGAAAGGCATAATTATCAAGATCGATCGTTCTAGAGACTCTAACCTAACTGATTTTGGTAAGGCAACTTTGAAAGACAGATATCTTGGCCACAATGAGTCATTCCAAGATTTATTTGCTCGTGTCGCAAGTTCTTATGCAGATGATAATTTACACGCTCAAAGAATTTACAATTACATAAGCAACTTATGGTTTATGCCGGCAACACCAGTATTATCTAATGGTGGAACTAAAAGGGGACTGCCAATTTCATGTTTTTTAAATGAAGCGTCAGATAGTCTTGGTGGTATTTTAGATCTTTGGAGTGAAAATGTTTGGTTGGCTGCAAAGGGTGGAGGTATTGGAAGTTACTGGGGTAATTTAAGATCTATAGGAGAGAAAATTGGTAAAGTTGGAAAAACTTCTGGAATAATTCCATTTATAAAAGTAATGGACTCTTTAACAATGGCGATTAGCCAAGGTTCATTAAGAAGAGGTTCTGCTGCTTGTTATCTTCCAGTTGATCATCCTGAAATAGAAGAGTTTATAGAGATGAGGAGACCCACAGGTGGTGATCCAAATAGAAAAGCATTAAACCTACACCATGGAGTTTTACTTTCAGATGCATTTATGCGTGCGGTTGAAACAGATGAGCAATGGGCATTAAAAAGTCCTGCAGATGGCACAGTTCAACAAACTGTTTCAGCTAGAAATTTATGGATTAGATTATTAACGGCTAGAATTGAAACTGGGGAACCTTATATTATTTATATTGATACAGTTAACAGATTAATTCCTCAACATCATAAACTTGCGAACTTAACAGTTAAAACATCAAACTTGTGTAGTGAAATAACTTTACCTACAGGAATAGATAAAGATGGAAATGATAGAACAGCTGTTTGTTGTTTATCTTCTTTAAACTTAGAAAAGTATGATGAATGGAAAGATGATCCAGATATGATTGGAGATGTAATGAGATTTTTGGATAATGTTTTATCTGATTTTATTAATAAAGCTCCAGACCAGTTTAGAGATGCTAAATATTCAGCTGAGAGAGAAAGAAGTGTTGGTTTAGGTGTAATGGGTTTTCATTCTTTTTTACAAAAAAATAGAATTCCACTTGAGTCAGTAATGGCAAAATCTTGGAATAAAAAAATATTTAAACAAATTGATGAACAGGTTAATAAAGCATCAAAAAATTTAGCTGAAGAGAGAGGTGCGTGTCCTGATGCAGCAGAATATGGTTTTCAAGAAAGATTTTCAAATAAAACTGCAATTGCACCTACAGCTTCTATTTCAATTATTTGTGGCGGAGCTTCACCAGGTGTAGAGCCTATTGCTGCTAACAGTTATACTCATAAAACTTTATCAGGGTCTTTTAATGTCAGAAATAGATATCTTGAAGAAATCTTAGATAGTCATGGAAAAAATGATGATGAAACTTGGTCTACAATAACAACCAACCAAGGTTCAGTTTCTCACTTAGATTTTTTAACTGATTTAGAGAAAGATGTTTTTAAAACTGCATTTGAGTTGAATCAAAAATGGATTATTGAATTAAGTGGGGATCGAACACCATTTATTTCTCAAGCTCAATCAGTCAACTTATTTTTACCAGCAGATGTTCATAAAAAAGAATTACATAGAATTCATTTTGATGCATGGAAAAAAGGTTTAAAAAGCCTTTACTACTGTAGATCAAAATCAATTCAAAGAGCTGAAAATATCAATGATTCAAAATCAACTGATGTTACAGCCAATGTATATAAGTCTAAAAATCAACAAACTAACGAAGAACCAGAGTACGAGGAGTGTTTATCATGTCAGTAGCAGAAAAAATAAAAACAGAAAAAAAGGAAATAATCCAACCAAAGAAAATGGGACTACTAGTTGAAAATCCTGTTTATAAACCATTTAGATACCCATGGTGTTATGATGCGTGGTTAACACAACAAAGAATTCATTGGTTACCAGAGGAAGTCCCATTAGGGGATGATGTAAGAGACTGGCAAAAAAATTTGTCACAGTCTGAAAAGAATTTATTAACTCAAATATTTAGATTTTTTACTCAAGCTGATGTTGAAGTTAGCAATTGTTATTTGAGACATTATACAACTGTGTTTAAACCAACTGAAGTTTTAATGATGATGACTGCTTTTGCATCAATGGAAACAGTTCACATTGCAGCCTACTCACATCTTTTAGATACAATTGGTATGCCCGAGTCTGAGTACTCTGCTTTCATGAAGTATAAAGAAATGAAGGACAAATATGATTACATGCAAAATTTTGATATGAGTTCAAAAGAAGACATAGCAAAAACAGTTGCAGTTTTTAGTGCATTCACAGAAGGACTACAGTTGTTTGCAAGTTTTGCTATTCTTTTGAACTTCCCAAGACATAATAAAATGAAAGGCATGGGTCAAATAGTTACTTGGTCTGTTAGAGATGAAACTCTTCATTGTAATTCAATGATAAGAATTTTTAAAGAATTCATCAAAGAAAATCCTGAGATTTGGAATGCAAAACTTAAGAAAGAACTTTATGAAGCATGCAGAACTATCATTGAACATGAAGATGCTTTTATAGATCTTGCATTTGAAATGGGTCCAATGGAGGGACTTACAGCCAAAGAAGTTAAAGATTACATTAGATTTATTGGAAATCGAAGATTGGTCCAATTAGGCTTAGAACCAATTTATGATGTTCAAAAAAATCCACTAGGCTGGTTAGATACTATGTTAAATGCTGTCGAACATATGAACTTCTTTGAAGGTAGAGCAACAGAGTATTCTAAAGCCTCAACTCAAGGAACTTGGGTAGAAGCATTTAGTTAATTCAGTTGAAATATAAAAAATATTTCAGAAAAACTAGCCTTAAACAAAAAGGGGTTGGTGATTTTTTTCTTAAAGATGTAGAAAAAAAAAGTCCAAAAACTTTTTTAGAGGTCGGCGTATTTCATGGTGTTACTGCAAGAAATATCTGTGAACTATTATATACAATTCATAAAGATGATTTTAAATATATTGGTTTAGATTTGTTTGAAGAAGGTGATGAGAATAAGTCTGAAGTAATTCCAAATACAGTTTTTACTAATCCATTAAAAGATTTTTATTTTAAGTATATTAAAAAAACAAAACCCTTATAGCAAAGAGGCAGTAGAGGATCTTTTAAAGAAGTTCAAAAATAATATTAATTTAATAAAAGGTAATTCAAATTTAATTTTAAAAAAAATTGATATGTCAAAAATTGATTATGTGTTTTTAGACGGAGGTCATGCTTATGCGACTGTTAAAAATGATCTTGAATGTTGTTTAGATGTTATTAATGCAAATGGAATAATTATGTGTGATGATTATAATTTTGGTCATTTACCAGATGTAAAAAATGCAATTGATGAATTTGTAAAAGTAAATGGGTTCAAATGCCAGATACTATGTAATGGACGTTTTGCAAAAATTGAGAAATAATTATCTTTGGTTCAACTGAACAACTTTTCTGTGCTGATTTCCTTTGTAACTTGCTAAAGGTCTTATTAATTTATTAGCTGCATGTTGTTCCATAATATGCGCCGACCAACCTGTAATTCTAGAAATAACAAAAATTGGTGTGAAAAAATCTGTATCAAAACCCATCAAATGATAAGTAGGCCCAGTAGGGTAATCTACGTTAGGATGAATATTTTTTCTTTCAATCATTACTTTTTCAACAATGTCGTAAATTTTTTCAAATTTTTTATCCTTTTTAATTTTTGCTACTTTTGCAAAATATTTTCTCATAGTTGGAACTCTAGAGTCTCCAGATTTATAAACTCTATGACCAAATCCCATCACAACATCTTTATTATTTAGGGCATTATTAATCCATTTAAGTGCATTTTCAGGTTTTTTAATTTTATTCATCATATGCATTACTTCTTCATTGGCACCACCATGAAGAGGACCTTTTAAACTTGCTATTGCACCAGTAATAGCTCCATGAATGTCAGATAAACTACTTGTAATAGTTCTTGCTGTAAAAGTTGATACATTAAAACTATGTTCAGCGTAAAGAATTAAAGAAACATCAAAAGCTTTCACTATTTCTTTTTGAGGAACTTTTCCAAAACACATATAGAAAAAATTTTCAGCCATATTTAAATTTTTCTTTGGCTTAATAATATTTTTTCCTTTTCTTACTCTGTAAAAAGCAGCTAATGCAGTTGGGGTTTTTGCCAAAATTCTTATAGCTTTTCTCATATTTGCTTCTTGAGAAGAGTCAGTAGTTTCTTTATCCTCAAGTCCCATTATGCTTACAGCTGTTCTAGCAACATCCATAGGATGAGATTTTTTTGGCATTTTTTTTATGATTGAGTATAGGTCTTTAGATAAGTCTCTATTGTTTTTTTCTTCCTTTTCAAATTTCCTTAATTCTATTGTGTTCGGTAAATCTTTATTTAAAATTAAATAGGCCACTTCTTCAAATCTACAATATTCACATAAATCTTGTGCAGCATATCCTCTATAAGTTAAAGAATTAATCTCAGGCATAACTTTTGAAACTTCAGTTTCATCAACTATTATTCCCAGTAAACCTTTCTTAATTTCATCACTCATCATTCATGTCCTTCAGTACTAAAATTATAAATTTTTTCATCTAAACTATTGTATTTTTCATAATCAACAAGTTCATATAGTCTTTTTCTAGTCTGCATCTTATCTATAATGTTGTTTTGGTGTCCATTTGCATAAATGTCTCGTAATCCGTCCTCAACATTTTTCATTGCTAAACGTTGAGTTGTAACTGGATAAATAACAATATTATAACCAAATGTTTCTAATTCTTTATAATTAAATAATTTTGTTTTTCCAAACTCAGTCATGTTCGCGAGTAGGTAGCATGATAATTCTTTTCTAACTTTTTCAAAATCTTTTTCATCATATAAAGCTTCAGGAAAAACTATTTCAGCTCCAGCATCTACATAGGCTTTACATCTTTCAATCATTTTATCAATGCCCTCAACACTTTTTGCATCTGATCTAGCAATAATCTTAAAATTCTTATCTTTTCTTGAAGCAACACATTCTTTAATCTTTTTTACCATTGCTTCAGTAGTTATTAATTCTTTATTATCTAAGTGCCCACATCTTTTTCTTTCAATTTGATCTTCTAAATGTACAGCAGTAATTCCAAACTCTTCAAATGTTTCAATAGTTTCTTTACAAGATTTAAATCCTGTATCTATATCAACAATTGTTGGAAGATTTGTAACTCTTGATATTAAATAAGATCTTGTACTAACATCTTGTAAAGTTGTTAGGCCAATATCTGGAAATCCAAGATCATTAGCCATTACTCCCCCTGAAACATAAACTGCATCATAACCTATTTCCTCAATTAACTTAGCCGTCAAAGGATTATAAGCTCCTGGAACTCTTAAAATTTTGTTTGACTTTAATTTTTCATTAAAGTCAGCTCTTTTTTGTACTGGTTCTTTCTCAACAAAGTGCATTAAAAAATACCTTTCCTTAAATTTCTTTTAAGTTTACTTTTTTTGACTTCAATATTTAATCTATCTAATTGTCCAGGTTTTAGTTTTTTCAAATTTTGTACAGTCTTTAAAAATCTATCACTTTCTTTTTTATCTAGAATATTTTCAGTTAAAGTTAGAAATTTATTGATGTAATTTTGTCTTGTAAAAGGTCGAGAACCATAAGGATGAGCATCAGCTCTGTCTTGCTCTTCAATTATTTTTTTCCCATTTTTTAAAGTAATAACTACTTTAGCACCAAATGCTTTTTTTTTTGGATTTGGATCATGATATTTTTTTGTCCATTTTTTATCTTCATGAGTTTTAATTGATCTCCAAATCTTAATAGTACTTTTTCTTTTAGCCCTAGCTTTTGTATAAGATTTGACATGGTGCCAACTACCATCCTCTAAAGCTACTGCAAAAATGTACATTATAGAGTGGTCTAGCGTTTCTCTGCTAGCATTAGGATCCATTTTTTGAGGATCATTAGCACCAGTTCCAATAACATAATGGGTATGATGACTAGTATAGATATCAATTTTTTTAATTTGATTTAAATTTTGAACCTTCTTTTTAAGTTTTTTAGCCAAGTCAATCAAAGCTTGAGACTGATATTCAGCAGAATATTCTTTAGTATAAGTTTCAAGGATTGCTTTTTTTGTTTGACCTTTTTTTGGTAAAGGAACTTTATATAAAGCTTTTTTTCCATCTAGAATTCTAGCAATCACACTATCTTCACCTTCATAGATTGGACTTGGTGCTCCTTCACCTCTCATCACTCTATCAACAGCTTCAATAGCAAGTTTCCCTGCATGAGCAGGCGCATAAGCCTTCCAACTTGAGATTTCACCTTTTCTTGATTGTCTTGTAGAAACTGTTGTATGTAATGCTTGTTGCACTGCTTGATAAATTGTTTCAGTATTTAATCTTAACATTGTACCAAGACCCGCAGCAACACTTGGTCCTAAATGAGCTATGTGGTCAACTTTATGCTTATGTAAACAAATACCTTTAACTAAATTTACTTGAACTTCATAAGCAGTAATAATTCCTTTTAGAAAATCCAAACCACTTTTTTTATTTTGTTGAGCAACACTTAACAATGGAGGAATGTTATCACCAGGGTGACTGTAATCTGCAGCTAAAAAAGTATCATGAAAATCTAGTTCTCTCACTGCAGTTCCATTCGACCAGGCTACCCATTCACAATCAAATTTTAATTTGTTGCTTACACCAAATAATAAAGCCCCATTTTTTCTTGAGTGTTTTAAAGCCATTTCTCTTGAGGAGATAACAGGTCTTCTATTTAAAGATGCTATAGCAACTGAAGCGTTATCAATAATTCTATTAATTGCCATCTCAATTGCATTTTTATCTAATTTTGAATTATCACTTGCAATCTCTGCTATTTTCCAGGCAAGCTGGTTTTTTTTGGGAAGGTGAACTTTAGATGGATAAACTTTAACTTTATGTACTATCAAAATAACTCCTAATTTACGGATTTGTTTTTAATAGTTAAAAAAAAATAATCAATATTAAAGATATTTTAATACAATTTTTTCAATACCTATAAAGTCTCTTATCAAGTGATTATGATATATTTCGCTAGTATTTTTTTCTGTATAACCATCTTCTAACAGAATTACAGGCATGCCAGCTTCTTTTGCTGCATTAGCATCAGTTTCACTATCACCAATCATTAAAGATTTTTTTATATCTCCATTTAAAATTTCTATTACTGAGGTTAAGTGTCTAGGATCAGGTTTGCAGTAGTTAAAAGTATTATGTCCAGCTACATATTCAAAAAAATCATAAATGCCAATTTTTTTTAGTAGATCAACTGCCAAATGCTCTTGTTTATTAGTACAAACAGCCATTGAAATATTTTTTTTCTTTGACCATATTAGAAAATCTTTAACACCATTTATGAGAGTACTCTCATTAACAATATTTTTTCCATAGAAATCTATAAAATCTTTAACCATCTCTTTTTTAATTTTTTCATCTTGTACCCTTCCAAATTCTTTTTTCGCTTGCCCCCAGATCGACCTGCCAAGCATTGCACCTGCACCCTGACCAGCTAAATTTCTAATTTCTTCAGTTGATTTTGTTGGATAACCAAATTTTTTCATCACATGATTATGAGCTAGCATTAAATCTGGCGCTGTATCAACTAAAGTGCCATCTAAATCAAAAAGAATAGTAAAATTTTGTTTCATAATTATAAAGTATTTTTAAGAAATATTTTGTGAATTAAGAATTATATATACTTAATATAAAGATTTTCATAGATGAAACAGATAAATTTAAAAAAAGATCAAGATAGACTGAGAGATAAATTTTTAAAGTCAGGGGTAAAAATGGTTGGACCAGAAACAATTTATTTCTCAAAAGATATAAAAATTGGAAAAAATGTAACTATTGAACCTTATGTAGTTTTTGGTTCAAAGGTTAAAATCGGAAACAATGTATTAATTAAATCATTTAGTCATTTAGAGAACTGTATTATTAAAGATAAAGTTGAAATAGGACCTTATGCAAGAATTAGACCAAATACTATTTTAGAAAAAGGTTCAAAAGTTGGAAACTTTGTTGAAATTAAAAAAAGCAAGATTGGAAAAAATTCTAAAGTTAATCATTTAACATATATTGGTGACACAAATATTGGTAAAAATGTTAATGTTGGGGCAGGTACTATTACTTGTAATTATGATGGCATTAAAAAAAGCAAAACATTTATAAAAGACAATGTATTTATTGGATCAAATTCATCATTAGTGGCGCCTTTAACCTTAGAGGAAGGTAGTACTATTGGTGCTGGTTCGGTTATAACTAAAAAAGTAAAAAGAAAATCTTTAGCTCTCACTAGGAGTTTACAAACTGAGGTAAAAAATTATAAAAGAAAAAGAAAATAAATATGTGTGGAATTATTGGCATAAATAGTAGCAAACCGGTTTCAGCAACAATCATTAACTCTCTTAAAAAATTAGAATACAGAGGTTACGACTCGGCTGGTATTGCAACTCTTTATGATGGTTCAATTAATGAAATTAAATCTGAGGGAAGAGTAGATAACCTTGAAAAAAGTTCTTTAGTAAAAAATATGGAAGGTACTGTAGGTATTGGCCATGTAAGATGGGCAACACATGGATTACCAAATAGTATAAATGCTCACCCTCATTCATCTCAAAATGTTTCAGTTGTTCATAATGGAATTATTGAAAACTCAACATTATTAAAAAAGTTTTTAGTAGGAAAAGGTCATAAATTTAAATCTCAGACAGATACTGAGGTAATAGTTCATTTAATAACAGAAAATTTAAAAACAGAAAATATTGTTGAGTCAATTAAAAAACATTAAAATCTCTTCATGGAAGTTTCGCATTAGGAATTATATTCAAAGATGAACCGGACTTAATTGTTGGAGCAAGAAGAGGTTCTCCTCTTGCTGTTGGATACGGTCCTAATGAAAATTATTTAGGTTCAGACTCATATGCACTTAAATCGATGACAAATAAGATCACTTATTTAAATGATGGAGAATTCTGTATTATTAAAAAGGATCATGTAGAATTTTTTAGTGAAGATGGAACAAAAATTAATAAAAAAGTTTTAGAATTATCCACAGAAGAAGAGAAATATGATAAAGGTGATTTCAAGCATTTCATGGCAAAAGAAATAGAGGAACAACCAATTACACTTAAAAATGGAATTAAAGAATATATCGATACGTCAAATAACGACATCAATATTCATAATTTTCCCTGGAAAATAAACGAGATATCGTCTGTTACTTTAATTGGTTGTGGCACTGCATACCATTCTTGCTTAATGGCAAAATATTGGTTTGAGGAGCTAACTTCTTTAGATGTCAATATAGATGTAGCTTCAGAATTCAGATACAGAAAAAATAGATTTAAAAAAGATACTTTATATTTATTTGTATCTCAATCTGGTGAAACGGCAGATACCTATGCGGCTTTAGACTTGTGCATTAAAAATAACATGAAAACTTGTGCTGTAGTCAATGTTATTGAAAGCTCAATAGCTAGAGATAGTGAATTTGTTTTACCTATTCATTGTGGAACAGAGATTGGTGTTGCATCTACAAAGGCATTTTTAGGTCAAATTTTAATTCTTTATATTTTAGCCTTAAAATTAGGATCATTAAAAAAAGATTTAGAAAAAAAAACATATATAGAAAAAATTAAAGATTTAAAAGAACTTCCAAAATTAGTTGAAAAAACTTTATCTTTAGATAATAAGATTCAGGCAGTATCCAGTACGTTTAATGAAGCTAAGGGATCAATGTTTTTAGGAAGAGGATTTTCATTTCCAATTGCACTTGAGGGTGCTTTAAAATTAAAAGAGTTATCTTATATTCATGCCGAAGGCTATCCCGCAGGCGAAATGAAACATGGACCTTTAGCTTTAATTGAAGAAGGAATGCCAGTTGTTGTTTTGGCCCCGAGGGATGATTATTACAAAAAGACAATTTCAAACATGCAGGAGGTGATTGCAAGAGGTGCAAAGGTTTTACTGATAACTAATAAAAGTAAAGATGAGATTGTTTCCGAGAATATTTGGGAAACTATCGAGGTAGAAAGCACTAATGAAGATCTTTTACCTTTTCTCTTAACAATACCTTTACAGAAATTAGCTTATTATTCTGCACTTAAAAAAGGTTTTGATATTGATAAACCTCGTAATTTAGCCAAATCTGTCACCGTTGAATAATTAAAAAACTCTGATACAACAATCTTAGGTTGAACATGAAAAATTGGAAAGTAAATAGTTGGAGAAAATATCCTGTTAAGCACATACCTACGTATGATGATGATAAGGAGCTTAACGACGTATTGAATAAGTTAAAAACTTTTCCTCCAATGGTATTTGCAGGTGAAACTAGACACTTAAAAGAACAACTAGCAAAGGTAGTTGATGGTAAAGCTTTTCTTCTTCAAGGAGGAGACTGTGCAGAAAGTTTTGCAGAATTTCACCCTGATAACATAAGAGACACATTTAAAGTAATACTTCAAATGTCTTTAGTTTTAACTTATTCAGCCTCTTTACCAGTTGTGAAACTTGGAAGAATTGCTGGGCAGTTTTCAAAACCAAGAAGTGCACCAACTGAAAAGCAAGGAGATAAAGAATTACCAAGTTATTTAGGTGACAATATCAATGCAATAGATTTTACTGAAAAAGCTAGAAGACCAGATCCAAAAAGATTATTTAAAGCTTACTCGCAGTCAGCTTCTACTCTTAATTTACTTAGAGCATTTTCAAAAGGAGGTTTTGCAGATTTAAATAAAGTACATTTATGGAATTTAGATTATATTAAAAAAAGCCCTCAAGCTAAAAAATTTAAAGAACTAGAAGATAAAATTGCTGATGCCTTAGGTTTCATGGATGCATGTGGAATAACATCAGATTTTAATAACAGAATGTATACAGTTAATTTTTGGACATCACATGAGGCTTTACATTTACCATTTGAAGAAGCTATGACCAGAGTTGACTCTACTACTGGGGAATATCATGATACATCTGCTCATTTTGTATGGGTTGGTGACAGAACTAGACAATTAGATGGTGGACATGTAGAATTTTGTAAAGGAATTGAGAATCCAATAGGAATAAAGTGTGGACCAACTTCAAAACCTGATGAAATTGCAAAAATTTGTGAGGTTTTAAATCCAAAAAATGAAAAAGGTAAAATAACTTTAATTTCAAGATTTGGTCATCAAAATGTTGAAAAGTTTTTACCAAAACTAATTAGAGGAATTAAGAAAGAGGGATTAAACGTTGTTTGGTCATGTGATCCAATGCATGGAAATACGATTAAATCTACTACTGGTTTTAAAACAAGACCTTTTAATGATGTTGTTAAGGAAGTAAAAAATGTTTTTGGGGTTCATCAATCAGAGGGTTCGTATGCAGGTGGTTTACATATCGAAATGACCGGACAAGATGTTACAGAATGTACTGGTGGAGCTAGAAAAATATCTGATGCAGACTTATCAAGCAGATACCATACACATTGTGATCCAAGATTAAACTCAGAGCAGGCTATTGAGCTAGCTTTTTTAATTTCAGATGAGATCAAAAAGAATACCAGCTATTCTAAAAATGCCATTCAAGCGGCATCTTAAGCCATTGTTTTAGGAAAAATAATTATTAAATATATTGCTATGAAATCGTCTGAAAAAGTAAAATACATATCAAATTGGATAAAAACCTATGTTGATAAAATGCCAAATAAGGCAGAGTCTTTAGTTATAGGTATTTCTGGTGGTATAGACTCATCTGTATCGAGTACATTGAGTGCTATGACAGGTTTAAAAACTATAGTTTTAACTATGCCAATAAAACAAAAAGAAAATCAGCATGATTTAAGTTTGAAACATCAAAAATGGTTAACACAAAATTTTAAAAATGTAGAAGCTCACACAATAAGCTTAGACAACTTGTTTGAAACATTTTCAACAACACTTAACAAATTTGATAATGAACATGGTTATGCAAATTCAAGAGCAAGATTAAGAATGACTACTCTTTATCAAGTAGCCGCTGCCAATAAGGGTATCGTTGTAGGCACAGGTAACAAAGTTGAAGATTTTGGTGTTGGTTTTTACACGAAATATGGTGATGGGGGAGTAGATATTTCACCCATTGCTGATTGTAATAAAACTGAAGTTTGGGAACTAGGTAAAGAATTAGGAATATTAAAAGAAATTATTGATGCTCCTCCAACTGATGGTCTTTGGGATGATGGAAGAACTGACGAAGGACAGCTAGGATTTAATTATAATGAATTAGAAGAGGCAATGATCAATCCCGACTCACCTCATAGAGCAGAATACGAAAAGATAAGAAAACAAAATTTGCATAAAATGGACCCCATTCCTGTATGCAAAATTCCAAGTTAATCAATTAGATTAACAAATCCCAAAATAAGGTATATTTCTTAATCAACTATAATGGATATTTATTTAACAAATAATTTAACTAATAAAAAAGAACAGTTTGTTCCTCGAGATAACAAAGAAGTAGGAATGTATGTTTGTGGTCCAACTGTTTATGATGATCCTCATATTGGAAATGCTAGACCATTAGTTATATTTGATATTTTATATAGACTACTTAAAAATAAATTTAAGAAGGTTAAATATGTAAGAAATATTACGGACATAGATGATAAAATTATTAAATCGTCTCAAGATCAGAATATATCTACAAAAGAATTAACAGAAAAAATAACAAAAAGTTTTTTAGAAGATTGTTCGTATTTAAATTGTGAGAACCCATCGCATCAACCTAAAGCAACTGAACACATAGATTTAATGATCGAAATGATTGGTGAATTATTAAAAAAGGGTTTCGCTTATGAAAATAACAAACATGTTTATTTTGAGGTTAAAAAATTTTCTGATTATGGAAAGTTATCAAATAAAAAATTAGAGGATTTGATAGCTGGTTCAAGGGTTGAAATAAGTGATAATAAACAAAATTCTGAAGATTTTGTCTTATGGAAACCTTCAAAAAACCATGAACCCTCATGGAACTCACCATGGGGAAAAGGTAGGCCTGGTTGGCATTTAGAATGTTCAGCTATGTCAAAAAAGTTTTTAGGTAATGAGTTTGATATTCACGGTGGAGGAATAGATTTATTATTCCCTCATCATGAAAATGAAATCGCTCAATCAAGATGTGCAAATGAAACTAGTACTTTTGCAAATTACTGGGTTCATAATGCTTTTATAACGATGTCAAATGAAAAAATGGCTAAGTCTCAGGGGAATATTTTAAAAATAAAAAGTTTTCGAGAAAAAATAAGTGGTCAGGTTCTTAGATTAGCTTTAATGAGTGCTCATTATAAGCAACCATTAGATTGGAGTGATAAACTTTTAAGTGAATGTGAAAATACTCTCGATAAATGGTATCGTGTATACTCAAATAATTTTAAAATTACCAAAATCTCTGACGAAATTTTAAAACCTTTGTTTGATGATCTGAATACTCCAGGATACATCGCCAATTTACACCAACTTTATGAAAAGGCATCAAAAGGTCATGATCCACAACTATTTGTCTCTGCATGTCAATTTGTTGGATTATTAAATGAAGATTATGAAAATTGGCAGCAATATAAAAAGGATAAAGCTTCAATTAATGAAAACGACATATTAAATAAAATTGAGTTAAGAAATAAAGCTAGGAAAAATAAAGATTATGAGGAAGCTGACAGAATAAGAAATGAGCTTTTAGACAAAGGTGTTTTAATAGAGGATAAAGATGGTAAAACAATTTGGAAATTTAAATGAGTAAAGAACGATTATATATATTTGATACTACATTAAGAGATGGTGCTCAAACTCAAGGGGTAGATTTTTCACTTGAGGATAAAGAAAAAATTTCATTTGCCTTAGACTCTCTCGGTGTAGATTATATTGAAGCTGGTTGGCCAGGAGCAAATTTAACAGACACAGAGTTTTTTCAAAAAAAACATAGCTTCAAAAATGCTAAACTCACTTCTTTTGGAATGACAAAAAAAACTGGACATAGTGCAGACAATGACACTGGCTTGTCAGCAATATTAAACTCTAATACTCCAGCAGTTTGTTTAGTAGGAAAATCTTGGGATTTTCATGTTGATGTAGCACTTGGTATATCAAATAAAGAAAATTTAGAAAATATAAGTGAAAGTGCTAAGCATTTTGTTAAAGCTAAAAAAGAATTTATGTTTGATGCTGAACATTTTTTTGATGGTTACAAAGCAAATTCTAAATATGCGATAGAGTGTATTAAATCCGCTTATGATAATGGTGCAAGGTGGATAGTTTTGTGTGATACAAATGGAGGAACATTACCGCATGAGATTACTAAGATTGTGACTGAGGTATCAAAGATTATTCCTGGTAAGAATTTAGGCATCCATGCTCATAATGACACTGGAAATGCAGTAGCTAATTCTTTAGCCGCAGTATTATCAGGTGCTCGTCAAGTGCAAGGAACTATCAATGGTTTGGGTGAGAGATGTGGAAATGCAAATCTAATGTCTTTAATACCAACATTTTTTTTGAAAAATGATTTTTCATCAAAATTTGAAATTGGAATTAAATCTAAAAATATTAAAGATTTAACCAACTGCTCTAGACTTTTAGATGAAGTTTTAAATCGAAAACCAAATATGCATTTACCATATGTTGGAGCAGCAGCTTTTTCACACAAGGGAGGTCTACATGTATCTGCAGTACAAAAAGATCCCAAAACTTATGAACACATAAATCCTAATGAAGTCGGAAATATGAGAAATATAGTTGTTTCAGATCAGTCAGGTAAATCTAATATTATCTCTAGATTGAAAACAATAAACATAGAAATAAATGAAAACGATCCAAAAATTAAAAAACTTTTAAATGAAGTTAAGGATAGAGAATTCATTGGCTACAGTTACGATGGAGCCGATGCTTCATTTGAATTATTAGCTAGAAGAATTATTGGAGAAATTCCAAGATATATATCGATTAATGAATATGATGTTTCTGTAAAAAAAAGTAAATCTGGAGAAATAGTTTCTTCTGCAAAAGCTCAATTAGAGGTTGATGGAGAAAAAATTATTTGTGAAGGAGAGGGCAATGGACCAGTTAATGCCCTCGATAACGCTATAAGACAAAATGTTGATCGACTAGCGAAATATTCAAAATATTTAAAAGATTTAAAATTAGTTGACTATAAAGTCAGAATTTTAAATACGGGTACTGAAGCTGTTACTAGAGTATCAATTGAAAGCACTGACTCTAAAGGAAAAAATTGGTTTACTATTGGTGTATCTACAAACATAATTGATGCTTCATTTAAAGCATTAATTGATAGTTTAGATTATAAACTATTTAAAGATAACGCCCCTGCTAGTAAATAAATGAGTAAAAATCATATCTCTTTTATTCTTCACAAACCGCAATTATCAGAAAATATTGGTGCATGTGCTAGAGCAATTAAGAACTTTAATTTTAAGAAATTAGTTATAATTAATCCTAAACCTATTTTTCCTAATGACAAAATTTTAGCTACATCTGTTGGAGCTAAAGATATTATCATTCAAAGTAAAAGGTACGACACATTAGAACAAGCCCTTGATAAAATTGACATTGTGATTGCTACATCAGCAAGGTTTAGAAACAAAAACATTAAACACATTAATTTAGAAGATTTAAAAAAGATAAATTTTAAAAAAAAAATTGCTTTTTTATTTGGCTCAGAGGCATCAGGTTTGTCAAATGAAGAGATCAGTTATGCCAATTATACTTTACAGATACCCACTAACCCTGATTTTAAATCTCTTAACTTGTCTCATAGTTTAATAATTATTGCTCAATATGTAGCTAATACTATCAAATTAAAAAGTGTTCCATTTAAAAAGTCAAAAAAAGTTAAATCTGCGAGTAAAAAAGAAATTCAATCAATGTTAAGTCTTTGTATTAAAAATTTAGATAAAATAGATTTCTTCAAGCCTAATGAAAAGAGACCAAAAATGCTTGAGAACTTAAGAAATATTTTTTATAAAATGGACTTGTCTGACAAAGAAACACGTATTTTATCCAGTGTATTTGCTGGTTTGAGTAAAAAACGTTGATTGACAAAATAAGGAGTAAGTTTATAAACCCCTCTATCAAATGACAAAAAGATTAAACTCCAAACATAAAGTTGATAGAAGATTAAAAGTCAACCTATGGGGACGACCAAAAAGCCCATTTAATACTAGAGCATACGGACCTGGTCAGCATGGTCAATCAAGACAAGGCAAGCCATCAGATTTCGGAATTCAATTACAAGCAAAGCAAAAATTAAAAGCTTATTACGGTAACATCAACGAAAGACAATTCAGGAATATTTATAAAAAAGCAAGTATGCTTAAAGGTGATACTAGTGAAAATTTAAATGGACTACTTGAGAGAAGACTAGACGCAGTTATTTATAGGGCAAAATTTGCAACAACTATTTTTTCTGCAAGACAATTAATTAATCATGGTCATGTGAAGGTTAATGGCAAAAAGGTTAATATTTCAAGTTATGCTATTAAGGAGGAAGACTCTATTGAAATAAGAGATAAATCAAAACAACTTGCGATAGTTGATATAGCTTTAGCAAGCAAAGAAAGAGAAACTCCTGAATATATTCAAATGGACGAAAAAAATAAAAAGTTTAAATTTGTTAGAACACCAAAGCTTGATGAAGTGCCTTATCCGATAGTTATGGAACCTAACTTAGTAATTGAATATTATTCAAGATAAAATTATTTTTTATAATTTATACCTTTATTATCAAAAACTTTTTTAATTTCACCACTCTCATACATTTCTTTGATAATATCACAGCCTCCAATAAATTCTTTCTTTATATAAAGTTGAGGTATAGTTGGCCAATCACTGAAGACTTTTATTCCTTCTCTTAAGGTTTGATCTTCTAAAACATTAACAGCTTTAAAGTTAACTTCTAAAATTTTTAGTATGTTTGTAACTGCCATCGAAAAACCACATTGAGGAGCATCTGGTGTACCTTTCATAAATAAACAAATTTCATTATTATCAATATGATTTTGAATTAAATTCTTAATTTTATCATCCATTATTGTTCCTTTGTTTTAATTGCCAAAGCATGCAGTTCATTACCCATTTTACCTTTTAATGAGTCGTATACCATTTTATGTTGTTCAATTTTACTTTTACCAGCAAATTTAGCAGATGTTATTGTTGCTGAGTAGTGATTATTATCTCCAGCTAAATCTTGAATTTCTATTAAAGCATCAGGTAATGCTTCTTTGATGTGTCTCTCAATTTCTTTTAAATCCATAGCCATTATGCACTCATAAAATTAGTTAACCAATTACTATTATAAGATTTTAATTCGTCAATTGTAACTTTTGTCTTTTGATTGATTATCATATCTTTTTCAATAATGATGCCCAATTCTTCATGATAAACTGAATTTTTATCCAAAATTTCATTAACTTCTTTTAAATCTTTAGGATTTATCTCTATAATATATCTTCCCTGATCTTCTGCGAATAGGTAATCAATTTCATTAATTAAATTTTTAGATTTGTTAAATTTTATACTTTTATTTCCCATTATAGACATTTTGCTAACAGCAGTTATTATACCTCCTAAAGATACGTCGTGAGCACTTTTAACATAACCTTTTTGTATTAAATTTAATAACGATTCTCCGTTATTTTTTTCATTAAAAAGGTTAACTTCTGGTGGGGGGGCCATTTTTTTCATCTAAAATTGATCTAGCAAAAAGGCTTTGATCAATATGTCCTTCAGTTTTTCCAATTACCATAACTATATTATTAATCTCTTTAAAATTCATAGTAACCATTTTGTTGTAATCTTTTATTATTCCAACTCCACCTATTGAAGGTGTTGGCTTTATTCCTATTTCTTTTGTTTGATTATAAAAAGAAACATTTCCTGAAACCACAGGAAAGTTTAAATACTCACACGCCTCCCCAATACCTTGAACACATTCAACGAATTCACCCATGTTGTCTTCATTTTCTGGGCTTCCAAAATTTAAACAATTTGTTATTGCTATTGGTTTAGCGCCAACAGAAATTAAATTTCGCCAACTTTCTGCTACTACTTGTTTTCCACCAGTTAAAGGGTGCGCCCAACAGTATACTGCTGATGAGTCTACTGAAGCCGCAATTGCTTTATTAGTTCCATGAACTCTTACTACACCAGAGTCACCACCAGGTTTTTGAATTGTATCACCCATTACAGTGTGGTCATATTGTTGCCAAATCCATTTTTTGCTACATATATTCGGGTTAGATAAGACTTTTTTAAGTACATCCTTAATTTTAAGACTGTTTAGAACGTCCTTTTTTATTTTATTTTTTTTCGGTAATTTAGATTTTTTCCATTTTCGATCATACATAGGTGAGTTTTCAACCAATGTATTAACTGGGATATTTGCAACTTGTTTATCGTCAAAAAATAATTCAATGTTTTTTGAGTCAGTAGTTTTACCAATTATTGCAAAATCTAAATTCCATTTGTCAAATATTTTCTTTGCTAATTCTTCTTTACCATTCTCTAATACAATCAACATTCTTTCTTGACTTTCAGAAAGCATAATTTCGTAAGGAGTCATCTTTGCTTCTCTACAAGGAACTTTATTTAGATTTATTTCAACTCCTAAATTTCCTTTCGATGCCATTTCAATACTTGAAGATGTCAGACCTGCTGCACCCATATCTTGAATAGCAATGATCGAGTCACCAGCCATTAATTCTAAACATGCTTCCAAAAGAAGTTTTTCAGTAAAAGGGTCTCCAACTTGAACAGTTGGTTTTTTTTCTTCAATCTTTTCATCAAAACTTGTAGAAGCCATACTAGCACCATGAATACCATCTCTTCCAGTTTTAGAACCTACATAAATCACTGGTTTATTTAGTCCTGCTGCTTTTGAATAAAATATTTTATTCTTTTTAACCAACCCTAAAGTCATTGCATTGACTAAAATATTACCATTATAAGAGCTATCAAAAGATGTTTGACCAGCTATTGTAGGAACACCCATGCAATTACCATAACCTCCAATTCCATGAACAACACCTCTTAAAAGATTCTTAGTTTTTTTATGTTGTGGAGAGCCAAAGTGAATTGAATTTAAATTAGCTATTGGTCGAGCACCCATTGTAAAGACATCTCTCATAATTCCACCTACTCCAGTTGCTGCTCCTTGATAAGGTTCTATGAAAGAAGGGTGATTGTGACTTTCAATTTTAAATACTATTGCATCACCATCTTCAATATCTATAACACCAGCATTTTCACCAGGTCCTTGAATGACTTTTTCACCTTTTGTTGGTAATTTTTTTAGATGGAGTCTAGAAGATTTATAAGAGCAATGTTCGTTCCACATTGCAGAAAAAATTCCAAGTTCAGTTATATTCGGAGTTCTTTTTAATAGATTACAAATTTTTTTATATTCATCAGATTTAAGACCATGCTCTATGGCAATTTTTTCATTAACTATCATTATTTTAAATTATTAATTAGATTTTTAAAAAATAAAGAACCATCTTCACCAGATAAACTTTGATCAATCATTCTCTCTGGATGTGGCATCATTCCTAAAACATTTTTTTCTTTATTGAATATACCTGCAATATTTTTCATTGAACCGTTAGGGTTATATTGTTCCTCTGTGTGACCATTTTTATCACAATAATAAATTGCTATTTGATTATTATCTTTAATCTCGTCTAGTTGGTCTTTTGTACAAAAATAGTTTCCTTCATTATGTGCTATATGAAATTCAAATATATTTTTATCTAGATTTTTAAAATAAGGATTTTGTTTATTATCAACCTTGACGTGAACATTTTTACAAATAAATTCTAAATATTTATTTCTTAATAAAACACCAGGAAGCAATCCTGTCTCAACCAATATCTGAAAACCATTACAAATACCCATTACTAACCCACCTGATTTAGCAAAATTAATTACCGAATGCATTATTTTAGATTTTGATGCCATGCTTCCACATCTGAGATAATCACCATAAGAAAAACCTCCTGGTAAAACAACAAGATCACTTTTTGGAAGTTCATTATCATTATGCCAGACCATTTTGTTCTTAAATCCAAATTTATTTAAAGCTACATCCATATCTCGATCGCAATTTGAACCAGGAAAGGTGATAACAGATGATTTCATTAATTATTGTGTCTCAATAATTTTATAATTTTCAATGACAAGATTAGCCAAGAGTTTTTTGCACATATCTTCAACTATACCTTTAGCTTTAGTTGGGTCGTTTTCATTTACATCAATTTCAAAATACTTACCTTGTCTAACTTCATTAACATCTTTAAAACCCATACCGTCTAATGTTTGATGAATCACCTTACCTTGAGGATCTAAAACATCTTTTTTAAGAGTTATTATTGCTGAAACTATCATTTATTTTTTTTCTTAATGGAAGATAGTTGAGTTACGTTGACAGCTGAGACATTTGATTGCTCATGAAGTATGCCTAGTCTTTTTGCTACTTCAGTATAAGCTGGTATTAAATCTCCAAGATCTTTTCTAAATCTATCTTTATCAAGTTTTTTATCAGTGATTGAGTCCCACAATCTACAAGTATCAGGACTAATTTCATCTGCTAGAATAATTTCATTTTTACCATTAACCTTTAATCTTCCAAATTCTAACTTAAAATCAATCAGTTTGATTCCAATTCCTCTAAACATGCCAATCATAAAGTCATTAATTCTAAGGATCATTTTTTTTACTTTTTCAATTTCTTTTTTATTAGCCCATTCAAAAGCATAAATATGCTCTTCTGCAATTAAGGGATCACCAAGTTTGTCATCTTTTAAACAGTATTCAATTAAGGGTTCTTTAAGAACAGTACCATCTTCGATGCCTAATCTTTTAGTAAGAGAACCAGTTGCAACATTTCTAACTATGAATTCAATAGGAATTATTTCAACCAACTTTATGATCTGTTCTCTCATATTTAATCTTTTAACTAAATGATTTTTGATACCAATTTGAGCTAAATTTGACAGGATATGTTCAGAAATTCTATTATTTAAAACCCCTTTACCCTCGATAGTAGTTTTCTTTTGATTGTTAAATGCCGTTGCGTCATCTTTGAAGTACTGAATTACTAAATCTTTATCTTGAGTAGTGTAAATTATTTTAGCTTTTCCTTCGTATAATTTTTTACCCTTTTTCATTATCTAAAAACTCTCCTAAAAATTAAATTCACATTCTTAAAGTGTTTAGAATAACTAAAAATAGATTTAAGCTTTTTTGGTGAAATATTATTCATTATATATTTATCAGATTGAATTACAGTAAACAAATCCAAATTTTCAGCAAAACATTTTTTTGCATAGCTCTGAACCATTTTATATGATTTTTCTCTACTTAAACCAGTTTTTGTAAGTTCAAGCATTAGTTCCTGAGAAAAAATTAATCCTTTTGTAATATTAAGATTTTCTAACATTTTTTTTGGATAGACTATCATGTTATCTAAAATATTGGTTAATCTTACCAATGCAAAGTCCAGAGTAACATTCGCATCAGGGCCTATATTTCTTTCAACACTTGAATGAGAAATATCTCTCTCATGCCACAAGGCTATATTTTCAAGAGCTGGGGTCACAGCACTCCTTACCATTCTTGCAAGACCTGTTAAATTTTCACTTAATATTGGGTTTTTTTTATGTGGCATTGCAGAAGAACCTTTTTGATTTTTTGAAAAGTATTCTTGTAATTCATAAACCTCTGTCCTTTGTAAATGTCTTATTTCAATAGCTACTCTTTCAATTGAACCAGCAATAATACCTAAAACCGAAAAATAGAAAGCATGACGGTCTCTTGGGATAACTTGTGTTGAAATAGGCTCAATTTTTAAAGCAAGTTTTTTTGCAACATGTCTTTCTACATTTGGATTAATATTTGCAAAAGTTCCAACCGCACCCGAAATAGCGCACGTTGAAACTTCATCTATAGCAGCAACTAATCGTTTTTTATTTCTTTTAAATTCCTCATAAAAAGAAGCTAGTTTTAAACCAAATGTTATAGGTTCAGCATGAATACCGTGACTTCTACCCATACAAGGAGTAAATTTATATTTTCTAGCTTGTTTCTTAAGAACTTTTAAAATTTGATCTAAATCTTTTAAAATTATTTTTCCGGATTGAACTAACTGAATATTAAAACTTGTATCCAATACATCTGAGGAGGTCATGCCTTGATGAAGATATCTAGCTTTAATACCAGCTTTTTCAGTAATAGAAGTTAAAAAAGCAATGACATCATGCTTAACTTGGCTTTCAATTTGATGAATTCTTTTAACATTTATTCTAGCTTTTTTTCTTACCACAGAAGAAACACCTTTGGGTATTTGACCCAATTTCTCCATTGCTTGTGCTGCAGCCACCTCAACATCTAGCCAAATTTTATATTTATTTTCTTCTGACCAAATATCAGTGAGTTCTTTTCGCGAGTATCTATTTATCATTAATTATAAGTATGGGGGCTTTGAATAACCTTTAACAGATTCTGTAAAGATTTCATAACCATTTTCTGTAATACCTATTGTATGTTCAAATTGTGCTGATAAAGATTTATCTTTTGTTACTGCAGTCCATCCGTCATTCAGCATTTTGGTGTCATATTTGCCAGCATTAATCATAGGTTCAATTGTAAATGTCATTCCAGACTTAAGCTCTGTTCCAGTATTTTTATTCCCATAGTGCAATATGTTAGGTGGCTCATGAAATGTTGTACTAATTCCATGACCACAAAAATCTCTGACTACAGAAAATCCTTTATCCTCAATGTAAGATTGAATTTCATATCCTATATCTCCAAGTTTAATTCCAGGCTTTAAAATTTTAATAGCTCTCATCATAGACTCATAAGTAGCATTGATTAAATTATTTAGTTTGACAGGAGTTTTACCAACACAAAACATTCTAGATGTGTCTCCATAATGATCATTTATAATTGCTGTAACATCAACATTTACCGCATCTCCTTCTACTAAAATTCTTTCTTCGGATGGAATTCCATGACAAACAACATGATTTAGAGAAGTACATAAAGATTTATTAAAACCTCTATAATATAATGGAGCTGAGTAGCCACCATTATCACGAATAAATTCATATCCAAGTTTATCTATATAAGCTGTTGAAATACCCTCTTTAATATTATCTGTAAGCATATCTAAAGTTTGTGCTGCGAGCTTTCCTGCAATTCTCATTTTTTCAAATTTTTCTGAATAATTAATCATTTTTAATCTTTAATTTTTTTTCTATTAAAATTTCTTTTGAACTTATTTTACATCTATAAGCTAAAAAATTAACACCTGCTTTTTTTGCAAGCAAATAATTTTTATAATATTCGCTATCTATATCTTTCGCTATCTTAAATTTTTCCATATTTTGTATTTGAACAAGGAATATTAAGTAGGCTTTATAACCTTTTTTTATGGCATCAATAAGGGCAAGTAAATGCTTTGAGTCTCTTGTAGTAATTGCATCAGGAAATTCAGCAGTTTTTTTATCTCTAAAAAGAGTTACATTTTTAACTTCTACAAAACTTTTCTGATTATTTTTTTCAATTAGAAAGTCAAATCTAGTTTCTTTATTAAAAAAAACCTCAGGTTTTATTGTATCGTTATTTACTAATTCTTTTATTAAATTATTAGATAAGCCATGACCTACAATTTTGTTAGCTATATGAGTATTTACACCAACTAAATTTTTTTTGGCTTTAATTATCTCAAGTCCGTACTTTAATTTTCTTTTAGGATTGTTATTTTTAAGAAGATATACTTCGTTTCCCTCATCAAGTAAGCCCCTCATAGAACCTGTATTTGGACAATGACCAGTAACAATTTGCTTATTTATTTTTACATCTACAAAAAAACGTTTATATCTTTTGATTAATTTGCCTTTTATTAAAGACTTGGTAAATTGCATAATTAAATTATACATTTAAAAATGAAAAATAACACAAAAGTAAATGCCGCTATATTAATAATAGGTAATGAGATTTTATCAGGCAGAACTCAAGATACAAACACTACTACCTTAGCTAAATGGTTGAATTCGATTGGTGTTGTTGTTAATGAGGTAAGAGTTATTCCAGATATAGAAAAAACAATTGTTGAAACATTAAACATTTTGAGAAAATCAAATAGTTATGTTTTTACGACTGGTGGTATTGGACCAACACATGATGATATTACTGCTGAGTCAGTTTCAAAGGCTTTTGGAGTAAAATATGAAATTCATAAAGAAGCATTTGAGATTTTAAAATCATATTACAAGCAAGGTGAATTTAATGAAGGTAGACAAAAGATGGTATGGATGCCGAAAAATGCTAAGTTAATTTTAAATCCTACTAGTGGAGCACCTGGTTTTAGTGTAGATAATGTTTTTTGCCTTCCAGGAGTACCCTCCATACTTAAATCGATGTTAGGTGGTTTAAAAAATAAAATTGTAGGAGGTGAACCTATTCTTAGTCATACAATAAATCTTAAAACTGTTGAAAGTGAAATTGCAAATTCTTTAACAAAAGTTCAAAATCAAAACGGAGATGTTGAGATAGGAAGCTACCCTTTTTTTCATGCAGGAAAACTTGGAGTTTCAATTGTAATTCGTTCAGAAAAACAGTCTAAAATTGATGTTTGTAACTCTCAAATTTTGAAATTTGTTAAGGAAAAAAACATTGAAATTGTGGATCGATAAATGCTTTATTTTGCTTATGGCAGCAATCTTCATCATTTTCAAATGAAACGTAGATGTAGAGATAGTATTTATTTAAAAAAAAATTAATCTAAGAAATTTTAGATTAACTTTTAGGAGCAAGTATAGAGCAGCAGACATTGAACCAAAAAAAAATTCAATCGTTCCTGGAGGTTTATTTGAAATTTCAAAAAGTGATGAAAAAAAATTAGACTTATATGAAGATTATCCAATACTTTATGATAAATATTATTTTAATTATTATGGCAAAAAAGTCATGACCTATACAATGGTAAAAAAAACTAACTTTACTTACCCAACAGAGAGATATCTCAATATTGTTAAAAAAAGGTTATACAGACTGTAATTTGGATAAAAAAACCCTATTTATGGCTCTAAAAGGATAAATTATTGTTAAATTTTATTGTTGCATTATTACAACACTATTTTTTTTTATTAATCAAATGTTTAAAATAGGTCTTTTTTGATTGAAGAATCATCCTTTTTTACTAATGTGCATTCATACGTAAATAATTAATTATTTAAAGAAGGTTAATATGAAAAAACTTATAGCAACAATCTTTGGAGCAGCTTTGTTCTTTTCTACATCTGCTTACTCAGATGTTACAGTAGGATTAAAAGTTGGTAACGGAGATTTAGAAGGTACCAGTAAAAGTTATACAAGAGGAACTGCCACTAATCAGGCTTCAGTAACTGCATCTAAAGACAGTATGTTTGGTGCCGTATTTGCAGAAATTGGATTAGGAGCTTCTCCAGTATCTTTAGGAGTAGAATATGTTCCTTTTGATGCAAACATTACTCTTGATGGTAGTAACTCAAGTACAGGTGCTGAACTTAGTGATTACACAACTGCATATCTAATGTACATGCATGATACTGGTGATGCCAACTTATACGTTAAAGGTGGTGTCTCTAGAGCTGATATTGGAACAATTAATGCCAGTGAAAACACAACTATAAACAGTCAAGATACGTCTTTAGATGGTGTTATGGTTGGAGCAGGTCTTCAAACAGATGAATTTGCAAATGGTATGGTTGGAAGATTAGAAATAACTTATACTGATTTTGACGATGTAAGTGCAACTACTACATCAAATGGTTCAGCGAGTGTTAAGAAAACCGGTGATGGTGAATTATTAACTATTACTTTTGGTGTTTCAAAAACGTTCTAATATTTAGAATATGAAAATTCAAAAG
Source organism: Pelagibacterales bacterium SAG-MED37 (assembly GCA_014653605.1). GTDB lineage: Bacteria > Pseudomonadota > Alphaproteobacteria > Pelagibacterales > Pelagibacteraceae > Pelagibacter. Next base: position 29,487 of record JACWEG010000006.1, read on the forward strand.
GACCCTTCGGGGTCCTTTTTTTTTACATAAACTATTCAGGCCTTTTGAAATTATTTATTTTATCTTTTAATTCTATAAATATAGAATCTTCAACATTACTCCAATCATTAAATTTTAATTGATTAAAAAATTTTAAATTTGAATAGGGATTAAAATCATTAAATTTACCCCATCTCCAATCAGGATATAAACTTAACATTGCCCATGTCTCTTTATTTAAAATAGATGACAAGTGTAATATCGATGTGTCAGCAGTAATTACTAAATCTAAGTTCGTAATAATTGATGCAATTTCATCTAATTTAAATTTACCACAATCATTTAATTTCAATTTTTGAAAATATTCCAAATCTCTATCCCAAATCTCATTTTGCAAACAATAAAAATTTGCATCTAATTTTAGTATTTCTTGAAATGATTTTAATGGAACAGATCTATAAGGTTCATTGGGCCCATTAAATGACCCAGACCAAGCAATACCAACGTTAAATTTTGAATTATTAAGTTTATTTTTCCATTTAAGATCTAATTCTTTATTAGATTGAATTAAGCTATCTTTAAATTCTATTTTTTTTTTTATAAAAAAATTTAATTAATGAGCCTAATGCAATTTTATAATCATATCTTTTATCTTTACTGGTTTCTACTGTCTCAATAGATAAATTTTTAATATCTTTTTTAAATAAATTTTTAATATTTTCTTGAACAACAAAGGTGATCTTATTGGTTTTTTTAGATAGTGGAATTAAATATTTTGAAAATTGTAAAGTATCACCTAATCCTTGTTCGTTAAAAACAACAATACTTTTTCCATCAAGTTTTTCGTCTGACCATTCTTTTGTATCTTTAAAAAAATCAACTAGTTTAGAATTCCTATATTCATAATATTTCCATCCATCATCAAAATTGCCTTCATTTAAACATCTTATGCCTAAGAAATTATAAAATTCAGGGTCATCTTTAATTTGATTTTTAAACTGTAATAAAAGTTTATTAGCTTTATTATTTTGACCAATATTGAAATATAACTTTAAAAGAATAATTAGAAATTTTGGTTTATCCTTATAGTTCTCAAGAATATCGATTGCATCATTTATTTGATTTTTGAGAATTAAATATTCAGCTTTATTAAATATAAATTCTATAAAATCTTTATCTAAATTTTTTGCTTTAATAAAATATAAATCTGCTTTTTGAATATCTCTAAGTTTAATATAGCAATTTAAAGTATTATTTATTATTATTCTATCTTCACCTAATTCAATGGCTTGCAAAAAATAATTAATTGAAATTTTAGGTTTATTTCGTCTGAGATAGATACTTCCTATGTTATTAAGGGCTTTCTTTTTATCTTCACTATTGAAATTAATACAAATTTTATAATATTTAATTGCTTCATTTAAATTATTATTAAGCTCTAATGCATATGCCAGTTGGAAATTATATTGATGATTAAATTTATCAATTTGAATTAATTTTTTTGAATATAGTAAAAGATTAATAAAATTTTTTTTTCTCAAATAAATTAAATAAAGATTTTTAATTGCATCTTCAAATTTAGGATTTATTTTTAAGGATTTTAAAAAATTTTCTTCACTTAATTCTAAATTTTCTTTTATGAGATAAATTACACCTTTAAAATTATATATGATATGTTGGTTATTTATATCATCATATAAATCACACAAATTTAAAGCCTGATCTAAATTATTTTTTTTTATATTTTCAGCAATGTCTTTTAGGTTTGCCATAAGTATTAATGATAGATCCTACTATAGATTATCCTACTTAATAACAAATTTACAGATTAGACTTACTTAACTATTAAAATAAGCATAAACACTCAAACATTAGACAACCAAACAGTCTGGAATGGTTTAAGCTTGATCGTCTTATCTAAAATATAATTATTTTTGAAATCAAGTAAATTTTTCCATTTTAAAAATTTATAACTTATTTTTTTACTTTGAGTTTTAGATGACAAATTAGTTATACAAATGATAATTTGTTTCTTATCAACGCTTTGTCTTTTAAAACAAAATATTTTTGGACCCATATTAATGTTTGATCTAAGCCCATTGGGATGAAAAGCCTTTTGTTTTAGTCTTACCTCTAACAAATCAGTGATACTTTTATAAAAAATACTTTGTTTTGATTTCTTATTTTTTAGTTTTTCAGTAATGTTTTTATGGTTCCATCTGTATCTATTTAAATCTCTATTATTTCCAGTTATTATATATTTGGCCTCATCATTAGATGTTCCAAATAATGAATTAAAATATATTGCTGGTACTCCTTCAAAAGAAATCATAATCGAGTGAGCAGAAATAAATCTTTCCAATGAAAATTTACCTTTTGGATCATTGTCTGATTTTTTTAATGCATCAAAAACTGTAATATTTGCTTCATAAACTTTTTTCGATTTATTTTGAACTTTTCTATACGAAAATTTTGAACCATTTTTTTTTAGTCTTTTAAGAAACTTGTCTTTATTCTCTTTATTTATTATACCTTCAACTGGTCTCATCCCTATACCATCGTGTGAAGCAATAAAATTTAGATAGCTATTTCCTTTTCTTGTTTGTGGCAACTTCTTGTTCCATGTGTTGAGGTAAGAGCTATTTTCAAATAAAAAACTGTAAATTAACAAGGGAGGAAGAGAAAAATTATAAATCCAATTAGCTTCATCGGTATTTCCAAAATAACTTATATTTTCTTTTTCTGGTAAATTTGTTTCAGTAACAATAACACTTTCAACTTTTATAAGACTACATACTAATCTAAAAAGCTTTATTATTTCATGTGTTTCTCTTAAATTTATACATTTGGTTCCATTCTCCTTCCAAAGATATGCAATTGCGTCTAATCTAAAAATTGTTACGCCATGATTCATGAGATTAATCATTATTTTTATAAATCTTAATAAAACTGCAGGATTTTTAAAATTCATATCCAATTGATCTGGACTGAAAGTTCTCCACAAATAATCTGGTTTTTTAAAAATATCTATTTTTTTTAGTAGTTGGTGATCTCTAGGTCTAATTACTTTTGATACATTAAAATTAGAATTTACTGTTAAAAAATAATCTTTCCCAGGTTTTTTATCTTTTAGAAAATTTTTGAACCAAAGACCTCTAGCTGATGAATGATTTATTACTATATCTGCCATTATATCACTTTTTTTTGAAAATTTTTTGATATCTGACCAATTTCCAAGCCTATTATCAATTTTGTAATGATCTTTTACTGCAAAACCACTATCGCTGCTCGAAGGATAAAAAGGTAAAAAGTGTACTGTATTAAAATATTTACTTAATTTCTTTTGAAAAAAACTTTGAAAATTTTTTAATAAATGTCTTTGTGAGCTGGAAAAAACACTATCTCCATAGCATATAACTATTGATGTTTTTTCTGAAATTATCTTTTTCTTTTTATTTATCTTTTTATTAAATTTATTAATTATATTTGTTATTTCTTTGGAACAATCACTAATTTCAATCCTAGATAAATTATACTTATATATACTTTTAAGCTTTAGTTTAATTTTTCTTTGATTTATCTGAGATAACATTAGCTATATTTTTTGTTATCTTCATTTACCGTTTCTTTTAATCGGGTTAAAAAGTTTGGAATAGCACTCTTCACTCTACTCCAGGTTGGTATGAATGGTGTATCCATTGGATTTAATATAAAAGCTTCTCCAGCTTTCATTATATTAATTGCAAATAATTCAACAGCCTTTTCCTCTGTATGAGAATCAAATTTGAGCCCATTCATGTCAGCATCACTTCTGTATATATCAATTAAATCTAATGCAGATCTATAATAGGTTGCTTTTAGAGATCTAAATTTTTCTCTACTAAAAGAATTACCTTGAGTAGCTAGTTTTTTGATAAAAGTTTTTATTATATCTATAGACATCCTTGATAAACCCTTAGTTTCATCATCTATAGATAAAACTTGATGTTTATGATCATAAGTATCAGCTAAATCTACCTGACAAATATTTTGTGGGGAGAAGCTTCTTTGCATTTCAGATAGAATTCCTACCTCAATACCCCAATCTGAGGATATTCTTAGTTCAGGCAAAACATTACGTCTAAATGAAAACTCACCAGCTAATGGATATTTAAATGATTTCATAAACTCTAAGTAATCACTTTTACCTATGGTTTTTTCTAAAGCAGTTAATAAAGGAAAAACAAGTAATCTAGCAACTCTTCCATTCATTTTGTTATTAGCTACTCTAGGATAGTATCCTTTACAGAATTCAAAGTTAAAAAGAGGATTTACAACTGGATAAAAAAGTTTAGCCAACATTCTTCTATCATAAGTTTTTATATCACAGTCATGGAGTGCTACTGAACGAGCTGTATCTCTGGCTATTGACATACCAATACAATACCAAACATTTCGACCTTTACTCAACTCATTTGGAGACAGGTCATTTTTTTTTAATTCTTTGTCAAGTTTTTTTAAACCTGGTCCATCATTCCAGAGAATTGAGAAAGGAGTTTTTAATTTTTTAAAAAATTTCCAAGCTTTTTTTGCTTGATTTTCATTAGCTCTATCAAGACCCACGATGATATGATCTAGATATTTCGTCTTACTAATTTCTTCGACTATATTGGGGAGTGCCGTGCCTTCTAATTCTGAATAAAGACAAGGTAAAATTAACTCCATCTTTCTTTCTTTAGAAAATTTAAGCAGATCTTTTTCAATTTCATTTGTCGACCTTGTACCAAAGTCGTGTAGGGTAGAAATTATTCCATTTTGGGAAAATTCACTCATATCAAATCTTAATCACTATATTCAATTTTTTCTAGCGCCATTTTGATCACATCAGCCCAGCCCTCAGGTGATGGCTTGTTAGAAAATATAAGATTATCAATATTAATTCTGTCCATTTTAAATTGATCATTGAAAACTAAACATGGTATGTCACTATTTTTTAACATTTCAATATCATTATAGTTGTCTCCAACAGCAATAGTCTTAATTTTATCCTCAGTTTTTTTTAAGATTTTAATCACTCTATTCATTGACTTTATTTTATTAATATTATCACACAGATTTAAAACACGACCACCTTCCTGTAATGATAAAGAATTATAACTTAAAATTTTTAATAATTTATTTTTTTCAGAATTATTCCCATTAAACAAAAAGGGCAATGTGTACTTTCTTTGTAATGCATCTTTAAGTTTATCATCTTTTTGTCCAAATATTTTTTCTTGTTCTTTTTTACTTAGTTCAGAAATTTGAACACATTTATTTATCAATCTTTCAGAAGTCTTTTCGTTAAAAATTTTAAGCAATTCCTCTTTTTTCCTACTAAGAATTATTTCGTTTGGAAAATTTTGGTTAATTAAGTTTAGTCCATGAATAGCTGAACCATTTTCTGAAATATAGGGAAGTTCAATACCAAGCTCTTCATTAAATTTTTCAATCTCTTTTTCAGTTTTACTTGAATTTGGAATTATGATTATTCCACTATTTATTAGACTTTTAATATAGTCTTTAATTGAGTCGAACTTAAAAGTATCTCGATGTAAAAGGGAACCATCTAAATCTGTAAATATTACTACCAAAATTTTTTATCGATTAATAAGCAAAGTTTTTTTATCTTTTTTAATTTTTACTTCATTTTTTTTATCACAATATCTCTTAAAAGCATAAGCTGCTGATATACCACCAATTAATACAAATTTTAATATCTTTAATTTAATGAGTGTTTTAGTCATGATTAAATTTCAAACTTTTCTAATACGAAGTGAATTACTAAATTGTAGAAAAATACAAAACAAGAAATATAGAATAGAAAAATTATTCCTTTAGAATTAAAGATGTATCCAGTTGAGGTTAAAAGCACAATAAATAGGCTAATTGATAAAGCAAGTTTTGATTGTGCTTTTTTTTTTAAGTGAGATTTAACAATATTTTTCTTCATCAGGCATTATGATAATTATTACAGATATTTATTCATCGTTAATTTTGTCCTACTTAGACATTTCAATTGTTCATTAATGTTTATTAAATATTCAAATAAATAACAATTTTACTTATTACCCTTGTTCAATTATAAATATTAGCATAAATACTCATGAAATTCATTAATGCCCTCGTGGTGAAATTGGTAGACACAAAGGACTTAAAATCCTTGCCGCTTGCGGAGTGCCAGTTCGAGTCTGGCCGAGGGCACCACTAATATGAGTAGAATACAAATAATCTCTGACAAAAATCTAAAATCACAAAAAATTAAGTCTTTATTACAAAAAGAATTTTATAAAAGTGAAGTAAAAAAAAAATAATATAATTGTTGTCGTTGGTGGCGATGGTTTTATGCTTCAAACATTAAAAAAAAATAAGAAATCAAAAAAATCATTTTATGGAGTAAATTCTGGAAATTATGGTTTTTTAATGAACAAATTTTCATCAAAGAATATTGTTAAAAACTTATCAAGGGCAAAATTAATATCGATATCTCCATTGGAAATGGTAGTTAGAAACAAAAGAAATCAAGTTAAAAAACATTTGGCAATTAATGAAGTTTCTATATTAAGACAGAGTAGACAGGCTGCATCTTTATCGATTTATCATGGTTCAAAAAATATAATTAAAAAATTAGTATCTGATGGAGTTCTTATTTCAACACCAGCAGGGAGTACAGCTTATAATCTCTCTGTTCATGGTCCAATCTTAAGTTTAAATTCAAAAAAATTATCAATTTCGCCCATAAGTCCCTTTAGACCAAGAAGATGGAAAGGAAAAATTGTAAACGATAAATCTAAAATAATAATAAAAAATTTGAATCCAAAAAAAAGGCCTATAAGTGCTGTGGCAGATAATTTAGAGGTTAGAAATGCTAAAAATATAATAATTAAAACTAATCAAAAAATTAAGTTTAATCTTTTATATGATAAAAATAGAAGTCTTCAAAATAAAATTAAGTTAGAACAATTAAGAAATGAAACTTCATAAATAATGGATAGTTCAAAAAAACTTAAGGTTGGAATAATTGTTGATGATATTGATCAACCTTATCTAATTTATGACTTTTATAAAAAAAGTTTAGAGAGTGATTATTATAATGTTGAATACTTGATTATTCAAAAGACTAACAATTTAAAAATTAAAAATTTTTTAGATAAACTATTAGATTATGTAAAAAAAAAAGGTATCAAAAGACTTAATGACCGTTTAATTTTTGAGATTATTGAACTAGTAGAAAGTAGTTTAATAAAAAAAAAAAGACAAATTCAAAAAATTATTTTTGAAACATCCTTTATCAAAATTTGATGTTAAAAAGATTAAGGTGACACCAGAGATATCATCGTCAAATTTATATTATCAATATAAAAGTGAAGATATTACGAATATTAAAAATCTTAATTTAGATTTATTAATAAGAGGTGGTAGTGGCATTTTAAAAGGTGAAATTCTGAACGTATGTCGATTGGGCATTATTTCTTTTCACCATGGAGATAATGATTTTTATAGAGGAGGACCCCCAGGATTTTGGGAGGTTTATAATCGTGAGCCATCCACTGGATTTGTTATTCAACGTCTTAACGAAGTATTGGATGGTGGTGATGTCATATTTAAGGGAAATATTCCTACTTCTTTTTTATATAAAATAAATATTTGTAAGCTCTATTTAAAATCAAGTATTTTTTTACACAAAACTATAGAAAATTTATCTAATGCCAATACTAATTTAGAATTTTATAAAAAAAAAACTTATAAATCTAAAATATATAAAATACCTACCGCTTATGTTTCGATTTTATATTTGTTTAAAACCTTGATATTAGGGACAAAAAAAATATTAAACAGAATTTTTGGTCGGTCTTTGAAATGGAATGTTGCTTATCAATTTGTTAATGATTGGAAAGATCCGATTTTGAGTAAATCAATAATTATTAAAAACCCAAAAAATAGTTTTTTAGCTGATCCATTTGTTATAAAGCGTAACAACAAAACTTTTATTTTTGTTGAGGATTATAGCTTTAATACTCAAAAAGGAAAAATTTCAGCATATGAGATCAATTCAGAGAGCTACAAAAGGTTGGGAACAGTAATTGAAGAAGAATTTCATCTTTCTTATCCTTTTTTAATAGAGGGTAAAAAAAAGATTTATTTATGGTGCCTGAGACTCATCAAACAAAAGATATCAGAATATATAGATGTATAGAATTTCCACACAAATGGAAACTTCACAAAATATTAATAAGTGATGTTAGCGCAGTAGATACGAATATTTTTAAATTAAATAATAAATATTGGTTATTTACAAATTTAGATACATCAAATTCAAATGACTATTCATCAGAGTTGCACATTTTTTATGCTGACAATATGGAATCATCTGAATGGAGACCTCATGCTTTAAATCCAGTTATTTTTGATTCTAAAAAAGCAAGAAATGGAGGGATGATATATTCTGAAAAAAAACAAGCTTATAGAGTTTTTCAAAAACAAGGATTTGATAATTATGGAGAATCACTTGGTATTTCAAGAATTAAAACCTTAACAGAAAATGAGTATGAGGAAGAAGTTTGCATGAATGTAAAACCAGATTTTTTTAAAAATATTTCAGGCACACACAGTTTTTCTTACAACTCTGGGGTTCTGGTTAATGATTTTGCAACTAACGAAAGTATATAAATAAAGTGGTGCCCCCGCACGGATTCGAACCGCGGACCTATTGATTACAAATCAATTGCTCTACCAGCTGAGCTACAAGGGCATAAGAAACAATTATTTTGAATTTACAAAATAATCAACTCTTTTTTTTTAAATAATTTAAATGATGAAATACAATAGCTGCGCTATTTGATATATTTAAACTTTCTATTTTTTTATCTATTTCTATTTTAACTAAAAAATCAGCATATTTCGATGTATGTTTGTGCATACCAGAGCCTTCTGACCCAAATAGCAAAACATTGTTTCCTTGCCATTTAATATCTGTAAAATCTTTATCACCACATCCATCAAAACCATAAACCCAAAAATTTTTGTTTTTTAAATTTTTTAAGGTCGAATTAATATTTGATACTTCAAAAATGTTTATATATTCTAAAGAACCACTAGCTGCTTTATACATAAGCTTACTTTCATTTGGAAAGTATCTTTCTTTGATTATAATTCCATCAATTTTAAATGAAGCTGCACTTCTAATTAATGATCCAATATTTCTTGGATCAGTTACTCCATCTAAACAAACAAGAGTTGTTTCTTTTTTTTCTTTTATAAAATCTTTGAGAATTGGCTTTTCAAGATGCTCAACTTCTGCTACATAACCTTGGTGTAACAAATTTTCTTTAGTACAGTATTTATCTAATTCTTTTTTAGTCTTAAAATATACTTTAACTTCTTCTAGTAGATTTTTTTTTGGACTTTTTCGATGAATATTTTTTTTACTTTCTTCAGTTAAAAACACTCTTAAAACCTTTCTTTTTGGATTTCTTAATGCTTCTATTACAGCATGCTGACCGACGATAAAAAAAGATGATTTGTTCATAAATTTATCCTAGTTTTACACGTTTTTTTGAATATTTTCCCATTAAATCACGTGTTGCATTTACACAAATAAAATATATAAAACGCATGTTGTTTGAAGCTTTATTGAACAGGGGACACTTCCCCAAAGGAGGGGTTCCAGAGCGGTCAAATGGGGCGGGCTGTAAACCCGTTGACTTCGGTCTTCGAAAGTTCGAATCTTTCCCCCTCCACCATTCGATAAAATTTTAGATAATACTGGAGTGTTACTCTTGGGGTTGTGCGGGTGTAGTTCAATGGTAGAACGCTAGCCTTCCAAGCTGGATGTAAGGGTTCGATTCCCTTTACCCGCTCCAAGAATAAAGATTATAAAAAAAAAAATGAAATGTGAGGAAATAAGTAATGTCAAAAGAAAAATTTGTAAGAAATAAACCGCATTGTAATATTGGTACAATTGGTCATGTCGACCATGGTAAAACAACTTTAACAGCTGCGATCACTAAGGTTTTATCTGAAACAGGTGGTGCTAAAGCTGTAGCGTATGATCAAATTGATAAGGCTCCAGAGGAAAAAGAAAGAGGAATTACAATTTCAACTGCGCACGTAGAATATGAAACTGAAAAAAGACACTATGCACACGTAGATTGTCCAGGTCACGCTGATTATGTTAAGAATATGATCACAGGTGCTGCTCAAATGGATGGTGCTATTTTAGTAGTTAATGCTGCGGATGGTCCAATGCCTCAAACTAGAGAACATATTCTTTTAGCAAGACAAGTTGGTGTTCCAGCTATATGTGTTTACTTAAATAAAGTTGATCAGGTTGACGATAAAGGAATGATTGACCTGGTAGAAGAAGAAATCAAAGAATTATTAACTTCTTACAAATTTCCAGGTGACAAAACTCCAATTGCCAAAGGTTCTGCACTTGCAGCGGTAGAGGGAAGAGATGATGAAATTGGAAAGAATTCAATTTTAGAGTTGATGAAAAATGTTGATGCTTTTATTCCACAACCTGACAGACCTAAAGACAAACCTTTCTTAATGCCTGTAGAAGATGTTTTCTCTATTTCAGGCAGAGGTACAGTTGCAACAGGAAGAGTTGAGTCAGGTGTACTAAAAACTGGTGATGAAATTGAAATAATTGGGATTAGAGAAACCAAAAAATCAGTTTGTACTGGAGTAGAAATGTTTAGAAAACTTTTAGATTCTGGTGAGGCTGGTGATAACGTCGGTGTACTTTTAAGAGGTGTTGAAAGAACTGATATAGAGAGAGGTCAAGTTCTTTGTAAGCCTGGTTCAGTTACACCACATACTAAATTTGAAGCTCAGGCTTATGTACTTAAAAAAGAAGAGGGTGGAAGACACACTCCATTTTTTACAAAGTATAGACCACAGTTTTATTTTAGAACAACAGATGTAACTGGAGAAGTAGAATTACCTGCTGGCACAGAGATGGTTATGCCAGGTGATGACGCTAAATTTACAGTTAAATTAATTACACCGATTGCGATGTCAGAAAAACTAAATTTTGCAATTCGTGAAGGTGGTAGAACTGTTGGAGCTGGAGTAGTAACTAAAATTATAGAGTAAGCTCTATATAGGAGTGTAGCTCAATTGGTAGAGCGCCGGTCTCCAAAACCGGAGGCTGAGGGTTCGAGTCCCTCCGCTCCTGCCAATTAAGAGTTAAATTTTTATGAAAAACCCGTTTAAATTTATTCAAGAAGTAAAACAAGAAGCCTTTAAAGTATCTTGGCCAACTGGAAAAGAAACACTTCAGGGTGCATTAATGGTCCTTGCAATGGCTGTTGTAATGTCCTTATTTTTTTTACTATTAGATCAAGTTTTAAAATTTTTTCTTGAGATTTTACTTAAGGTAAGTATTTAATGAAAAATTGGTACATAGTTCAATCACACTCAAGCTTTGAAAATAAAGTAGCTGGATTAATTAAAGAAGAAGCTGATAAGGCTAAAATTTCAGACAAATTTGAAGAAATCATTGTGCCAACTCACGATGTTACAGAAGTTAAAAGAGGCAAGAGAATCCAAAGAAAAAAGAAATATTTTCCTGGATATGTTCTAATTAAAAGTGAAATGGATAATAACATTTACCATATGATAAAAAATATAAAGAGGGTTAGTGGTTTTTTAGGTACAAAAGGAATGCCAGTTCCAGTATCTGACAAAGAAATTGATAAGATTTTAGGCCAAATAAAAGATGGTGTAGCTCAGCCAAAATCTGCTATAGAGTACGCAGTTGGAGAAAAAGTTCAAGTTATAGATGGACCCTTCGCATCGTTTAGTGGAATGGTTGAGGAAATAGATGAGGAAAAATCTAGATTGAAAGTTTCTGTTTCTATATTTGGTCGACCAACACCTGTTGATTTAGAATATAATCAAGTGGAGAAAGCAAGTTAAAAAAATGGCAGCGAAAAAAGAAATAAGTGGATTTATAAAACTTCAGATTAAAGGTGGTCAAGCTAATCCTGCACCTCCAGTTGGACCTGCATTAGGACAACGTGGTGTAAACATTATGGAATTTTGCAAAGCATTTAACGATAAAACAAAATCATTAGCTGGTAAACCTGTTCCAGTAGAAATTACAGTTTATAAAGATAAAAAATTTGACTTTAAAATTAAGTCTCCACCTGCATCATTTTTTATTAGAGAGGCGGCAAAATTAAAAAGTGGTTCAAAAGAACCAGGAAGAAATATAGTTGCATCAATTTCAAAAAAACAAGCTGAAGATATAGCTAAACAAAAGATGGCAGATCTAAATGCAGTGGACCTGGAACAAGCAGTAAAGATTATTTCAGGATCAGCAAGATCAATGGGTATAGAGGTTAAAGAATAATGAAATCTAAAAGGTTTAAAAAACTTCCAGAAAAAACATCTGATCTACCATCAGAAATGATTGAAAAACTTTTACCTGTTGTAAAAAAAAATTGTACTACAAAATTTGATGAGTCGCTCGACATAAGTTTTCAAATCAATAACAAACAAAAGAAAAATGAAATTAATATCAGAACTGTAGTAAATCTTCCAGGAGGTACTGGGAAAAAAGTTAAAGTAGCAGTTGTTTGTGAAGATGCAAAATCTTCTGAAGCAAAAACTGCTGGAGCAGATATTGTTGGTGGAGATGATTTTATTGAAAAAATAAAAAATGGTGAAATGAATTTTGAGAAACTAATCTGTACACCTACAATGATGATTAAACTATCTAAGTTAGGTAAAGTTCTTGGACCTAAAGGCCTAATGCCTAATCCAAAATTAGGTTCAGTCACAGAAGATTTAAAAAACTGCAATTTCAAATGCTAAATCAGGTCAAGCAGAAATTAGAAATGATAAAGAAGGAAATATTGGCGTTAGTATTGGAAAAAAATCTTTTAATGATGACCAATTAGTTAAAAACTTTAATGCTGTGTTAGATACGCTAGAAAAAGAAAAATCTAACAATACAGTTAAAGGAGATTTAATAAAATCAGCATTTATAACTTCAACTATGGGTGTTTCTTATAAATTAAAATTAGGCAAAAATATTTAGCTGTTATGATGAATAAAGAACAAAAGAAAAATTATATTACTGAGATGACGACTCAGTTTGAAAATAGTAAAGCAGTTATGGTGACTCATTATCAAGGTTTAACAATGGTCCAATTAGATGAATTAAGATCTAAAATGAGAGAGCATGGAATTATTTTTAAAATTACAAAAAATAGAATTACAAAAATAGCTTTAGAAAAAACTAAATGTAAAGATTTATCCAATTTATTTACTGGACCAACAGCTGTTGCTTTCGGAGAGGATGCAATTATGTCTGCTAGAATTTTATCAAAATTTGCAAAAGATAATGAGAGTCTCAAATTGATTGGTGGACTAATGGATAATGAGGTTCTAGATCAAGCTGGAGTATTAAATGTCGCAAATTTACCTACATTAGATGAAGCCAGAGCTAATATTGTGGGAATTTTGAATGCCTCTGCTTCAAAATTAGTGAGTATTTTGCTTGCACGATCGGAAAAAATGAGTAATTTACCAGCAGAAAATTCTGAAACACAACCCAAAGAGTAGATAAAATGCCAGACCTAAATAAAATTATAGAAGATTTATCAAGTTTGACTGTGGCAGAAGCTGCAGATCTTTCAAAACAACTAGAAGAAAAATGGGGAGTAACCCCAATGGCAGCAGCAGCACCAGCAGCGGCAGGCGCAGCAGCGGCAGAGGAAAAAGATGATTTTACAATTATGCTAGTTTCTGCAGGAGATAAAAAAATTAATGTAATTAAAGAAGTAAGAGCGGCTACATCCCTTGGTCTAAAAGAGGCGAAAGATTTAGTTGAGGGTGCACCTAAAGAAGTAAAAAACTGGTGTTCCAAAAAAAGAAGCTGAAGAAATAAAAGCTAAGTTAGAAGCTGCAGGCGCGAAAGTAGAACTTAAGTAAATTAACAGGAAATTTTTAAGTACTGATTAATTTTTTAATCAGTATTGGACATAGATGCAAATATCTTTTACGGAAAAAAAGAACGTAAGAAAAAGTTTTGGTAAACTTAAAGAAAGTTTATCTATTCCTAATCTTATAGAAGTTCAAAAAAATTCATATGATGAGTTGACTTTTTTTGACACTAATGCAGGAGATTTAACTAAAGGTTTTGATAGAGTTTTTAAAAGTATTTTTCCCATAGAAGATCTTAACGATAAAGCTACTTTAGAATACATTTCATATAGATTAGAAAAGCCAAAGTTTGATGTTGAAGAATGTATAACTAGAGGACTAACATACTCGTCTGCTTTAAAATGTACTTTAAGACTCGTAGTTTACGAAATTGATCCTGAAAATAATACTAAAGATATATTGTCTGCTAAAGAACAGGAAGTTTACATGGGGTGAAGTTCCAATGATGACAAATAGTGGAACTTTTATTACAAACGGTGTTCAAAGAGTAGTAGTAAATCAAATGCATAGAAGTCCAGGTGTGTTTTTTGATCATGATAAAGGAAAAACACATGCTAGCGGAAAACTTTTGTTCAATTGTAGAGTAATTCCTAACAGAGGATCCTGGTTAGATTTTGAATATGATGTTAAAGATTATTTATATTTTAAAATTGATAGAAAGAAAAAAATTCTTGCTTCAACATTGTTACTTGCATTAGGTTTTACAAAATCAGAAATTGCTAATGAATTTTATGAGAATGAAAAATATACTTATGATACAAAAACAGAGAAATGGAAAACCAAGTTTAATCCAGAAAACTATAAAGCAAAAAATTTTTCTGAAGAAGTAGTAGATGCAAAAACTGGAAAGGTAGTCATCACTTTAGGTGAAAAAATTAATTTCTTAAATGCAAAAAAGTTAGCAAATGATGGTTTAAAAGACATATTTGTATCAAGAGAGTCACTTTATGGAAAATTTTTACATGAAGATATTAAGATAAGTGACGAAGAGGAAGGAATTTTTAAGATTGGTACTGAGTTAAATGATACTGTTATACAACAAATATTGGAAGCAAACATTCATTCTTTAAATATTTCAGTTACAAACTCAATTAATAAAGGACCCTATTTATTAACAACATTACTTAATGATAAAAAATAATACTAAAGATGAAGCTATAACAGAAATATATAAAATGCTCAGACCTGGGGAACCACCTACAATTGAAATAGCTGGACAAATTTTTAATAATTTATTTTTTAGTTCTGATAGATACGATTTATCTGATGTAGGTAGAGTAAAAATGAATTCTAGACTTAATTTAGATTGCTCTGATAAAATTACCATTTTAAGGAATGATGATATTATTGCAATTATTCATAAAATGTTAGACCTGAGAGATGGTAAAGATGAAGTTGATGATATTGACCATTTAGGAAATCGAAGAGTTAGATCAGTTGGTGAACTAGTTGAAAACCAAGCACGTATTGGCGTTTATAGAATGGAAAGAGCAATAAAGGAAAAAATGACTACTCTAGATATAGAGTCAGCAATGCCCCAAGATCTGATTAACGCAAAACCACTTACTGTTTCTTTAAAAGATTTTTTTGCAAGTTCACAACTTTCTCAATTTATGGATCAAACAAATCCACTTTCAGAAATTACCCATAAAAGAAGAGTTTCTGCCTTAGGACCTGGTGGGTTAACTAGAGAACGAGCTGGTTTTGAAGTAAGAGATGTTCATCCAACTCATTACGGAAGAATTTGCCCAATAGAAACTCCAGAAGGTCCAAACATTGGTTTAATCAATAGTCTTTCTACTTATGCAAAAATTAACAAATATGGTTTTATAGAAAGTCCATATAAAAGAGTTAAGGATGGGGTAGTACAAGACAATGTTGAATACTTATCTGCAATGGAAGAAACCAAGTTTACTATTGCTCAAGCAAATACAAAAATTGATAAAAATGGAAAAATTATTGAGGAATTAGTTTCTTGTAGACAAAATTTAAATTTCCTTTTGTCTAAACCAGAAACAATTGATTACATAGATGTATCTCCTAAACAATTAGTTTCAGTTGCTGCTTCACTAATTCCTTTTTTAGAAAATGATGATGCAAATAGAGCTCTTATGGGCTCAAATATGATGAGACAAGCTGTTCCTCTTTTAAAACCAGAAGCACCTTTAGTTGGTACTGGTATTGAAAGTGATGTAGCTTTAGACTCAGGAGTTACAATTGTTGCAAAAAGAGATGGAGTAGTAGATAAAATTGACGGTAAGAGAATAGTAATTAAAGTTACTGAAGAAACTGATTTTTCAAAATCAGGTGTAGATATATATAATCTTCAAAAATTTAAAAGATCTAATCAAAATACGTGTATCAATCAAAGACCATTAGTAAGAGTTGGAGATAAAGTTAAAACTGGTGATATAATAGCAGATGGACCTTCAACTAAACTTGGTGAATTGGCTCTTGGAAAAAATGTTACAGTCGCATTCATGCCATGGCAAGGTTATAATTTTGAAGACTCAATCTTAATTTCAGAAAGATGTGTTACAGATGATGTATTTACATCAGTTCATATAGTTGAATATGAAATTATGGCGAGAGACACTAAATTAGGTGAGGAAGAAATCACTAGAGATATCCCTAATGTAAATGAAGAGGCCTTAAAGAATTTAGATGAATCTGGTGTAGTTTACATAGGAGCTGAAGTTAATGCGGGTGATATTTTAGTTGGAAAAGTAACACCAAAAGGGGATTCAGCGTCAGGACCAGAGGAAAAATTATTAAGATCTATTTTTGGTGAAAAAGCAATTGATGTTACTGACACTTCTTTAAGAATGTCTAGAGGTAGCAGTGGTACAGTCGTAGATGTAAGGGTTTTTAATAGACATGGAATTGAAAAAGATGAAAGATCAATAACTATTGAAAGAGCCGAAATTGAAGAAGTTCAACAAGATAAAATAGT
>JACWEG010000007.1 GCA_014653605.1 Pelagibacterales bacterium SAG-MED37
CTAAAAAAATAAAATAATTTACTTCCAGCCCGCGTACTGGAAGTATAAATTAATTATTGTCCTGGTGCTTTGTATTGACCAGAAGCAACTTCACTTGCTTTAGTTGTTGCTTTAGTAAAATCTATTGCCTCTAGCATAGTTAAGTTTTTAACTGCACCTGATGCTTCTACTACAAGTTTAACAGCTGCAAAGTCTTCGAAACTGTTTAACT
Organism: Pelagibacterales bacterium SAG-MED37; assembly: GCA_014653605.1. Classification (GTDB taxonomy): domain Bacteria; phylum Pseudomonadota; class Alphaproteobacteria; order Pelagibacterales; family Pelagibacteraceae; genus Pelagibacter. Next base: position 212 of record JACWEG010000007.1, read on the forward strand.
CATTCACAACTACAAAGTCATAAGATCCTCTAACAATATCCATACTATGCATTGTACCACCCATAGCTTTTGTCAATTGTTCCACAACTGCTTTTCTATCAGTTTTTGGGTCTTTTAAAAAACCCTGAAATGCTTTTTCAGTGTAGTTTCCCATTATGTATGCTTTCATACAACTCCTTTTGTTTTATTTTTAAAATACCATTGTAACAATTTTTTTTAATGTGTAAAAATTACATAGTGGACACAACCAGAGGTAATGTTAAGTTAGAATTATGTACGAAAAATTTGGTCAATTCATTGATGGAAAATGGCAACAATCATCTGACAATGGAACCTATGAGGTAATAAATCCTGCTACTGAAGAAGTGATTGGTAAGGCTTCTAAGGCTACTCCCCAAGATGTTGATAGAGCGTTAAATTCTGCAAAAAAAGGATTAGAGGTTTGGAGGAAAACTGCTCCTTGGCAAAGATCTTATATAATCAGACGAATTGCTGACAAGATGAGAGAAAAACAAGATGTACTTGCTAAGTGGATGACTTTAGAAGTTGGCAAACCATTAGCAGAAGCAAAAGGAGAGATTAATGGTGCTGCAGATATTTTTGAATGGAATGCAGAAGAAACAAAAAGAATTTTTGGTCAAACTGTTGAAAGTAGATTTGAAGACACAAGAGTTCATGTTTACTATCAACCAGTAGGAGTGGTAGCAGCGTTATCTCCTTGGAATTTTCCTGCAGTATTATCTGCTAGAAAAATAGCAACTGCTTTAGCGGCAGGTTGTTCTGTAATCATAAAACCAGATGTTATTACTCCAGGGGTTGTTATGGAAATGGTAGATATTTGTAATGAATGTGGAGTTCCCCCAGGTGTTGTAAATTTATTGTCAGGAGATCCTCCGAGTATTGCTCAACAATTAATTGCTTCAGATATAATTAAAAAAATATCTATAACTGGTTCCTCAAGAGTAGGAAAATTAATATTAAAACAAGCTGCTGATAAAGTTCAGAGAGTAACCATGGAGTTAAGTGGCCACTCACCTTTTATAGTATTTAAGGATGCAGATATAAAAAAAGCTACAGATATGGCAATTGCAGCAAAATTTAGAAATAATGGTCAAGTATGTATATCTCCAAATAGATTTTATATCCAAGAAGAAAAAAAAGATGAATTTGTTAATTTATTTGTAGAAAAAACAAAAAAATTAAAAATTGGCAATGGTATGGATCCAGATACCCAACTAGGACCCTTAACAACTCAAAAGAGATTGAATGAGATTGAAGCTCTAGTCGAAAAAACCAAAAAAGAAGGAGCTAAGGTTTTACTTGGTGGGAAAAGACCAGCAGGCTTTAACAAAGGATTTTTTTATGAACCAACAGTATTTGATGATGTTAAAGATAATTTTACCATAATGAAAGAAGAACCTTTTGGACCATTAGTTCCAATGCTCTCTTTTAAATCTTTTGATGAAGTTATTGAAAGAGCTAATAATCATGAACTTGGATTAAGTAGTTATGTTTGTACAAACTCTATGGAAACAGCTCATTTAGCTTCAGAACAATTGGAAACTGGAACAGTAGGAGTAAATACTGGTTTCATAGCTATTGCTGAAGCTCCTTTTGGTGGAATTAAACAAAGTGGATACGGTAGAGAAGGTGGTTCTATGGCTATAAAGGATTATTTGAATGTGAAATATACTCACATGGGTATTAAAGGTTAATTAACTACTCCACAATTTTAAAATCAGATTTATATTTTTCATTTATAGAAATCCCTAGTCCTGGAGTATTATCATCTAAATTAATAAAACCATTTTTGGGTTCAGGTTCCCCTTTAAATAAATAATAAAATAACTCATTTCCTATCTCAACTTGGTGAACAGGAAAAAATTCTGAAAAAGGACAGTTATTATGCGCCATTGTTAAATGATAGTTATGCATCTGACCTGCATGAGGAATTACAGGTACACCATACTTTTCTGCTAAAGTATTTATTTTATGTCCAGGTGTTATACCTCCAACTCTATTTGCATCATATTGAATAAAACTGACTGCTTTAAGTTCTAATAAATGTTTAAAGCCCAAATAACTGAACTCATGCTCACCTCCTGCAATAGGAACATCTCCCATAGCATTTAATTCTGCATATCCAGGAATATCATCAGGTATTACTGGCTCTTCTAACCATTTTGGTTTGAATTTTATTAGCTCAGGTATTATTTTTTTTGAATATTCTAGATCCCATCCCATATAAGCTTCAAGCATAAGATCAGTTTCATATCCAACCACTTCTCTAACAGCATTTACTAATTCAATATTTTTTTTTATTCCTTCCGCACCGTCTTTAGGTCCCCAACCAAAGCGCATTTTAAACATTTTAAAACCTTCATTTAAATATTTTTCAGCTTCTATTTGTAAATCTTTTATTGGTTGGCTATATAATTTTGAGGCATACACTGGAATCTTATCTTTGGTTCTGCCTCCGAGCAATTCAAATACTGGTTTTTTTTTTAATTTACCCATTAAGTCCCAAATTCCAAGATCGATTGCTGAAATTCCAATCATTCCGATTCCTTTTCTTCCCCAGGCCATAGTGCTTCTATACATTTTGTCCCATAAATAATCATAATCAAAAGGGTCTTCACCAATTACTAAATCTTTTAAATAACAATCAATTGCTTTTTTTGTTACTTCTGGTGCGAGCGCGGCATTACCTAAGCCTACTGTTCCGTCATCAGCTATAACTTCGCATACCATCCATTGATGAAATCTAAATGATTTCATCTTATCTCCAGACTCTCTTAGAGCATCAGTTGGGTTTGTACAAAAATTTTGAGCTGGTGGAACTATTTCACCTGTCCATTTATAAATGGAAGTTTTAATGTCTTTAATTTTTGTCATTGTTTAGATTTATTTTCTGCCATCGTTAGTGCTATCTTAAATGATTGCAAGGTAGGTTCTAAGTTTGCTTTATTTTTTCCTGCAATGTCAAAAGCAGTACCATGAGCTGGTGTAGTAATAGGTAGTGGCAAACCACCTTGAACGGTAACACCTCTATCAAAACCAAACGCTTTGAGTCCAGATTGTAGTGCATCGTGATACATGCCAACTATACAATCATGATTTTTATTTTTATAAGCTGTAATAAAAGAAGTATCACATGGCAAAGGACCATCTGCATTAATACCTTGTTTTTTTGCTTCTTCTATTGCTGGAATTATTTCATTTTTTTCTTCAATACCAAACTCTGCATGAGGATTTAAAGCTTGTACAGCTACACGAGGATTTTTAATTCCATTAAGTTTCATTGCATTATTTATAAGTTTTATTGGTTTAATAATGTTTTCTTTCTTAACATGATCAGGTACCTCTCTAATAGGTATGTGCGAAGTTACTCTAGCAGTCCAAAAGTTGTCTACAACATTAAATTCACAGAAAAAATTTTTTACATCTAATTTTTCAGCCATTAAATGAAGTTCATCAGAATGAGTATTTCCGCCCAACTTCATACTTGTCTTATTAAATGGGCCAAAGTTAATAGCATCTATTTTATTTTGTTTCGCAAGATCTAATGCTAAGTTAAGAGCCTCTAGAACACTTTCTCCTGACTCTTTTGAGCATTCAGATAAATTATATTTATGATTTTTACCTTTTGAGATATCTAAAAAAAATTTATTTCCTTCATCAAAATTTATCTGTTCAAATTTTTCAACAAATTTTAAATCTTGTGATTTTCCAGAAATCTTATTTCCTTCTTCTAAAATTTTTTTTTCACCAATTAAAACTATGTTTGCTTTGTTAGTAATTTCTTCACTTAGTAACTTTGAGACCAATTCGGGTCCAATACCTGATGGATCACCTAATAATATAGCAATTTTAATTTTATTTTTACTCATTTTGTTCTTAAACTTTGTAACAGATTATGCTTAAATATTTAATTATAAATTAACCAAAGAGGGAAATAATGAAAAAAAGTTTTAAACTTTTCTTAGCCGCTGCATTCTTTGTGACTGAATTTTTTGTTATAGCAATACCTTTAATGACTGTATCTGCAAGAGCAGATGGTGCTATACAAGCAATTACTCACGCTGGATTTGGTGGTGGTACTGACGTTACTACTAGAATGATGCTTTTAAGAGCAAGAAGAGTTCTTAAACAAGACATGCAATTAGTTAACAAAAAAGGTGGTGGTGGAGCTGTTTCTATGGATTATATGATGAGCTTACCAGCTGATGGTCAACACACTCTAACATGGACTACTGGTCATGCTGTTTCTATGGCCTTAGGAAAAACTAAGGTTAAAATTAGCGACATGCAACCTCTAGCTAGAGGTACTGATGACCCACAATTATTTGTTGTTAACTGTAAATCTGACATCAAAGATGCTAAAAAATTTATTAGCGTTCAAAAATCAAAATCACTTAAATACGGAACAACTCACGTTGGTGGTATTGATGATGTTAGTGCAATTGCTTTCACAAAAAAAGGTGGATTAAAAGATCCAACTATTGTTGCCTACAAAGGTGTAGCACCAATTAAAACAAACTTAGTCAAAGGAGATATTGATGTAGGTGTTTTAAATTTAGGTGAAGCATTGACAGAAATTAATGACGGAACTTTATGTGTTTCTGTTGTATTAGCAAATAATAGAATGGCTAAAATTGGAGATTCTCCAACAGCAAAAGAATTAGGTATACCTGTTTCTTTATCTACTGTTAGAGGATTTGTAACTAAAAAAGGAGCTCCAGCTGCAAGAGTAAAAGAATTAGAAGCTGGAATGATGAAAGCTATGAGTCACAACTATTACAAAAATTTCTTAACTGAAATTGGACTTGATGACTCAAGTGTAGTTGGTGCTGATGAATGGGGTAAGCAAATGGAAGAAATGCTTACTGAAATGACTGCACAGCTTAAAGCTTTAGGTTACATAAAGTAATTAAAAAAAATAAGTACATTTAAAATGAGTAATGTACAAAAGCAAAAAAGGGCAAACAAAAGTTTGCCCTTTTTTTTTAAAGACGAATTTAAAGTTTCTTTTACAATAATCCTCGTTTCTACTATTTTACTAATTAGCACATTTACTTTTGATATTGTACCACCAATTCTAAATAGAGGTATACAGCCAGCTACCTTTCCAAAAGGATTATTGCTTTTAATAATTGGTTTAACTTTAATAGTTTTTTATTTGTCTATTAAAAAGCCTTGGAAAATTGAAAAAAAACTACCTAAAACTTTTTTCTTAACTTTACTAAGTTTTATATTATTTGTTATTGTTTCAAAAACACTAGACTTTTTTTTAGCTATATCATTATTATCAATTTTTGTTTCTTATTGTTGGGGTGAAAGAAGAATATTTTATTTGATATTAGTGAGTATAATTTTTCCAATAATTGTTTTCATTTTTTTTGAAACAATTTTGGGTTTAAGATTTCCCCCAGGTATAATTACTAATATTTATTATCAAGTTTAAAATGGAAAACCTTTCTTTAATGTTTGCACCATTAATGAGTTCAAAATTAATGATTGTTTTAGTTTTTGGAACATTATTTGGTTTGATACTTGGAGTATTACCTGGTCTTGGGCCAACTACAGGTGGTGCATTAATTTTACCTTTTACTATGACCTTGGACCCTTTATCAGCGATTGTTTTACTAACAGCAATTTATTGTTCAGCTACTTATGGTGGAGCGATTACAGCAGTCCTGATCAATACTCCAGGAACACCAGCGGCGGCTGCAACTTGTCTTGATGGTTATCCACTTGCTCAAAAAGGAGAAGCTGGAAGAGCTTTAGGCATGGCAACAGTATCTAGTACCATTGGAGGTATCTTTAGTGTGGTCGTTTTAGTTTTTTTTGCACCTTTACTTGCACAGCTTGCTTATGAGTTTGGACAGCCTGAATATTTTGCTTTAGCAATTTTTGGTTTAACTATGCTCGCATCTATCGGTGAAGGAAGCCCAATTAAGAACTTAATAGCTGGAGCATTTGGAATATTAATATCTACAATTGGTAAAGATTTTATGACTTCAATTGAAAGATTTACCTATGGAATTAATGAATTATCAGAAGGAATAGGTTTTATCCCTGTAGTTGTGGGATTGTTTGCAATAAGTGAAATGTTAACTCAGTCAACTTTATTGGATCAAGTTTTTAAAAGAGTAGCATTAAAAGCAGTAAAACTACCATCACTATTGGATTACAAAAAAACTTGGAAAACCATATTAAGATCTTCAGGAATTGGATCTTTTATTGGAGTATTACCAGCAGAAGGAGGAACAGTTGCATCTCTTATAGGATATTCTGAAGCAAAAAGATGGTCTAAAAATCCTGAGGAATTTGGAAAAGGTTCAGTAGAAGGGATAGCAGGCGCTGAAGCAGCAAATAACGCAGCTACGGGTGGTGCTATGGTTCCTACTTTAGCATTAGGTATCCCTGGAAGTGCTACGACAGCTGTAATTTTGACTGGATTAATAATACACGGGGTTAGACCTGGTCCTGATCTATTCAGAGAGCAACCAGAATTTTTATATGGTATCTTTGGGTCAATGTTGATTGCAAATATTTTATTTTTTATATTTGGTTTTTTTGGAGCCAAAATATTTGCTCGAATTACTTTAGTACCAAATAAATTACTTTGGCCTATGATTTTTGCAGTTTCTGTGTGTGGAACTTATTCACTAAGTCAATCAATGTTAGATGTATGGATAATGTTATTCTTTGGAGTAATTGGTTTTTTTATGAGACGTTATGGTTTTTCAGTAGTTCCTGTAATAATAGGTTTAATTTTAGGAGAATTAGTTGAAGGTACCTTAAGACAATCTTTGGTAATATTTGAGGGTAATTGGTTATTGTTCTTGACTAGACCGATAGTTGTTACGTTTTTTATTTTATCTTTTATTGCATTAATTTTTCCATTATTAAGAAAGAAAAAAGTATGAATAAATATAATTTAACAAATAAAGTTGCGATAGTAACTGGTGGTGCTCAAGGCTTTGGTTTAGCTATCACAAAAAGAATTATTCAATCAGGTGGAAAAGTTGTAATTTGGGATATAGATAAAGATGAGGCTGAAAAAGCTAAAAAAGAAATTAATTCTGAAAATTTTAGTTATCAAATAGTCGATGTAACAGATTTTAAAATTGTAAAAAAATCAGTTGATGAACTCGAGGAAAAATTGGGTCAAATAGATATATTTGTGAATAACGCAGGGATGACAGGGATGAATGCTAAAGTGTGGGATTATCCTTTAGATGAATGGCAGAAAGTGATAGAATTGAATTTGAATTCAACATTTTATTGTTGCAAAGCTATTGTTCCACACATGATTAAAAACAATTACGGAAGAATTGTTAATATAGCTTCTATTGCTGGAAAAGAAGGCAACCCAAACGCTAGTGCTTATAGTACATCTAAAGCTGGTGTAATAGGATTAACAAAATCTTTAGGTAAAGAGCTTGCTGATAAAAATATCGCTGTTAATTGCGTAACACCTGCAGCAGCAAAAACGAGAATTTTTGACCAGATGACAGATGAACATATTAATTATATGCTATCCAAGATACCAAGAAATAGATTTGCAAAAATAGAAGAGCTGGCCTCTTTAGTTTGTTGGTTGGTAAGTGATGAAAACTCTTTTAGCACTGCAGGAGTTTTTGACTTAAGTGGTGGAAGAGCAACTTATTAAAAAAAGGAGAAAAAATGAAGTTATGTAGAATAGGTGAAATTGGAAAAGAAAAACCAGCCATTATAGATAAGAATAATAATTATCGAGATTTATCATCATTAATTACTGATTTTAATCCTGAAACATTAAACTTTGATACGATTAATAAAATAAACAAAACTGATATTTCAAGTTTACCTAAACTAGAATCTAATACAAGAATCGGAGCCTGTGTTTCAAATCCATCAAAGTTTATTGGAATAGGATTAAATTTTAAAGATCATGCAGAAGAACAAAATTTACCAATACCAAAAGAACCAATTATATTTTCTAAATTTACTAGTTGTATAACTGGACCCAATGATCCAATTATAGTTCCAAAAGGTTCCAATCATACAGATTGGGAAGTGGAGTTAGGTTTTGTAATTGGGAAAAAAGCAATTAATGTTAGTGTAGAATCTGCATTAGACCATGTGTTAGGATTTTTTTTGGTGAATGATGTTAGTGAGAGAGACTTTCAAAAAAATAAAGGTTTAACCTGGGATAAAGGAAAAGGTTTTGATACTTTTGGCCCTATAGGCCCTTATATAGTTACAAAGGATGAACTACCAAACTTTCAAAAACTTAATATGTTTTTAGATGTTGATGGCAAAAGAATGCAAACAGGAAATACAGAACAAATGATATTTGATATTAAAACTTTAGTTTCTTATATGAGTTCCTGTATGAGTTTGCATCCTGGAGATATTTGCTGTACTGGAACTCCACCAGGAGTCGGAGAAAACATGTCACCCCCACATTTTTTGAAGGGTGGAGAAGAAGTTGTTTTAGGTGTTGATAATCTTGGAACACAACAACATAAAGTTTTCCCATATAAAGAATAAAATATTTTAAATTAAATTTAATGTTTGAAATAATTATTGCCTTTGGAGCTGGTTTAGTAAGCTTTCTATCCCCATGTGTCTTACCATTAATACCAGGATATATATCTTATATTTCAGGAAGCTCTATAAATGAATTAATTGAAAAAAAAAATATTAATCTAATACCAATAATATTATTTACTGTTGGCTTTTCCATTGTCTTTATAATTTTTGGGGCAGCATCTACTTTCTTAGGTCAAATATTACTTCAAAACTCTAATGAGCTTCGAATAGCAGCTGGATTAGTAATAATTCTCTTTTCACTTCACATTATTGGGATCATAAACTTAAAATTTTTAAATTATGAAAAAAGAATTGAAACCAAAACAAATAAAAATTTTTATAGTCCAATTTTAATTGGTATGGCATTTGCTTTTGGATGGACACCTTGTATAGGTCCAATATTAGGATCAATTTTAGTTTTAGCAGCCACTGAGGAAAACATAATAAAAGGAATTTTACTTTTATTCTTTTATTCCTTTGGTTTGGCAATACCATTTATTTTATCAGGTTATTTAATGCAGAAATTTTTGATATTTTCAAAAAATTTCAAAAGAAATATTAATTTAGTATCTAAAATTGGGGGAATAATTCTTTTAATTACTGGTATTTTGATATTAACTAATCAACTGCAAGGTTTAGGATTTTATTTATTAAATATTTTTCCATTCTTACAAAACTTTGGATAATAAATTATGAAGATTTATCAAATAGACTCTAGTGCAAGAAAAGAAGGTTCGACATCAAGAGCTTTAGCTAAAAAATTATTGAATAAGATAAAAAAACCAGAAGATGAAATTATCTATAGAGATTTAGATAATGAAATGGTTTTTGTTTCTGGTTTAACCGAGTCAGGTATGAAAATTGATAAAAAAGACCAAACAGAACATCATAAAAAAATGTTTGAGTTATCAGATACATTAGTTAAAGAGCTAAAAGAAAGTGATATTATAATAATATCAGCTCCAATTTACAATTATGGTCCTCCTGCTACTCTAAAAGCTTGGTCAGATTTAGCTGCACGAATAGGAGAAACCTTTAGATTTAAACCCAATGGTAGAAGAGAGGGTCTTCTTAAGAATAAAAAAGCATATTTAGTAATTACCTCAGGAGGAACAAAACTTAATAGTGAAGAAGATTTTTTAACACCATGGTTAAAATTTATTCTTAATTTTTTTGGAATTGATCAAGTAGAAATTATTAGTGCTGATCAAATGGCTTTGGACTATGAAAAATCTATAAGAGAAGCTGAAGCTCAAATAGATAAGATAAAAGTTTAGTGAATAATTCAATAAAAACAGACGATGTAATTTTTAATTTTTTTAAACAAATTTGTGATGAAAAAGATGATGTTAAATGTGTCGAACTTGGAAATAGTTGGATTAATGCTATGGAAACTAATTTGACTAATATGGAAGCCAACTTAGATGAAAAAGATAAAGCTAAACATAAAAAAGATATTCAAAATAATCGTAATCACTTAAACAGTCTTAAAGGTAAAAACTCATCCGAATGGCGAGAATACGCCACTAAGTGTATGGTTGAAATAATAGATAATAAAGTATAAACCAATATTAAAGGGGTGTCATAACAGACTGAGATTAAACCCTAAGAACCTGTCCGGTAATTCAGAAAGGGAGAACAATGGATAAATCATTTTTTATAAGTCAATCAACATCATTAACATTAGTAATTGTTATAAGTTTAATATTTGTTTTTTTAGGTCTTTATAATTCAAAAAAATACCGAGGATTGAATAACTATTTAATTGCTAATAGAAATATTGGATTATTTTCTTTAACAACAAGTCTAACTGCTTCAGCTTTAGGAGCATGGATTTTATTTGGCCCTGCATCTGCTTCAACATGGGGAGGAATGGGAGCTATAATAGGATATTCATTAGGTACAGCCTTTCCAATGTTTTTTTTAATATACCTTGGTAAAAAAATTAGAAAAGAATTCCCTAAAGGATCTTCACTAATTGAGTTTACAAGAAAAAAGTTTGGAAAAAGTCTATTTAAACTTATTTTGCTAATGACTATTTTTTATATGTTCATTTTTTTATGTGCTGAAGTTACTGCAGTGGCTGTCCTAATTAATTATATTTCAGGTACTGAACTTTGGATAACTGCTTTAATCGTATTATTGTCTACACTTGCTTATACTCTATATGGAGGTTTAAGAGCATCAATATTTACTGACAATATACAAATGGTTGTTATTGGAGTTTTATTACTGATTTCAGTATCATACATTACATCTTTTACAGGATCTGAATTATCTTTTGATTTTATAAAAAAAAAAAATCCTCAACTTTTAAGCCCATCTTACTTACCTAGTTATACGGCTGGTTTAACCTTTTTTATTGCGGTAGCTGCTACAAACTTATTTCACCAAGGAAATTGGCAAAGAGTATATGCTGCAAAAAATTATGAAACTTTAAAAAAAAGTTTAATTATATCTTTCTTTATAATTATACCTGTAGTTTTTTATATGGGGTTTACAGGAATGGTTGCTTTCTCCATAGATCCAACTACTAGACCAGATCTTGGTTTTTTTACATTGTTACTTAAAGAACAAACGGAATTACTTTCTATTGTTGTGATTATATTAGGTTTGGCATTAACTATCTCTACTGTAGATACTTTGGTAAATGCAATATCAAGTTTGATTGTTGTAGATGGTAAAGCAACATTTAATTTAGAAAAAAAAACAAATTACCTAAACGTTTCTAAATATATAATTTTGTTTTTATCTCTAATTTCTTTTATCGTTGCTTCCAAAGGATTTGATATTTTATATCTATTTTTATTAGCTGATTTATTCTGTTGTGCTTTTGTCTTAACGGTTTTCTACAGTTTCTATAATAAAAATATTAATGAAAAGACTGCCTATGTATCAATTATTATTGGATTAATAGGAGGTTTTTTAATGTTTCCTGCTCCTGATTTTTCCAAAAGCTTATTAGTTGGAATCCTTTTACCAAAAGAATTATTCACACCTATTGTGTCACAGTCTTTGTTATTCTTATCTTTTGTAATTGCAACTTTTTTACCATTAATAGTTTTTAAAGTTAAAAAGTTTTAATATTAGTCGATTGTATTAGGAGAATTAATGTCTATATATCTGATTCAATGTCAGATAACCAAATAGTAATTAATGATCTCTCAAAAGTATATGATAATGGTTTTGATGCACTTAAAAAAGTTAGTCTTAAAGTTAAACAAGGTGAAATTCTTGCGATGCTTGGACCAAATGGTGCAGGTAAGACAACTTTAATTAGTATAATTTGTGGGATTGTTACCCCCTCATCTGGCACTGTTTCAGTTGATGGATTTGATATAATTAAAAATTATCGTGAAACAAGATCTAGAATAGGAATGGTTCCCCAGGAATTAAATTTAGAGTCCTTTGAAACAGTTTTCGATACAGTGTCATATTCTAGAGGTTTATACGGCAAATCACCTAAACCAGAACATATAGAAAAGATTTTAAAAGACCTAAGCTTATGGGATAAAAAAGATCAAAGATTAAGACAATTGTCTGGTGGAATGAAAAGAAGAGTTTTAATTGCCAAAGCCTTATCTCATGAACCAAAAATATTATTTTTAGATGAGCCTACAGCTGGAGTTGATGTTGAACTTAGAAGAGATATGTGGATGGTTGTTGATGATTTAAGAAAAACAGGAGTCACTATTATCTTAACTACACATTATATTGAAGAAGCTGAAGCTATTGCAGATCGTGTAGCTGTTATCAATCAAGGTGAAATTATCGTTGTCGAAGATAAAAAAGAATTAATTAAAAAGATGGGCCATAAAAAATTAAATATTGAATTACAAAAAAAAATTACAGAAATTCCCAAAGAATTAATTAAATATAATCTTGAAATTGATGAAGAACATATGTCTTTAATCTATACTTATAATGTTGGAGCTGAAAAAACTGGTATTACTGATTTATTGCAGGATTTAAAAGATACAGGCTTAAAGTTAAGAGATTTAAAAACTGAACAAAGTAATCTAGAGAAAATTTTTGTAAATTTAGTAAGGGAGAATAATGAAATTTAATTATTATGGTTTTAAAGCTATATATGTTCATGAGATGAACAGATTCTTAAGAACTGTAGGTCAATCTCTTCTCTCACCAGTAATATCCACATCATTATACTTTGTTGTTTTTGGTTCAGTGATTGGTGGTTATATTCAAAAAATTGATGGTGTAAGCTATGGTTCATATATCGTTCCAGGTTTATTGATGCTAACGTTACTTACTCAATCAATAAGTAATACTTCTTTTGGAATATTTTTTCCAAAATTTAATGGGACTATTAATGAGATTTTAGCAGCGCCCATTTCAACACTTGAAACTGTTTTGGCTTTTGTTGGAGCAGGGGCCACCAAAACTTTAATCGTCGGTGCTGTAATTTATGCCACTGCTTCATTTTTTGCTGAGGTAACTGTTGAATATCCAATGTTAATGATATTTTTGTTAATTTTAGTCTCTTTTACTTTTGCATTATTTGGTTTTTTAATTGGTGTTGTTAGTAAAAACTTTGAGCAAATGTCAATCATTCCATCATTAGTTATTACACCTATGGTTTTTTTAGGGGGAAGCTTATACTCTTTAGATATGTTGCCACCTTTCTGGCAAACTGTTTCTTATTTTAATCCAGTAGTTTATCTAATTGATGGCTTAAGATTTTCATTTTATGGAATATCAGATTTTAATATTTGGATAAGTGTAGGATCCATGGTGTCATTTTTAGTGATATGCGTAATCGCAGTCTCAATATTATTGAAAAAAGGGTATAATATTAAATCTTAAGAAGAAGCGATTTTTTTCTTTGGATCGTAAAAAGGCTTTTCAATTATTTTAGATTTAATTTCTCTATTACTAATAATCTTTAAAGTATTACCAATATCCGAATGATTAATTTCAACCATCGCCAGTGCAATATTCTTTTTTAGTCTAGGTGAGTAAACTGCAGAGGTCACTTTACCAATCTTTTTTCCATCTTTATATATAGGCCAAAAAGTTGTATTCGGACCCTTTAATGGCTCACAATCTAATTCTAAACCAACTTGTTTTCTTTTAATTCCTTCTTGTTTAATCTTTTTTAAAGCTTCTTTACCAATAAAGTTAATGTCACTATCTAAATTAACCAATCTACCTAAACCTAATTCAAAGGGGTTGGTTTCTATATCTGCATCAGCGTGATAAGAAAGCATTCCACCCTCAATTCTTCTAATAGAAGATGTATGCCCAGGCATTAATCCGTGCTCTTTTCCTGCTTCCATTATCTTTTCATAAAGATCATTTCCCTTAGTGCCATCTCTCAGGAATATTTCATATCCAAATTCACTAGACCAACCAGTTCTTGAAACAACTAATGGAATTCCATCCAGCTTACACTCCTTAAACCAATAATATTTAAGATCTTTAATTTCTTCACCAAAAAGTTTAATCATTATTTCAGCTGAAGTAGGCCCTTGGAGTTGTAGTGGTGATACATCAGGTTCATTAATTTTAACATTCAACCCTGAATTAACAGCTACTCCCTGCGCCCACAACAAAACATCACTGTCAGCAAGTGATAACCAAAAATGATTTTCTCCTAATCTTAAAAGTACAGGGTCATTAATTATTCCCCCTTTGTCATTTACAATTAAAACATATTTGCATTGACCAATTGATAACTTGGAAAGGTCTCTTGGGGTAAGTAACTGAATGAATTTATATGCATCTGGTCCAGTAATTTCTACTTGACGTTCAACAGCGACATCACAAAGTATAGATTTTTCTATCAAATTCCAAAAATTTTGTTCAGGATTTCCAAAATCTCTTGGAATGTACATATGATTATACACAGAAAATCCTGTTGCTCCCCATTTTACGGTAGAGTCAAAATATGGAGATTTTCTAATCTGAGTCCCAAAACCAAAGTTTTTATTTATCATCTATTATTTGAAAATTTTTTTTAACTTTTTGTAATTGTCTACGTTATCTACAGTATACCATTTTTTTGGCATAACATCAGAAACATATAGCTGTTTAATTTTAATTAATCTTTTCCAAAGAATATTAAAATCATCTGTTGACTTAATCTTATCATTTATTTTTTTTGGATTTAATACTTGAATGCCAGTACAATAAATATCTGATTTAACCTTTCTTGATAATCCTTGAATAATATTTTTTTTTCTAAATATGTAGTCTCCTGCTAAACCTTTAATTGGCTTTGTAGGTATTATCATGCAAATAGGCTGACCTTTTTTATAATAGTCTTTCTCAATTTTTTTAAAATCGATATTAGTAACATTATCACAAGTAAGAACGTACAATGGCGAGTTAAAAGATTTAAATATTGAATTAAAAATCCACCATGAGTTTCCTTTTTTATCTGTATTAATGATAGATGATACTTTTTCTTCTATTAGATGCTTAGCGAGTATCGGGCCTTTATAACCTACCGAAATATGGATAAAATCTATATATTTTTTAAGTTTTTTTATTCCATTTGCAATTAATGATGTTTGTTTAAATTTTATTAATCCTTTAGGTATTTTTTTTGTTAAAGGTCTTAGTCGGGTTCCACGACCAGCAGCCATAATAAAAGCATGATTAATTTTTTTAGAGTTCATTAGATCTTAGTCCAAATTGAATTATCTTTTCTATTTCAGACTGTGCTAATTTTTTAGCATCTTTTGAAGAAACAATTTTTTTAAGTGGTTTTTTTGATAATTTATTAAAATTTATAACAAAATACTTTTTATCTTTAATCTTCAAAACTTCAGCATATTTTAATTCATCTTCTCCAATTAAATATTCATCTAATCTATCCCCTTTTCTTGTTTGAATTATTTTATAATTTCCACCAAATTTTTTAATCCAGACTTTTAAAATATCTATCATTTTTGATGATTTCATTTCAGCAGAAAGAATTTTACCAGCTAATTTATCTTTTAATTTTAATGCTTGATCGATTAAACTTACAGCTTCATCAACTGAGAAAAAAAATCTTCTCATGTTAGGTCCTGTAGTTAAAATAGTTTTGTTTTTATTGAACATTTGTTTCCAAATAGGAAGCACTGAACCTGTTGACCATGTCACATTTCCATATCTAACACAGATAAATTTTGTTTTACCGTAGGGCTCAATAGATGAGAAAAGTCTTTCCATACATGATTTACTTAAACCATAAATATTTTTAATAGGTGGCGATGCCTTATCTGTTGATACACCAATAACTGTAGGAATTTTTTTATTTATGCATGCTCTTGCTATGTTAGCTGATCCAACAATATTTATATCAATACATTCAAAAGGAAATTTTTCAGACAGATCAACAAATTTAGTAGCAGCCGCGTGGATAACAATGTCAGGCTTAGAATAGTTTAAGCAATCGTTTACAGATTCAATATTAGAAACATCAAGAGGAACCACTTCACAATTTGTTAAGTTTTTTACTAAAAAATTTTGTTTATTGTTTCTTGCACCAATAAAGACTTTATATTTCTTTTTGTAAAAAAGTGCTAAATTCCTACCAAGATATCCTGTCCCACCCGTTATTAATATTTTTTTCATTATTAAAAATGTTAAATTTGTTTATAATTTTAATTTTAAAAATGTCTATATCTATTCATATACCTTTTTACAATCCAAATCCTGAAAAAAAAGAGGGATATAGAAATTTAACTAGATTTGATTATTTAAAGGAAAATATTTTAAATCTAAAAAAACTTTCTCTTCCATCAGATATATTCATACATACCCATAATAATTTTTTAAATGATAAAGAATTAGATGCCAATATAATTAATCATCAAATTAATAATGATGATTTGGAAAAAGGTTATTTGACTTGGCTAACTAGACCAGAAATGCAAAAACAAAAAGATAGCTATAATTATTTTATGTACTTAGAACATGACATTAAATTTACTGAAAAAAATTTACAATATTATTTAAAATTTCAGAAAAATTTGTCGTCTAAAAAATTTAACTTAGGATTTTTGATATATGAAAAAAATAATAAAGATAATCAAAATTACAGTATTCATATTACTGAAAGGTTAAAAAATTTTGTGTGTATTGATTCACAGAAATTTTTTATAAATGACCTTGAAAATTATTGTTGTTTCTGGATATATGATCAACAACAATTTAAAGACTTTATAGGATCTAAATGGTGGAATTTTAAAAAAAAAGTCCACAACTTTAGACATAATTACGGAATAACAGAAAGATCCTCAATAGGCTTCAATGCGTTAAACATTAACTATTTTATAGCAACTTTATTGCCAGAAATTAACAATCAAACTGATCCAGACTGTTTTATTGAGCATATGACTAACAATTATTACGATAAATTTTCTGAGCTAAAAAGTCAAAATTTTAAAGATATCAGAGGAGTTTGTACTATTAAAATAAATGATGTGATCTATGAAAATAAGATGAAAGAAAAAACAATTATTATTTTGTATTTAGACCAATTTTTAAAAACACTTTTTTGGAAATTGAGATTTCTTTCAAGATTATTTAAAAAATAATTGTTTCTATTAAAATCTAACTGACCCATTTCTGGGCCAGTTAGATAACTATTTTATTAAGAGGAACGTATTTTTAGAATTGCTCGGACTCGGTTGAACCTGCCATCGCTGTTGTTGAACTTTTACCACTGCTAATAGTGTTAGAAACAGCGTCAAAATAAGAAGTACCTACTTCTCTTTGATGTTTGACACTTGTGTAACCATCTTTCTCACGAGCAAATTCTTGTTCTTGAATTTTTGAATAAGCTGTCATGCCTTCGCTTTTATATTTTTCAGCTAATTCAAAAATAGCGATATTTTGAGTATGAAATCCAGCTAATGTAATGAATTGAAATTTATATCCCATTTTACTTATTTCTTGTTGAAAAGTCGCAATCTCGCTATCAGACAAATGTTTTTTCCAATTAAATGATGGTGAACAATTATAGGCTAAAAGCTTTCCAGGAAATTTTTCATGAATTGCATCAGCAAATTTTTTAGCTTCCTCAAGATTAGGAGTAGCAGTTTCACACCAAATTAAATCTGAATAAGGTGCATAAGCTAAACCTCTTGATATTGCTTGATCAATGCCTGCTTTTACATAATAAAAACCTTCTGGAGATCTTTCACCAGTAAGGAAAGCTTTATCATTTTCATCATGATCATTAGTAATTAGTTTAGCAGCATTAGCATCAGTTCTTGCTAAAATAATTAATGGTACATCTGCAATATCTGCAGCTAGTCTTGCTGCCTTTAAATTTTTGATCATCGTACCAGTTGGTACAAGTACTTTTCCACCCATATGACCACATTTTTTTTCACTAGCTAATTGATCTTCAAAATGAACACCAGCAGCACCTGCTTTAATAAATTTTTTTGCAAGTTCAAATACATTTAATGGTCCACCAAAACCTGCTTCTCCATCTGCAATAATTGGTAGCATATAATCAACTCTTTTTTCTGTCTTCATATCACCATCTTTTAATTCCATATGTTGAATTTGATCAGCTCTTATTAAAGCATTATTCATTGACTCAACCAATTTTGGAGCACTGTCATATGGATATAGAGATTGATCAGGATACATCTCTCCAGCACTGTTAGCATCTGCTGCAACCTGCCAGCCACTCAAATAAATCGCTTTTAATCCAGCTTTTGCGTGTTGAACTGCGTGGTTACCGGATAAAGATCCTAATGTATTCACATAAGGTTCCGAATTAAGTAGTTTCCACAATTTTGTAGATTGTTGTTTACATATAGAATATTCAATTTTTATGGATCCTCTAAGTCTTTCAACTTCTTCAGGAGTATAGTCTCTTTTTATTCCTGCAAATCTTTTTAAGTCATATGAGATATTTTCTGCGCTCATTATAATAATCCTGTGATGTTAAAGTCTTAGTAAGAAATGAATAAAGTCGAATGAATTAGAACTAGTTTGAGTCGTTTAGAGTCTCAACTAGATCTTGCATTCCACTTGAACCCCAATCACAATGATCATCTCTCATGTAGATCCCTCTGCTATTGTGTCTAGCAAGGTCTTCATGTCTTATGATTTGAGCCTCATTTTCACTGTTTTTTAATTTTTCGTCCATGTAAAATTTATAATTTACAGGATTTACAAAATCTATAAAAAAGTGTAAAAGTGTTGTAAACTAAAGAAAAATTTTGTAAAAATAAATTTACAAAATTTACAAATAGAAAATATGAGTCAATTAGATCTAAAAATTGGGCCAAAAATCAAGGCTTTTCGAAGACAATTAGGTCTTCAAGCAAATAAACTTGCTGAGGAGTTAAGTATTTCACCAAGTTACTTAAATTTAATTGAAGGTGGAAAAAGGAAAATTGATGGAGATCTACTCTTAAAAATTTGTGAAAAACTTAACATTGAACTTTCGCAATTAACTTCAAAAACAGATTTAAACTTAGAAAATACTTTGTCCGAAATCCTTGATGATGAATTATTTGAGGATTTAGATATCTTAGGCCCAGAGGTCAAAGATCTTGTGGGAACAAATCCTAAAATTGGTAAAGCAATAGTAAGACTAGGGGACATTTTAAAAAAAAAAGATCACGAATTAATTAATAAGATTGAAAAAATATCTGGTAAAATTGTTGATGGTAGAAAAAGTTCATTTCCAGGGGAAGTTATTTCTGATTTTTTACAAAAAAATAAAAACTATTTTCCTAAATTAGAGGAATTCGCAAACAAGGTATTTGAAAAAGTTCAAAAAAATAATCGAACTAGATATATAGCTCTCTGTGAATACTTAAAAACAGAATTTGGAATTACTGTAAAAGATGTAATTCCTGAAGAAGATAAACCTTTTTCAAAAATTTATCATAAAAATAAAAAAGAATTATTACTTAGTGATTATAGCTCTTTGGAGACAAAAAAACTCCATGCAGCTGCTCAAATTGCTCAAGAAGGAGCTACTAAAGAGATTGAAGACTATTTGTCTACTTTTACATTTCCTTCTGAGGAGTCTAAAAAATTAACAAAAGTAGCCTTATTGAATTATTGTGGAGCTGCAATACTAATGCCCTATAAACCTTTCCACACTGAATGCAAAAAACTTAAATATGATTTAGAGCTTTTACAAAATACTTTTGCAACATCTTTTGAACAAGTTACCCATAGAGTTACTTGTTTACAAGATCCTAAACTACCCGGAATTCCATTCCATTTTCTAAGAGTAGATATGGCTGGGAATATTTCAAAAAGATTTTCTTTATCTGGAATTGAAATTCCTAGGTATGGTGGAGCATGTCCAAGGTGGAATGTTTATTCTGCATTTACAAGACCAGGAGTAATTCAAGCTGCAGTGAGTAAAATGACCAATGGAGAAAAATATGTTTGTATTGCAAGAACTGTTGAAAAGGGAATTGGAAGATTTGGTCAATCTAAAAGTATTTTATCTATAGGATTAGGATGTGATGCCAAATATGCAAAAGATTTTGTTTATACAGAAAACATTAATGTTGCAGATAAAATTACTGAAATACCAATCGGTGTTTCTTGTAGAACATGTGATAGATTAGACTGTTCACAAAGAGCTTTTCCTCCTTTACATAAGAAATTTGATGTTGATATTAATTCTAGAGGTGTATCAGTTTATGTTGGAGATAAGAGTTAGAAAAAATGCTTAAATTTATTATTCCTGCGATAATTGTTTTTTTAATAGTATTGTTTTGGGAAAAAATAAATGAGGAAATTTATAAAAGGTTAAATATCAAAATAAATTATTTTATTTTCTTAATATTATCAGTCATCTTAGCAACAATATTTATCTTATTGTATTATTAGCCTTTACTGAATTATCTGGATCGATTGTGTTTTTTAAAAGAAAATTTTTTAGGTCTGTTTCTATGTTTAAACTTCTTTTTACGACCAAATTTATAATCCTTTTTTTCTGAAACAGTTTGAGAATTATTAGATTTCTCTTTGTCGAAATATTTTGGATTATTGGTAGATCCAAATGGTATTTTCTTTTTTTTAAAACTTGACTTTCTAGAATTATCTTTTTTAAAGAACTTTTTCTTACCTTTAAAATTTGATTTTCTAGAGTCATCTTTTTTAAAGAATTTTTTCTTATCTTTAAATTTCTTCTCTTTATTAAATTTGGCTTTGAACCTTTTTTTACCTTTTAAATTTCTTGATTGACCTTCTTTTGAAATTTTAAAATCTGGATTAATTAATCTACTTATAGAATTCCACATAGATCGGTCTGATGGAGTTAGAAATGTTAAAGCAGATCCCTCTTTTCCAGCTCTTCCGGTTCTACCAACTCTATGAATATAGTCTTCAGGCACTTGTGGTAAGTCATAATTAATGACATGCTGAATTAAAGGTATGTCCAATCCCCTTGCAGCTACATCAGTTGCAATTAAAATTCTACTCTTACCATTTCTAAAGTTGTTAATGACACGTTCTCTTTTACTTTGTCTTAAATTACCGTGAATTGCATCTGCAGAATGTCCGTCATATTTTAAGCGCTTAACAATTTTATCTGCACCATGTTTGGTTTTAACAAAAACTAATATTGAACCATTTCTTTCAACTAATTGATTTATTAATTCATGATATTTTTTGTCTTGGGTTATTTGAAATGTTTCTTGTTTAATTTTTTCTATTGGTGTTGATAAAGAACCTACGGCTATTCTTTCTGGATTATTTAAATACTTTTCTGAAATTCTTAAAATATTATTTGGTAAAGTAGCTGAGAATAATAAAGTTTGATGTTGTTTTGGAATAAACTTTAAGATCAATTCAATTTGAGGAGTAAATCCCATATCAAGCATTCTATCTGTTTCGTCTAAAACTAAGTAGGATACTTTTGACAAATTCAAACTTTGTCTTTTTAGATGATCATTTATTCTACCTGGAGTACCAACTATAATACGTGCTCTTTTTTTTAATTTTTTAAGTTGTTTTTGCATTCCTTCACCACCAATAAGAAGTGCATTTCCTATTCCAATTTCTCTTACATTTAATTTTAAAACAGTCTGCATAACTTGACTTGCAAGCTCTCTAGTAGGGCAGATAATTAATGCCATAGCATTTTTATCTAGAATAAGCTTATTAATCATTGGGATAGTAAAGGCTAAAGTCTTTCCAGTGCCAGTTTGTGCTGTACCCAATATATCCTTGCCCATTAAACTAATTGGGATTGATTTACTTTGAATTGGAGTAGGGGTTTTAAAATCAGCAAATTTAATGGAATTTTTGAGTTTATTATCAATCGGTAATTCGTTGAAGTCCATTATTTAGTTATTATTGTTAATTTAGCTGGATGCTTATATCTTTTTAAGACAAATACAATGAATGTTTTAAAGTCATAAATTGTATTAAAATGGCCTATTGTGTATGTTTTTGAATTCATTTAAAATAAAGCATGTTTGATTTTATTTTACCTTTTATTGTATTAATTTTAGTAGTGGTATTTATTCACGAATATGGTCATTATTATTTTGCTAAGAGATATGGAGTTGGAGTTACAGACTTTTCTATTGGATTTGGGCAAGAAATTTTTGGTTGGAATGATAAATCTGGTACTAGATGGAAAATATGTTGGATTCCACTAGGAGGTTATGTCAAATTTTTTGGTGATCGAAATGTATTTTCTCAAGCCGATCAAGAAAAAATCATAAAGAAATATAATGAGGAAGATCGTAAAAAATTGTTTGTCTTAAAACCTTTATATCAAAGGGTTCTAATTGTATTTGGAGGTCCTCTCGCAAACTTTTTATTAGCTTTAGTTATTTTCTTCTCAATTTATACATTTATTGGAAAAGATTTTACTCCAGCAGTAATTAATGAAGTTCAAATTGACAGCCCTGCAATGGTGGGTGGTCTAAAACAAAACGATGTAATTTTAGAAATAGATGGAAATGAGGTCCAAAGTATTATGGATGTCTCTAAATATATAATGATGTCTACTGATGACTTTATTGATTTTAAAGTAAAGCGATCTTATGATGAATTATTATTGAAAATTAAGCCTAATATAGTTTTAAGTGAGGACAATCTTGGCAATAAAATAAATAAAAGAGTAGTTGGAATTAAATTAGGTGCTCAAAATAATGAAATTAATCATGTAAAATTAGGTCCAGCAAAGGCAATTTACCATGCAGCTCATGAAGTTTATTATGTAAGCACCTCATCATTAAAATACATAGGAGCAATGATTTTTGGTAAAGCAGATACTTCACAATTAGGAGGACCCATTAGAATTGCTAAAATTTCAGGCCAAGTTGCTGAATTTGGTTTATTAGCATTTATCAGCATGATGGCATATATTTCTATTAGCTTAGGTTTAGTAAATCTCTTCCCGATTCCAATGCTTGATGGAGGACATTTAATGTTTTATGCATTTGAAAAAGTTTTAGGTCGACCATTATCTCAAAATACTCAAGAAGGTTTTTTTCGAATCGGCTTATTTGTATTGCTTTCTTTGATGGTTTTTACAACCTTTAATGACTTAAAAGACCTTGGTTTATTCTAATAATTTAATTGGTGATAAAGTCAAAAACATCAATAAAATCAACATTAATTCAATATTATACTAGATATTGTGTATAACTTTTTGCTTAATACTAAAAAAAGTCTTGATTTATCAATACTTTTGATAAAAATAGAAATAACCTAATAAAACCGGAGCTAAAATGAATAAAAAACAATTAATTGTCAAGCTTTCTGGAGCTTTAAATTTGAGCAAAGCTGATGCTGAAAGAACTTTTGACACTATTACCAACACCATTTTGGACGCTTTAAAAGGTGATGATTCAGTAAAAATTGCTGGATTCGGTACTTATAAAGTGGCTAAGAGAAAAGCTAGAGTTGGAAGAAATCCTAGAACTGGTGAGCAGATCCAAATTGCTGCTTCACAAAAGGTAAAATTCTTACCAGCAAAAGCTCTAAAAGAAGTATTTAACAAATAATAATCTTCAACAGCCTTAATGTGATACACACCTTAAGGCTGTTTCTATATGCAAAATCTGCATAGCCAATTTTCCTAATCAGCGTTAGTTTTCAGATTTTTTTAAAAATATAAGTTTTCTCTTACAGGGAGGTCTTATGACTAAATTAATGAAAAAAATAAGTCTGCCACTCATGAGTTTAATGTTTTTATTAAATATGAGTAGTGCAGGTATGGCGGAGACAACAGTTTCTGCTGAAATAGGTTTTATATTTAACACCTTGCTATTTTTAATTTGTGGTTTCCTCGTCTTCTTTATGGCGTGTGGATTTGCAATGTTAGAATCTGGAATGGTTACATCTAAAAGTGTATCTGTTATCTGTGCAAAAAATATAGGTTTAATATCAATCTCTGGAATTATGTTCTGGATGTTCGGTTATAATCTAGCTTATGGAATTCCAGAAGGTGGATATATCGGAAGTTTTATTCCATGGTCAGATTCTAGTGCAGTTGATACAGGTTATGCAGATGGATCAGATTGGTATTTTCAGATGGTTTTCTGTGCAACAACAGTATCTATTGTATCAGGAACTTTAGCAGAAAGAATTAAGCTTTGGCCATTCTTTTTATTTGCAGCAATTTTATCAGGAATTATCTACCCGATCGTAATGGGTTGGCAGTGGGGTGGTGGCTGGTTAGCTGCTGCTGGTTTCTCAGATTTTGCTGGATCAACATTAGTACACTCAACTGGTGGAGCAGCAGCTTTAGCAGGTGCTTTAATGTTAGGTCCAAGACTTGGTAGATTTACTAAGTCTGGTGCTCCAGCGCCGTTAAAACCCTTTGCTGCATCTTCAATTCCATTAGTAACTGTAGGAGTATTTATTCTATGGTTAGGTTGGTTTGGATTTAATGGTGGTTCTCAATTAGCTATTGGTACAGCTGATGATGCAATCGCTGTTTCAACAATATTTATAAATACTTTCTTAGCAGGAGCAGGTGGCGTTATGGCTGCAGCAACTGTTACAAGATTAAATTTTGGAAAAACAGATGTTGTTCAAATGTTAAATGGTTGTATTGGTGGATTAGTTGCAATTACTGCTGAGCCATTAATGCCTTCACCATTAGCAGCAATTTTAATTGGTGCAGTTGGTGGTGTAATCGTAGTTTATGGTACTAAACTTCTATTCTCATTAAAAATTGATGATGTAGTAGGAGCAATACCCGCTCACTTATTTGCTGGTATTTGGGGTACATTGGCTGTGCCGATTACAAATCCAGATACTTCATTTGGAGCTCAATTATTAGGTGTTCTTTCGATTAACATTTTCGTTTTTGTGGTTGCTTTAATTGTATGGTCAATCATGAAATCTACAATTGGTATCAGACTAAGTAAAGAGGCTGAAACTAAAGGTACAGATGTTACGGAAACAGGCGTTATTGCATATGCAATACGTGACTAATTGTTAACAATAAAGGGATTCTACGCTCTCTGTGTATCTCCGCGATTACTCGTCGTAGGGTCCCTTAAATTCTCTTTAGTTAGTTAAACAATAAAGCCCCCTCCCTCAGGGGGCTTTTTTTTATAAGTTGTTAATAATTTTATTTAAAACTTCACCGGGTTTAAGTTTTTTCATTCCTTCTCTATTTCGAGTCCAAATATCATCTTTGTAGTCTTGAGGGGTTATTGGTGTTATTTTACTGTATTTCAATTCGCTAACTGGATCGTTAGCAATTAAACCAAAAGTCTTAACACCCAAAGCAGCAGATAAATTTAAAGGACCAGAGTTATTACCTATATAAAATGCTGAATTTTTAATAGCTAATATTACTCCTGTTAGATCTTTATTAGAACAATCAATAAAATATTTCTTTCCAGAGTCATTAATAATTTTTTTGGCAACATTTGATTTATCTGGTCCACAAACTAAATATATGTAATCAAACAATCCTTTCTCATGCAAAAGGTCTGCTAATTTTATAAAATCTTCCTCAAACCACATTTTATAATCTTCAAAAGAATCAACACCAAATGCAATTTTTTTCCCATCAATCATCAGATCATTATTACCTACTTTAAGTCGTTCAATATTTACTTCTAAGTCAGGAAACTTATCGTTTAATATAATCGAATTAATCTTTAATAATTTTTGTGATTGCTCTGAATAGTTTAATTTCCAATCTTTTTCATCTAAGTAATTTTTAACTGTGATCCATTTTTTTTGATTTTTGAAACCTGGTCCAATTATATTTTTGATGCCAGCTAATTTTGCTGCAATTGCAGGTTTGTTTACTTTATCTAAAATGTAAACATAATCATATTTTTCTAAATCAAATATTTTTTTTAACTTAAAAACATCTATCCAATAAGCTAAGCCTTTTCTAAATTCGTTATAATGAATCTTATTAATATGATTTAAATCTTTTAAAATATCTTTTGCTTGAGTTTTTTTTCTAACAACTAAATCAACCTTTTGATTATGGTGATCACTAATAGCCTTTATATATGGTAGTTGCCAAATTAAATCACCTAATTTATGGTGAGTATAAACTATACAAATTTTCTTATTCATTAAATTTTATTTCAATATCTGGTCCTCGTTTATGATTTTTAAAATCCAAGCCCTCTATTGGATAATTTCTTTTTGATCTTTCATCTGTTATTTCAAATTTTTTTGGGTTTATAAGTGTCATTTCAATCACCTGAGGAATACCTTTTTCATCTAACATCCCGTAGTTATTTGCGGTAATGTGTATGTTTTTAAGTTTAGTATTTTCAATAAAGTTCTCAACTTTTTTTAAATTTTTTTGCATATCGTGAAACTCTATTATAAGTAAATTTATTTTGTCTAAATTCTTATCTATTTCCTCTAGAATTTTAAATTCATCTCCTTCAATGTCTATTTTTAAAATTATATTTTCATTACTACCAATTGCCTCTGAAATTGTTGCTTGATTATTTTCATCATTTTTATGTGAAACAATCTTTTTAATATGATGCTTATTTTTTCCTTTAAAAAAATTTAGATAACTTACATACTTAAATATATCTAATATTCTCCTAGGGGTAATTTTTTTCAATAATAGGAATGCTATAAAATCTTTTTTGAACCTATTTAACCAGAAATGTCTATCAACCGTGTGATCATAAGCTTCAACCCTAGAACTGTTATTTTTATTAAGAAAATCTTTTTCAAATTCCCAATCATCATTTAGACCACAAGTAATTATTACCTCAGATTTTTCTATTACTCTTTTATCAATGACATATCCACCATCTTTTTTAGGACCTATCCTAACCAAATTCGATTTGTCTGAATGAAAAGGTTTTAATATTTTAGGTAGCACAATTTTTATCTATGATTATATTAAAAACTATATAATAAATAAAAAAATTATGAATATAAAATCATCACAAACTCTTGTTTCAGAAGCCCTAGATCAAATTAAAACAATTTCAACTGATGAGGCACACAAAATGGTTAGTGAAAATCAGTGTAACTTAATCGACATAAGAGATATTCGAGAGTTAGAGAAAGAGGGGAGAGTTGAAAATTCTAATCATATACCAAGAGGCATGTTAGAGTTTTGGTTAGATCCAGAAAGTGCTTACTTTAAAAAAGGTAAGTTAGATCTAAATAAAGAAATGGTTTTATTTTGTGCAGGTGGTTTGAGATCTGCATTAGCTGCAAAATCTCTAAAAGATATGGGTTTTAAAAAAGTTTCTCATATAGACGGAGGTTTTGGAGCCATTAGACAAAGTAAATTTAAAATTGTTTAAGAATTATATTCATCTAAAGCATACTCTAATCGATCTTGTCCCCAAAAAATTTTGTTATTAACTACAAAAGTTGGAGCACCAAAAATATTTTTTTCAAAAGCAATATTTGTAAGTTTTTTTAATTCATCTTTAATCTCAACATTTTGTATTTTTTCAAAATATTTTTTTTTATCTATACCTAAATTTTCTAAAACTTTATTAACATTTTCTTGACTGGAAATATCAATGTTATTTTTCCAGTAAGCATTAAAAAATAAATCAAAATATTTTTTTTTTAATTCTTCATTAATTGCAAGATATCCACGCATCAAGTAAAGTGAATTAATTGGAAATTTTGTATTCCAAATAAATGGAATGTTATTTTTTTTTGCAATTAAATTACAGTCAAATTTCATATTCTTTAATTTGCGTTCGTTAAAAGCGGGAGCAGTAATACCCCCAAGATTATGAAGTCCACCTAATAATATAGGTTTATAATTTATATTTATTTCTTCGTAATCTTTTAAAGTCTTTAATTTATGAATAGCTAAATATGAATAAGGGCTAATAAAATCAAAGTAAAAATCAATAGATTTAGTCATGGAGATTTATACTTTTGGCATGAAAAATTTTTATTAGCCAATACACAAACAAACCTAACGGACCAATTAAATACGTAACAATCAGGGGTACCGATAAAAGAATTTTGTTAATTGAAAATTTTTGAGAGTCTTTAACCATCCAACCACCTGTAAAAAGATTAATTGCAATAAAATGTATCCAAAAAAACATAATATAAAAATTGTTAGTGAATAATTCAGATAAACCTTCAAGTCCGAGATAAAGTTTAAAATTACCAACAAAATCATAAGAGGTTAGATATGATTTATAAAGTATGAAAATATAAGCCCCGCTTAGTAAAATGATAGGTAGTATCGAAGTTACAAAGAATCTACATAAATATGACTGAGGAAAAAAAATTAACATTAACCAAAAAGGGATAACTCCTAAATTCACCCAATAGTAGAGCATTTCAATTGTAAAATAATTATAAATTTGTTCGATCATTTCAAAATATATTATAGTAAATCTATTCATGATTCCTATAAGAAATCGAAAAAAAACTTTGAAGGTAACTGTTGAGGAAATGAGAAATTTTGCGTTTGCTTATGTTGAAAAGTATGCTCCCTCAAAACAACAACTAAAGACTTACCTTTTAAAGAAATATCTTAAAACTTCAGTACCAAATGTTAAAAAACAAGATGTGACTAATTTAATAGATATTGTTCTTTCAGATCTAGAAAAAAGTAAATTTATAAATGATAAATTTTATTCAGATAGCAAAGCAAAAAGTATGATTCAGAGAGGAAATTCAATTAATAAAATAAGAAGTTATCTAGTTGGCAAAGGTATAAATGATGAATTCATAAAAGATACAGTTAATAAGATTAAAGATGAAAATTCTGATCAAGATTTCTTCTCTGCGATAAAAATATGTAAAAAAAAAAGAATTGGTCCCGCTAGAACAGAGGATAATAGACCCTTATTTTATAAAAAAGATATTTCTTTGTTAGCAAGAAATGGTTTTGACTTTGAAACATCAAAAAAAATTATGGATATAGATAAAGATGATTATTTAAAAATAATAAAATTACTTTAGATTTTTATCTTTTTCTTTTTTAACTAAAAAATCAATTTTGTTTCTGATATAATTCTTTACAAATACGAATGTAATTAATCCAAAAATTGAAACTGATACTATTATAATAAGTATTATTCTTAGTTGTTCATCCATTACAATATATTCTTACTTTTTAGAATTAAGCTTGGGTTTTTAAAATCTCTTTTTCCATATTTTATCTCTTTATTATCAAAATCTGTTACCACACCCCCAGCATGTTTTAGAATTGCATGACCAGCAGCAATATCCCATTCACAAGCTCTTGGTTCTGCAACATATCCATCATATTCTCCTGCAGCAATTACACAAAATTTTAGTGAACTTTTCATTCTTACATATTTTTTTACATTAAGTTTTTTGTGAATTGCTTCTATCTCTGGCTTTATTTTGTTCGAGTAAGAGACAAATTTAATTTCATTTTTGTTAAAGTTTTTTGAACAATTTAATTTAATAGTCTTTCCATCTATGATTTCAAAAGCTAAATTATTACCATAAGAATAAAACATTCTTTTTTTTGAAGGTGCATTTATCAATCCTATAACTGGATTATTGTTAATTATAAGACCAGCATTAATTGTAAATTCTTCTAAGTTATTAATATAATCATAAGTACCGTCTATTGGATCAATTAACCAAAAATCCTTTAAATTTTTTATAGACTTATTGTCAGAAGTTTCTTCTGAAACAATTGGTATTTTAGGAGTAATATTTTTTATTTTATTAGTAATAATTTTATTGACCTCTAGATCACCATTACTAACAGGTGTATTATCTGACTTTATTTCCTTGATTAACCCTTTTTCTCGAAGTTCTAACGAAATTTTTCCAGCATATAAAAAGGTATCAATTAATTCTTCAGTAATTTTTTTTAAATTTAATTCAGTCATTTAATTTTATTAATTCTATATTTTTCGCATTTATCACTTTTTTTCCAGCATTTTCAAAATTTACAGTTACTTTATCCTTAATTATTGATTGAACTTGACCTATGCCCCATTCTTTATTGTTAGGATTTTCAACTTTGTCACCTGGCTCATAATCTAAAATCATTTAATTTAACTTATATTAGAAATAAGTATAAATACCATCAAATGAATAATGATTTAAATTCTATTGGTTTAGATAAAAAACCCTCAGACACAACAGTAGTTGTTGCAATGTCAGGTGGAGTAGATTCTTCAACTGTGGCCGGCATGATGAAGAAAGAGGGTTTCAATGTGATAGGTATAACATTAAAGCTTTATGATGACGGTAAAGAGGTTGCAGCCTCAAAACAATGTTGTTCTGGACAAGATATAATGGATGCAAAAAGAGTCGCTCAGAAATTAGATATAGAACATAAAGTTTTATATTATCAAAATAAGTTTAAACAGGGTGTAATAGACAATTTTGTTGAAAGTTATTTGAAAGGTGAGACTCCAATACCTTGTGTTCAGTGTAATCAAACAGTTAAATTTAAAGATTTGTTTGAAGTTTCAAAAGATTTAAAAGCCGATGCTTTAGTTACTGGTCATTATGTAAAAAGTATTACAAAAAATAATTCTACTAATATGTACAGAGCTATAGACGAAAACAGGGATCAAAGTTATTTTTTATTTAACACCACTAGAGAACAGTTAGATTATTTAAGATTTCCATTAGGGGGTTTACTGAAAAACCAAACTAGAGACATAGCAAAAAAACTAGATTTAAACGTTGCAGATAAACCAGATAGTCAGGATATATGTTTTGTACCAAATGGAGATTATGCATCTGTTATACAAAAATTTAAGCCAGAGTCTTTTAAAAAAGGAAATATAAAAAACTTAGAGGGTCAAGTAATAGGTGTTCATGATGGAATTATTAATTTTACTATTGGTCAGAGAAAAGGAATTAAAGTTTCAGATAAAGATCCATTATATGTACTAAAAATAAATTCGGAAAAAAATGAGATAGTGGTTGGTCCAAAAGAAAATTTAGGAAAAAAAAATATTATATTAAAAAATATCAATTTACTTTCAGACAAAAGTGAATTTAGTAAAAATATTTATGTTAAAGTTAGATCAACTGGAAAATTACTAGATGCAAAAGTAAATTTTAATGATCAAAATAATGCAAAAGTTGATTTAGTAGAAACAGAGGACGGTATATCTCCAGGTCAAGCATGTGTTTTTTATAACAAAGACACATTAGGGTATAAAGTATTGGGAGGTGGTTGGATAAAGGAATAAGCTATTTCTTTTTATTCTTTTTTCTAGCTCTTCTTTTTTTAGAGCCCATTTTTCTTCGGCCCCTATGTTTTTTTGGATAACTCATTAAGTCCTATTCATTAATTTATTGAATTTCATTGTGGGATATAGCATTGTCCCTCCAGCATATCAATTTTTTTATGACAAAATCTTTTAAGACTTTTTTAAAACATACCGCAAAAGACTTTCATAATCAGTCAGTAAATCCACCTGTTGTCAGAGCTTCAACAATTATATTTAAATCAATGCGAGATATACGAAAGACGCAAGTAAAAGCCATAAAAAATCCCACAGGAGGTCATTATGACTATGGAAGACAAGGAACTTCTACAACTTATATATTACAAAAGATATTAACTAAACTTGAAGAAAGTTATCATGTTTTTACAACACCAACAGGATTTGGATCAGTTTTTTTGTCAATATTTAGTATTGTAAGGCCAGGTGATGAAATAATTGTAGCTGACCCAGTTTATAGTCCTACAAGAATTTTAACTGAAGATTTTCTTAAAGAATTTAAGATCAAAACAATATTTTATGATCCTGCTAATTTA
Source organism: Pelagibacterales bacterium SAG-MED37 (assembly GCA_014653605.1). Lineage (GTDB taxonomy): Bacteria > Pseudomonadota > Alphaproteobacteria > Pelagibacterales > Pelagibacteraceae > Pelagibacter. The sequence goes on from JACWEG010000007.1 coordinate 31,959, forward strand.
AAAACGCTTGAAAATAATATCTCAAAAAAAACAAAACTAATTTTTGTTGAAAATCCTGGCAGTAATTCTTTTGAATTTCAGGATTTGGGAAAAATAATTTCTATTGCCAAAAAAAATAAAATTATTACTGCTATAGACAATACTTGGGCGACACCATACTATTTTAAGCCAATTAAATTTGGTTTTGATATGTCTATTGTATCGGCTACAAAATATTATTCTGGTCATTCAGATGTAATGGGAGGCAGTCTTGCAGTAAATAAAAAAGTTTTTAACAAAGTAAAAGCAGCTGAGAAGATTACAGGTCTCAGATTAGGACCAGATGACGCTTATTTAATTACCAGGGGTTTAAGAACATTAGATGTTAGATTAGACAGACATAGAGAAAATGCAAAAAAAATTGCTGAATTTTTGTCTAAAAACAAAAAAATCAAACTTCTTTATCCATATAAAAAAAACTCACACAACTTCAGAATGTGGAAAAAATATTATTCTGGTGCCTCAGGTTTAATGGGATTAAAAATAAAAGCTAAGAAAATTAATTCAGTGAGAAAATTTGTGAATTCTCTTAAGCTTTTTGGATATGGCTATAGCTGGGGTGGTTTTGAAAGTTTGGTTTTACATCAAGAGTTTAGAGAAACTGGAAATAGAAAATTTATGAGCTTATCAAAAGACGAACATCTTGTTAGGTTACACATTGGTCTTGAAGATCCTAGCGACCTTATCGCTGATATTAAGCAAGCTCTTAAACATTTAAAATAAAACATGTCTTCTGAAAAATTTATAAGAAATAAAACCGCTTTAATTACCTTGATTGCTGCTAGCTTAGTGGTCTTGATTTCATTGGGTGTTAGACAAACTTTTGGAATGTTTTTTATGGACTTTAAAGATGATTTAGGAATTTCCTTAACCCAATCAGGACTATCAATTGGAATCCAAATGTTAATGTGGGGATTAACTGGACCTATATTTGGTGCAATAGCTGATAAGTATGGTGGATATAAAGCGATTGCATTAGCATTTCTTTTTTTTATAGCAGGTGTTTATTTTTTATATGCAGGGCCTAATACTGGAATTTTTTTTCAAATAGATATGGGAGTTTTAATAGGAATTGGTTTAGGGGGAACAGCGATCAGTATTCCAATGTCGATAGTTGGAAAACATTTTCCACTATCAAATAGAACAATTGCAATGAGTATAGTTACAGCAGTTGGATCTTTTGGATACTTTTTATCTCCAATATTAACTCAATATTCTTTAACAGAAAACGGTTGGGAGATAACATTATTATCATTTTTAGTAGCTTTAGTTATTGGATTAGGTATTTCATTTTTTGTTAGATCACCCTCATTAGAACAAACTATTGAAAAACCAAATACTCAAAGTTTGTCTGATGCTATTAAGGAGGCGTTTGGAACAAAAAGTTATATTTTGTTAGTTTCTGGTTTTTTTGTATGTGGTTTTCATATAACTCTAGTAGGCACACATGTTCCAACCTACGTAATAGATCGTGGATTAGAAAGCTGGACTGCAGCAGCAATTTTATCTTTAATTGGATTATTCAATATTTTTGGTTCACTTTGTAGTGGTTATCTATCAACAAAAATGAGTAAGAAGATAATATTAAGTACAATCTATAGCCTTAGAGGAATATCAATTATTTTATTCATATTTTTACCAGCTAGTAATATCAATTCTTTTATATTTGGAGCAAGTTTTGGTTTCTTATGGCTATCAACTGTACCTGCAACAAGTGGAATAGTTGCACATATGTTTGGTACAAAATACTTAGGACTTTTATATGGTATCGTATTTTTAAGTCACCAAATCGGCTCATTTTTTGGAGCATATCTTGGAGGTTTATTCCACGATCTTTATGGGTCATATGATTACGCGTGGTATTTAGCAATTGCTTTATCTGTCTTTGCAGCAATAATTCATCTACCAATAAAAGAACAACCAGTTTTGAGATTAAAAAAAGAATAAATTGAGTAAAGAAAATCAACTTAAAGAGATCCATGCATCAGGCAAATCTTACGCCATATATAAATCAATAAATGGGTTTGATTTATATACAGACTTTTCAAAAAAAATTACTTTAAATAACAAAAATGTTTCTGGTTTTTTAAATAAGAAAAGAATTAGTAAAAAACCTCAAGACACAGATTTATTTATTGGTTTTTTTGGATATGAATTATTAAATAATTTAATTGGAATTAAAGTTCCAAAACAAAAAAGTATGAATTTTCCAAAAGGAATATTCTATAAACCAGAAAAAAAAATTAGCTATTCTAATAATCTAGTTAATTATAAGATTGATAAAATCAGACTAAAAAAAAAATTTAAAATTAACATTAATAGAAAATCCTACACAAAAATTTTTGATAAATTTAAGAAAAAAATCAAAAGTGGTGAAACTTATCAAATTAAGATCTGCACAAAATATAAACTCAAATCTGCAATAGACCCATTAGATTTTTTTTGTAGACTTTCAAAAACAAATTTAGCTCCTGAAGCTTTTATGATCAGAGATAAAGATTATTCTATTATTAGTTGTTCACCTGAAAATTTGATTACCAAAAAAGGTTATTTAATCACTACTAAGCCTATAGCTGGTACAGTAAGAAAAAATAAAAGAATGAATAAAACTAAAGCTTTAAGTTATTTTAGAAATAATCTTAAGGAAACCAAAGAACATAATATGATTGTAGACATGGAAAGAAGTGATATGTCGCGCGTATGTAAAGTTGGTACAGTAAAGTTATCTAAAGAAAAAGTTGTCGAAGAATATAAAGATCTTTTTCATTATGTAAGCTTAATCAAAGGTAAAATTAAAAAGAATATTAAAAATATAGATATAATTAAAGCAATGATGCCAGGGGGATCAGTAATTGGCTGCCCAAAGATTAGCACTCTTAATCTTCTCAATAATCAAGAAAAAGAAAATAGAAACATTTATACTGGAAGTTTTGGCTATCTAAAGTTTAATGGAGATATGAAATTTAATATTATTATTAGATCAATTCTAAACTATAAAAATATTTCTGAAATCTCTGTAGCTTCGGGTGTTGTTGTTGATAGTAATGCAAAGCATGAATTTAGTGAAAATTTTATTAAAGCAAAAGCATTAATCGATCTATTTAAATGATTTATGTAATAGACCACAAAGACTCTTTTACACATAATGTTGTTCATCAACTTTCATTATTTGATGAAGTTGAATGTGATAACTACAACAATGTTGATAGAATAAAACTTAATAAAGCAAAAGTAATTGTTTTTTCACCAGGTCCCGGAAATCCTAAAAATTATCCATTAACCTCTAAGATCTATAATCAATTTAAGGGAAAAAAGAAAATAATTGGTATTTGTTTGGGATTCCAACAGATATTATTTTGTGAAGGTGCCCGAATTGTCGAACAAAATAAAATTTATCATGGGTATCAATCCAATATTAAGGTTAATAGTAAAAATTCATTATTTAAAAAAAATCAAATATTTAAAGTTGGTCGTTATCATTCTTTAAAATTAAAAGAACCTTTTAAAATTAAAGATTTTGAGATAACTATGAGATGCTTAGAATCAAAAGTAGCAATGGCATTTGAAAATAACAAAGATAAAATTTATGGATTTCAATTTCACCCAGAATCTTTTTTAACTATCAATGGTAACTTTCTTATTAAAAAAATCTTATCGTCTTAAAGATCTACAAGAAATAGATTTTAAAGATTTATGGGGTGATCATGGAATTTTTACAACTATGTGGATTTTTGGTAATCCGCCTAAGATTTTATTTTTTAAAAATCATTTATCCAATCTTCTAAAATCTTTAAAAAAGTATAAAATAAATAAAAGATTTATTAAGAGCAATATTCTTCAAATATTAAACAAAAATCTATCAAAAAAAAAAAATTATAATCACCTGCTTAGAATTGCTCTTAACAAAAATACTATATCAATATCTTTAAGAAAACGTTTAACTCCAAAATTAAATTTTAATTTAAAACTTGTAAATCTTAAAAGAGAAAGACCTCAATTTAAAAACTTAAAATACAAAAAAATATTATCTCATTTATCTAAAATGGATAATACTAAATCTGATATTGGTCTTGTTTTTAATAAGAAACTTTTTGAAACAGGTACCTCTAATCTTTTGTTTGTTAGGAATGATAAAATTTTTACACCAAAAAAAGATTATTATGAGGGGATCACATATAAATATTTTAAATCCAAGGTAAAAAAAATTTACAAAAAAGAAATTTTTGTTAAAGAATTGAAGAAATTTGATGAAATATTATTAATTGGTTCTGGCAAAGGTGTAACTTCAGTCAAAACAATTAGACAAATTGGTTGGAAAAGAAAAAATTTAAAACATTACAATATATTTTTAAGATATTACCGTTTAGCTATTAGAAATTCTAATTTGTATAGGTTTAATTAATGAAAGATCCAAATAACCCATGCTTATTCTGTAATACTAAAGAGAGTGGTTTTACTAATCAGAATGAATTAGCGTATGCAAGTTATGATACCTATCCTGTTTCTAAATATCATTGTCTAATAATACCCAAAAGACATATAAAAGATTTTTTTGAATTAACCGATGAAGAACTAGTGGCTTGTAACGATCTTATTAGGAAAGTTAAAGATGAAGTAATAAAAAAAGATCCAAATATTGATGGTTTTAATCTTGGAACAAATATAGGTAGGGTTTCAGGTCAATCTATTTTACATTGTCATTTTCATTTAATTCCCCGAAGATTAGGAGATGTTGAGAATCCTCAAGGCGGTGTAAGATCAGTTATTCCCAATAAGCAACACTATAAAAGAAAAAAATAGCCTGTTATTAAAGGTTAATTGCGATGAGTTAGTAATTGAACTATTTTTTTAAATAGATTAGAAACTTTAAAAATTAGTAAAAAAAATCTAACATAAGGCGGATATGTTTAATACGAACCCATTTTCTGTTTTAGCAGAAATAATCCCCCCTATAGCAATGCAGGGCTTTATAGTTGCAATGATAGTTTTAATAGCTCTTGGCACAATTATTCAAATGATCCACCATAAAAATCTTACATATTTTTTCAATAATGCAAAAAAAGCAAAATTATCTGCCACTAAACAATTGGGCTTAGGAGAAAAAACATCGATTATTGCAAAAACAACAGTTGTTGATATTGGCACAACATCAGAACTTGGTTTTGGTAAAAGAAGGCTAGCACATGTACTTGGAATGTACGGAACAATTTTATTTTGGGTTTCATCGGGTATTTTAGTTTTTTGTTATACTGGAGTTGGTAAATCTAATTCAGAAATGTGGTCTATGCTTTGGCACACAGGAGCAATTTTAACTTGTTTAGGTGGTTATTGGTTTTGGTTTTTTTTAAGAGTTGATGTTTCAGCTGAAGCACATCCGTGGTACAGAATTATTAAAGCTGACTTGTTTGTATTGGCTTTGCTAGCTTGTGCTACTTTTGGTTTAGCGTGGTCGTACACTCAATTTGGTGGACAAGTAGGTTTGTCATATTTATTTTTTACTTTATTTGTAGCAGCCAACTTAATTTTATTTGGTGGAGTATATTGGTCCAAATTTGCTCATATGTTTTATAAACCTGGAGCAGCAATACAAAAAAATTTAGCAGAAGCTGATGGTTCTAGGGATAATCTTCCACCTCCAGCAGATGCACCTGAGCAATTTGGCCTAGGTATAAAAAGAGAAGAGCCAAAACATTATTAATATGTTAATAAAAAAAGGAGAAAAATAAATTATGTCAACTTTTGTATATATGACTAGATGTGATGGCTGTGGACATTGCGTAGATATTTGTCCGTCTGATATAATGCATATAGATGAAAACATAAGACGAGCAAAAAACATAGAACCAAATTTTTGCTGGGAATGTTATTCTTGTGTAAAGGCTTGTCCTAATCATGCAATTGATGTTAGAGGTTATGCTGACTTTGCACCAATGGGTCATAGTGTTAGGGTAAGAAGAGAAGAAGAAAAAGGAACAATTTCTTGGAAAATTAAATTTAGGAATGGAACAGAAAAGAATTTTGTTTCTCCTATAACTACAAAACCTTGGGGAAAATTTATTCCTAAACTTGCAGAAGGAGATAAACCAAATCAAGGTGAGATAAATTCACAAAGACTTTATACAGAACCTGAAGGATTAAATACTAATGGAGAACTACCTTCAGTTCCTAAAGAGTCTTTTAAAAAGGGAGTTTATTATTAATGGCTAAGCACAAAACACATTTTGAAGAGTGTGATGTATTAGTTGTAGGCGGAGGTATGGCTGGAACAGGTGCTACCTTTGAAGCTAGACATTGGGGAAGAGATTTAAAAATTGTTTGTGTTGAAAAAGCTAACATAGATAGAAGTGGAGCAGTAGCTCAAGGCTTGTATGCAATTAATTGTTATATGGGAATGCAGTGGGATGAAAATCAACCTGAGGATCATGTAAGATATGCAAGAAATGATCTAATGGGAATGGTTAGAGAAGACTTAGGTTATGATATGGCTCGACACGTAGACTCAACAGTTCATATGTTTGATGAGTGGGGTTTGCCCATGATGAAAAATGAAAAAACTGGAAGATATTTAAGAGAAGGTAAATGGCAAATAATGATCCACGGTGAGAGTTATAAACCAATTGTTGCTGAAGCAGCTAAAAAATCTGCAGACAAAATTTATAATAGAATAATGATTACTCATTTATTAATGGATGAGGCTCAAGAAAATAGAATTGGTGGTGCTGTTGGTTTTAATATGAGAACTGGAGATTTTCATGTGTTTAGAGCTAAAGCTGTAATTGTTGCAGCAGGTGGTGCTTCACATATATTTAAGCCTAGAGCAGTTGGTGAGGGAATGGGAAGAACTTGGTATGCTCCTTGGAGTAATGGCTCTGCTTATGCATTACCTATTGCTGCTGGAGCAAAAATGACTCAAATGGAAAATAGAATTGTTTTATGTAGATTTAAAGATGGTTACGGTCCTGTAGGAGCATATTTTTTACATTTAAAAACTTATACACAGAATGCAAATGGTGAGAACTATGAAAAAAAATGGTATGATCAAACTAAAGAGTTAGTTGGAGAATATATTGACCATCACCCAACTCCTACTTGTTTAAGAAACCATGCATTCATTCAAGAAACCATGGCTGGTGGTGGACCAATTCAAATGGTTACAACCGAAGCTTTTCAAGATCCACATTTAGAAACAGTAGGTTGGGAAAACTTTTTAGGTATGACAGTTGGTCAAGCAGTTGTTTGGGCATCCCAAAATATTGATCCAAAATATACCAATCCAGAGCTAACAACATCAGAACCTTACGTTATGGGTTCTCATGCGACATGTTCAGGTGCATGGGTAAGTGGACCAGAAGACTTATCTCCACCAGAATATTTCTGGGGTTATAACAGAATGTTAACTATTGATGGATTGTTTGGTGCAGGAGACACAGTTGGTGGAAGTGCACACAAATTTTCATCAGGTTCATTTACAGAGGGTAGATTAGCTGCAAAAGCAGCCGTTAAGTATATAGAGGATAAAAAAGCTGATGGAATTTCAGTTTCTGATAAGCAATGTGAAGATTTTAAGACTAAGGTTTATAAACCTTTAGAAACCTACACAGTTGCTCAAAATGAAATTACTGGTGGAACTGTTTCTCCTAGTTATATATCACCAATACAAGGTCTTCAAAGACTTCAAAGAATTATGGATGAATATGTAGGAGGAATTGCAACAAATTATATGACTAATGATAATATGCTTAAAAGAGGATTGGAATTATTAGCTTGGTTAGAGGAAGACTTAGAAAAAGTGGGTGCAGAAGACTATCATCAGTTAATGAGAGCCTGGGAGCTCAAACATAGAGCTTTAACTTCGCAATGTGTAACAGAACACACTTTATTTAGAGAAGAAACACGTTGGCCAGGGTATTATTACAGAGGTGATCATATGAAATTAGATGATGATAACTGGCATTGTTTAACTGTTTCAAGAAGAGATCCAAAAACTGGTAAATTTTCAATGGAAAAGGTACCTGTTTATCACATTGTAGATGAGAATGAGAAGAAGAAAGCCTCTTAAAAAAATATCAATAAGTAAAATCTATGGACCTTTTAGCAAAAACTGATGAGGAAATTTTTCAAATAGGTAAACCATTTTGGGAAAATTTAGTAAGATCCTCAAATCTTAAGGATTATGGAGGCTTTACTAAAGATTTTTCAACTCAAATGTTGTTTGGAGCTAATGAAGTAGAGCTTGGAAAACAGTGGGCAAATAACGAACTTATCACAAATTTGAACGAAACTTATGAGCCTTTTGGCACTTTAAGAAGGGGTGATCATATTACAGTCCTTATTAAGCAAACAAATAACAAAATTCCTGGAGAGTTCTTAGGAAGATTGGTGCTTGGAGTTGAGGGTGATGACGTAAAGGTTTTTGGGGCAACAATTTACTAATAAAAAATCTTACAAAAATTCAATTATAATTTGACAATTTTCATACTGGGTGTATTCAGGAAGTTAGATGCAACTTCCAAATATAAAAATCCCTCAAAAAATTATAAACAAAAAAACAACTTTTATTAAAACTGGGATTTTATCAGCTATAGCAGCTTGTTGGGGTGTAATCTTAGTCGGAACTTTTATAACTTTTAAATAAGCTATATCTTAAGTTTTTATTTTTA
>JACWEG010000008.1 GCA_014653605.1 Pelagibacterales bacterium SAG-MED37
TGATTTTGAAAGACGTAAATTAGCTGAACAAAGAGCTACGAAAAGACTAAAAGAAGACAACGAAAGTAAAAATAAAAAAAATTTAAAATCAGGAACAAAGAAAAGAGAACTAAAATTAACTGTTTCAAGGGCCTTAAGCGATCAAATAGAGGCAAGAGAAAGAAGTTTAGCGTCTGTAAAAAGGGCAAGGCAAAAAGAAAATAAAAATTTATTAAAAGATGATGTTCAGGAAAGTTTAAAACCTATTAAAAGAGATATTAACATTCCAGAAGCAATTACAGTTAGAGAGCTTGCTAATAGAATGGCTGAGCAATCTAGTAACGTAATAAAGTATTTGTTTGGCATGGGTGTAACAGTTACTATTAATCAAACTTTAGCAGCGGATACTGCAGAGTTTTTAGTTAAAGAATTTGGACATAACCCTATTAGAGAGGAAAAGGCAGAGGAGATAATTCAAAAGATAAAGGCCTCAAGAACAGAAAATTTAAAAAATAGACCTCCTATAATAACAGTTATGGGACATGTAGATCATGGAAAAACCTCAGTTCTTGATGTTTTAAGAAGTGCTAATGTTGTTTCTGGTGAATTTGGTGGAATCACACAACATATTGGGGCTTATCAAATTGAAAATAAAAATAATAAGTTGACTTTTATAGATACTCCCGGCCATGCAGCATTTACCGAAATGAGAGCAAGAGGTTCGAAACTTACTGATATTGTAGTTTTAGTTGTAGCGGCTGATGATGGTGTAAAACCTCAAACAATAGAGTCAATTAAGCATGCAAAAGCTGCTAATGTTCCAATCGTTGTTGCAATTAATAAGTGTGATCTACCTGAGGCAGATCCACAAAAAATCAAAAACCAACTGTTAGAATATGAATTAATAGCTGAAGATTTATCAGGAGATACTTTAATGGTTGAGATTTCAGCAAAGACAAAATTAAACCTAGATAAATTGGTAGAGGCAATAATACTTCAAGCTGAAATTTTAGATTTAAAAACAGATTTTGAGTCCAAAGCAACAGGGATTGTTTTAGAGTCCAAAATTGATGTAGGAAGAGGACCAGTAGCAACTATAATTGTAACAGCTGGCACTTTAAAAAGGGGAGATTTTTTTGTGAGTGGATTGCGATGGGGAAAAATTAGGGCAATAATTGATGATAAAGGAAATAATATTAATGATGCTCCACCATCAACACCAATAGAAATCTTAGGAATTAATGGAGCTGCTAAAGCTGGAGATGATTTTATTGTCCTTAATAATGAAAAAGAGGCTAAAACTTTGAGTGAAAATAGAGCTCAAGAAATTAGAGAAGGAAAAAATCCTTTAACATTTGCTACACAAGATAGTGCCTTTTCAAATAAATCTTCTGAAGAATTAAATTTAATAATTAAATCTGATGTACATGGATCATCAGAAGCAATTAAAAGTGCCATTAATCAAATAAAACATGAGGAAGTAAAACCAAAAATAATTTTAGCTGATATTGGGATGGTCACTGAGACTGACGTTACGTTAGCAAAAGCCTCAAATGCTGTTTTGATTGCATTTAATGTTAAACCAAGCAAAGAAGCAAAAAAACTTGCAGAAAATGAAAAAATTAAGATTTCTTCATACAATATTATTTATGAGGTCTTAGATTATGTTAAGCAAAAAATGTCTGGATTATTAGCACCTGATATCCAAGAAAAAATTACAGGTACCGCTCAAATACTAGAAATTTTTAAAGTTTCAGGTGCAGGTAAAGTTGCAGGTTCGAAAATTACTGATGGTGAAATTAATAGCACCTCTGATGTAAGAGTAATTAGGGATGGTTCTATAATATATACTGGTAAAGTAGGCACATTATTTAGAGAAAAAAATCAAGTCAAACAAGTTAGTAATGGGCAGGAGTGTGGAATTACTGTTAAAAATTATATGGATTTTCAAAAAAATGATACAATAGAGGCTTTTAGCGTTACATCTACAGAAAGGTCCATATAATGGCTGATAGAATAGGAAAACCAATTTCACAGAGACAGCTTAGAGTTGGGGAAATGATTAAACAGTCTTTAAGCATGATTTTTATAAGAAATGAGGCTAAGGTCCCGAATTTAGAAACTAACACAATAACAGTTACTGAAGTGAGAATGAGTCAAGATTTGAAAATAGCAAAAGCATATGTTCTTCCTTTAGGAGGAAAAAATGCTGAAGAGATTATACAAATTTTAAAAGATTATTCATTTATGATAAGAAAAATTTTGTCTCAGAAAGTTAATATGAAATTTTTACCTAAACTGATTTTTCGAAAAGATGAGTCATTTGAATACGCTGAAAAAATTGAAAATTTAATCAAACAAACAAATAAATAGGAAAATAAAATATGAATAAAAAAATACAAGAATTAGCAATTCATAATAAAGATACTGGATCTTCAGAAATTCAGATTGCTTTGCTAACAGACAAAATTGAAACTCTTTCAATACATATAAAGAAGTTTAAAAAAGATAAACATTCTTCAGTTGGATTATTGAGAGCGGTCAATAGAAGAAAGAAATTGTTAGAATACCTAAAAAAAAATAAAATGGATTCTTACAAGAATGTACTGTCGAAATTGAATTTAAGAAAATAAAAGATCAAAATAGATAGAGCAAAATGGAAAGAAACGAACGAAACGAAATGGAAATGAAATGTTTAAAGTATTTAAAAAGGAAATTGAAGTAGCAGGGAAAAAAATAAGTTTAGAGACAGGTAAAGTAGCAAGACAAGCAGACGGAGCAATCATAGCAACATCCGGTGAAACAGTTATTTTAGCAACAGTAGTTGGAGCAAAGAAAGTAAATCCAGATATGGATTATTTTCCTTTGTCAGTAAACTACCAGGAAAAATATTATGCAGGTGGAAAAATTCCTGGTGGATATTTTAAAAGAGAAGCAAGACCAACTGAGAGTGAAACATTAATCTCTAGATTAATTGATAGACCTATAAGGCCTTTATTTCCAGATGAATTTAAAAATGAAGTACAGTTGTTACCAACAGTAATTTCTTATGATAAAGAAAACCAACCTGATATTTTAGCAATCACTGCTTCATCCGCAGCATTAGCTATCTCAGGAATGCCATTTATGGGTCCTGTAGGGGCATCAAGAGTTGGTTTTGTTGATGGTAATTATATTCTTAATCCATCAAAAGCTGAACTGGAGAACTCAAGTTTAGATCTAGTTGTAGCAGGTACCAAAGATGCTGTGCTGATGGTTGAGTCAGAAGCTAATGGTTTATCAGAGGAAGAAATGTTAAACGCTGTTAAGTTTGGACATGAGGGATTTGTTCCAGTAATCCAAATGATAGAAGAGCTAGCAAAAGAATGTAGGAAACCAGAGTGGAAAGTTGAAAAAAAAGATTTATCTGAAGTAAAGAAAAAACTAGAGTCAACATTTACAGATGATCTTAAAAAAGCTTTTGCAACTAAAGATAAACAAGATAGATCAAATCAAATCTCAGAAATCACAGATAAAGCCAAAAAACTTTATGAGGAAGACGAAAACTACACTGATCTTGACGTAAACAGCCAATTAAAAAGTTTAGAAAAATCTATTGTAAGAACTGATATTCTTAAAAATAAAAATAGAATTGATGGCAGAGGTTTATCTGATGTAAGAGCTATTTCATGTGAAGTTGGTGTCTTGCCAAGAACTCATGGCTCTGCATTATTTACTAGAGGTGAAACTCAAGCAATAGTTGTTACTACTTTAGGAACTTCTGATGATGAACAGAGATTAGAAAGTTTGGATGGACAGCACAGAGAAAGATTTATGCTACACTACAACTTTCCTCCTTTTTCAGTTGGTGAAACTGGAAGAATTGGAACCGGTAGACGTGAAATTGGTCATGGTAAATTAGCTTGGAGAGCAATTAATTCTTCACTACCTTCAAAAGAGTCATTTCCATATACCTTTAGAATCGTGTCAGAAATTACAGAGTCTAATGGATCTTCTTCAATGGCTACTGTTTGTGGAGCATCTTTAGCATTGATGGATGCTGGTGTTCCAATTAAAGAGCCAGTTGCTGGAATTGCAATGGGTTTAATTAAAGAAGGTAATGATTTTAGTGTTTTATCAGATATCTTAGGTGATGAGGATCACTTAGGAGACATGGACTTTAAAGTTGCTGGAACTAAAGATGGAATTACTTCACTTCAAATGGATATCAAAATTACTGGTATTACTTTTGAAATTATGGAGCAAGCTTTGAAACAAGCTAAAGATGGAAGAATTCACATTTTAGGTGAAATGAATAAAGCTTTAGATAAGTCAAGAACTGATGTTGGAAAACATACTCCAAAAATGGAACAAGTAACTGTTGATAAAAAAGACATTGCTGCTGTAATTGGAAAAGGCGGAGCAACAATCAGAGAGATTGTTGAAAAATCAGGTGCCAAAGTTGATGTAAATGATGAAGGAGTGGTAACAGTTGCTGCCCCAGACGAAGAGTCTAGAAACATCGCTATGCAAATGATTAAAGACATCACAGCAAAAGCTGAATTAAATAAAATTTATTCAGGTAAAGTAATGAAGATTATGGAATTCGGTGCTTTTGTTAATTTCCTAGGAAAACAAGATGGACTAGTTCATATTTCTGAACTAGCAGATAAAAGAGTAGCTAAAGTTACTGATGTCGTCAAAGAAGGTGATGAGGTAAAAGTAAAAGTAATTGGTTTTGATAGAGGTAAAGTAAAGCTTTCTATGAAACAAGCTGCTGAATAAAAATTAAAACCCACCTCTCCAATTGTTTTTATCATCGAATTGGTCTTTTTCCTTTTTAGAGGTGGGTCTAAATAAATAAAAAATAATAAATATTACACAAATTAAAAATATTAATATTTCCATAGCTTTAACTTTAATTAAGTAATGTTTTTTGGATCTGGCATTCCTACCTTATTATATCCAGCATCTACGTAGTGAATTTCACCCGTCACACCGTTTGCAAGGTCACTTAATAGATATAATGCAGAATTTCCAACATCATGAATATCAACGTTTTTCTTTAATAACGAATGGTCTTCATTCCATTTATAAAGAAATTTTGCATCTCCAATTGCAGAAGCTGCTAAGGTTTTAATTGGTCCAGCACTTATAGCATTAACTCTCATACCTTTTGCACCTAAATCTCTTGCCAAATATTTAACACTAGACTCTAACGCTGCTTTACAAACACCCATTACATTATAATTGGGAATTGCTTTATTTGCTTCATAGCTTAAAGTAATTAAGCTTCCACCTTCTTTCATTACTTTACATGCTTCTTTCGCAACTTCAGTAAAAGAAAAGCATGAAATTAACATACTTCTTAAAAAGTTTTCTCTAGTAGTGTTTAAATATTCTCCAGATAATTCTGATTTATCAGAAAACGCAATAGCATGAACCACAAAGTCAATTTCACCCAATTGAGATTTAACATCTTCAAACAATTTTTTTACATCCTCCTTTTTTTCAACATCACAGCTAAATGTAACTTTTGAATTCAATTTTTCAGCTAAAGGTATAACTCTTTTTTTTAAAGCATCTCCTAAGTAAGTAAAGGCAAGTTCTGCCCCAGCTTCTGCAAGTTTTTGTGAAATACCCCAAGCGATAGATCTTTCATTGGCAACACCCATGATTAATCCTTTTTTACCTTTCATCAAACTCATAATTATACTTTCTCAAAAACTAGAGCAGCATTAGTTCCACCAAAACCAAAACTATTAGACATAACAGTATTTAAAGTAGCTCCCGTTTCTGTTTTTGCAACAATTGGAAATTTTTTAGCTTCTTCATCCATTTCATTAATATTTGCTGAACCAGCTATGAAATTATTTTTCATCATAATTAAGCAGTATATAGCTTCGTGGACTGATGCGGCCCCTAAAGGATGACCTGATAGTGATTTAGTTGAACTAATTTTTGGAATATTATCTCCAAAGGTATTTTTAACAGCATTTAATTCAGTAATATCTCCAACAGGTGTTGATGTTCCATGAGTATTTATATAATCAATTTTATTTTTAGTAGTAGCCATTGCCATTTGCATACATCTTACAGCTCCTTCTCCTGATGGTGCAACCATATCGTATCCATCTGAAGTTGCTCCATAACCAGTTAATTCTGCATATATTTTAGCCCCTCTAGCTTTAGCATGTTCATACTCTTCAAGCACAAGCACTCCACCACCACCAGCTATGACAAACCCATCTCTAGTTTTATCATAAGCCCTTGAAGCTGTCTCAGGCGTATCATTATATTTTGAGGATAATGCGGTCATAGCATCGAACATTGCTGTCATTGCCCAATGTATTTCTTCACTACCGCCCGCAAATACAATATCTTGTTTACCCATTTGAATTAATTCCATAGAATTACCAATGCAGTGTCCACTTGTTGCACAAGCAGAACTCATAGTATAATTGGTTCCTTTAATCTTAAACGGGACAGCAAGAGTTGCTGAAGCAGTACTTGCCATAGTTCTTGGAACAATAAAAGGGCCCATTAATTTTGGAGTTTTAGCTCTAGTTTTATCAGCTGCTAAAATAACATTTTCAATCGACGGACCACCAGAACCCATAACGATCCCTGTTTTAAAATTACTTACTTCTTTTTCTTCTAATCCAGAGTCCTTAATTGCTTCTTTCATTGCAATATAATTATAAGCTGAACCAGATCCCATAAATCTGATAGTTTTTCTATCTATATGGTCTTCAAGTTTTATTTTTGGTTTACCATGGACATGGCTTTTTAGATTATGTTCTTTATATTCCTCACTAAATGATATCCCAGATTTAGAATTTAATAGAGATTGATGAACTTCCTCTTGATTATTACCTAAACAAGAAACTACTCCCAAACCTGTAATTACAACTCTTCTCATTATTTAAATAAACCCACTTTTAAACTATCTGCTGAATATATCTTTTTATTATCTGCTAATACCACTCCATTAGCAAGACCTACAGTTGTACCTCCTGGAGACATAATTTTTTTCATATCTATCTCATATCTAACATTTTTAACACTTTGTAAAACTTCACCTGTAAATTTTACAGTTCCAACTCCTAAAGCTCTTCCTTTACCTGGATTTCCAATCCAACCTAAATAGAATCCTACCAATTGCCACATAGCATCAAGACCAAGGCAACCAGGCATGACAGGGTCCTCTTTAAAATGACAATCGAAAAACCAGAGGTTTTTTTTTATATCTAATTCAGCTTTCAAAGAGCCTTTATTAAAAGCACCCTTATCATCAGTAATTTCTGTAATTCTATCAAACATGAGCATAGGTGGAAGGGGTAATTTAGCATTACCCGGACCAAATAGTTTTCCTTCACCACAATCAATTAGCTCATTGTATGAGTAAGAGTTTTTTTTCATAAAATTGAGTATCCTTATTTACTTGATTTTGTGATTATATAATATAATTATAATACTAGTTTAGAATAATTATAACTAACAATATGGTTAAATAGTGAAATACGTTGAAAAACTGAGAAATTCTGGATTAAGACCGACCAAGCAAAGACTTCAAATTTGTGAGGTTCTATTTAACACCGATAAAACATTTCATTTTACAATAAACGAATTAGAGCAAAAAATTAAAAAACAAGCAAATAACAAAATATCATTAGCTACTGTTTATAATACAGTTCACGCTTTTGAAAAAAAAGGATATCTCAAACAAATCCCTATTAATTCTAGTGAAACATATTTTGATACAAACGTTACTGATCACCATCATTTTTATGATTTAAAAGAAGAAAAGTTGATTGATCTAGAAAATTCAGATGTAGGACCAATAAATATTTTAAAAAAAATTAATGGAAAAAAAATAAAGTCAGTTGAAGTTCTAGTAAAGCTAGAAGACTGATATAATAATCAATTTAGCGTCATTTTAAACCAATTGACACTTTTTTAGAATCATTATAAACTACAATTATCTTAAAAATTTACTTACGGGGAACTATATGAGCACAGAAAATTTTAAAAATAAATCTTTTAAAGCTGATCAATTAAGCAAATGTCCTTTTACAGGAGCCGGAACGCCTGCAAAATTTTCTGCAGGAAGAGGTCAATCCGTAAGAGATTTTTGGCCAAATAGTCTAAATCTTAAAATACTTAGTCAACATTCTAATTTATCAAATCCGATGAATAAGAAATTTAATTACTCTAAAGAATTTAAAAAACTTAATTATAAGGCTCTTAAAAAAGATTTAAAAAAATTAATGACAGATTCACAAGAGTGGTGGCCAGCTGATTATGGTCATTATGGACCTTTATTCATCAGATTAGCTTGGCACGCAGCAGGTACATACAGAACTGGTGATGGAAGAGGTGGAGCTGGAACAGGAAATCAACGATTTGCACCACTTAATTCTTGGCCAGATAACGTTAATTTGGATAAGGCGAGATTACTTCTTTGGCCAATTAAAAAAAAATATGGAAATAAGATTTCTTGGGCAGACTTATTTATCCTAGTAGGTAACGTTGCATTAGACTCAATGGGATTTAAAACATTTGGCTTTGGTGCTGGAAGAACTGATATTTGGGAACCAGAAGACGATATTTACTGGGGATCAGAAAAAGAAATGCTTGGCGTGGAAAGGTATACTGATAAAAGAGATTTAGAACAACCACTTGGTGCTTCACATATGGGCTTGATATATGTTAATCCACAAGGTCCTGATGCTAATCCAGATCCAAAACTTGCAGCACATGATATTAGAGAAACATTCGGTAGAATGGCAATGAATGATTATGAAACAGCAGCTCTAGTAGCTGGTGGACATACATTTGGAAAATCACATGGAGCAGCGCCAGAATCACACAAAGGCCCTGACCCTGAAGCCTCTAGAATTCAAGACCAGTCAACTGGATGGAATAGTGGATACAAATCTGGAAAAGGTGCTGATACAATCAGCAGCGGTATAGAAGGTGCTTGGACACAAAACCCAATTCAATGGGATATGGGTTATTTAGACTGTCTTTATGATCACGAATGGGAGCTTACAAAAAGTCCTGCAGGTGCTCATCAGTGGACACCAAAGAAAAATGTACAAAAGATAAAAATGGTTCCAGATGCACATGATAAAAATGTTCTTCATCCTCCAATGATGCAAACAACAGATATTTCGATGAAAGTTGATCCAAGTTATGGGCCTATTACAAAACACTTTCACAAAAATCCAAAAGAATTTCATGATGCATTTGCAAGAGCATGGTTTAAATTAACACATAGGGATATGGGACCAAGAGTTTGTTATCTTGGCAGTGATGTTCCAAAAGAACAATTAATTTGGCAAGATCCAATTGATAAATCAAAATATAAGTTAAAATCAAAAGATATTAATGATTTAAAATCAAAAATATCAAAATCTAAACTATCAGTTTCTGATTTAGTTTCCACTGCTTGGGCTTCAGCTTCAACTTTTAGAGGTTCTGATAAAAGAGGTGGCGCTAATGGAGCAAGAATAATGTTAGAGCCACAAAAAAATTGGGAAGTTAATAATCCTTCTAATCTCTCAAAAGTAATCTCAGCGTTGAAGAAAATTAAGAAACAATTTGATAATAAAAAGAAAACAGTTTCAATGGCCGATTTAATCGTTTTGGCTGGAGGAGTGGGAGTTGAAATGGCTGCTAAAAAAGCTGGACATAAAGTAAAAGTTCCATTCTCTCCTGGCAGAGGAGATGCAAGACAAGATCAAACAGATGTGAATTCATTTGGATTATTAGAGCCTCAAGCAGATGGTTTTAGAAATTATCTAAATGGTGGTAAATCAATTGTATCAGCTGAAGAAAAGTTAGTTGATAAAGCACAATTAATGGGTCTAACCGCTCCAGAAATGACAGTGCTAATTGGTGGAATGCGTGTTTTAGATACTAATTTTGATAACTCAAAGCATGGAGTTTTTACCAAAAAACCTGGTGTATTAACGAATGATTATTTTACAAATTTATTAGACATGAATACAACATGGAAAGAAACTGATAAATCTGAGCAAACATTCGTTGGAATAGACAGAAAGACAAAAAAAACAAAATGGAAAGGCACAAGAGTTGATCTTATCTTTGGATCAAATTCGCAACTAAGAGCTTTAGCAGAAGTTTATGCATGTGAGGACTCACAAGATAAATTTGTAAGTGATTTTATCACCGCATGGGTAAAAGTAATGAATGCTGACAGATTCGATTTAAAACTTAATTAAAATAGACTACTAGAAAAAATATGGAAAAAGCTACCTTTGAGGATTTTTACGAAGTACCTAATCTAAATTTTGATATTTCAAGACTAAGGTCAGATTTAGATAAAATACTGAAAAATAAAAAATTCAACTCACCAGGAGTTACACATTTTGGTGCAATACCAATAAATCAAATTCCAAATGATGAAAATTCTATTAAAGGAAATAATATAAGGGGTAAATACTGGACAATCGCTGATGATACTGGAAAAGAAGTTTCAAGGGATGTTGATATAGATGAGTCCAAATATACACAATTAGTTCCAGAGTTTGAAAAAACTTATTTTAAGGAAGTATTCGAAATATTAAGTAAAAAATATAAATTAGGAAGAGTTAGACTTTTGTTAAAAGAACCAAGATCAACTTTAAGTTGGCATAAAGATCCTGAATGTAGGCTCCATGTACCAATTATAACTAATAAAGGTTGTTCGATGGTAATAGAAAATGTTGCAAAACATCTTCCAGCTGATGGAAAAGTTTGGATAACAAATAATACTAAATATCATAACTTTTTTAATGGTGGTGAACAGGCAAGAATACACTTAGTAGCATGTGTTCTAGAAAGTCCTTTCAAAAAATAAATGGAAATAACTAGCGGCATATTTAAAGCAGCTGGAAATATTTACAGCAATAACAAAGGTTCAATCCATAGAACAATTATTTATACAATTGGACATTTTGCTATCGCAATTACCGTCTTGATGTTGGTTGCAGATGTGTCTTTTTCTATAGCGTTGACAGATGCAATTGTTGAACCAATCGCTAATTCAGTCTGGTACTTTATCTTAGATAAGTGGTGGGCAAGTCAATCAAAGTAATTAAACTTTTATTTTTTTTTGTTAAATAAAATTTGAGATTAATAATTATTCTCAAAAAAAAAAACGCTAATGATAATTATTCTCACATATTTTTCTTGAATGAACTTTTTATCATATTTAATCTATAAATATGCAAATTGAAAATTTTAATTGTAAAAAATGCGGTCTTACAATTTCTTCAACTTGTTCTAAATGCAGTAAAGTTGTTGATGTTGAGGTTCTTGATGATGGTTGTATTGTACAAAAAACTAAATGTGGTGATTGTGCAAACACTCCAGTAATCAAAGATGTTTGTTCGCAGCAAAAATAATAAATAAATATTTTGAAAAAAATTATTTAACCTTACCCCAAAGGTTTTTATTATTAATCCAACCTTTTAAATTTGCTGTCTGAACTTTACACCAGTTACCATCACATTTTTTAACAACTAAAACTCTACCCTGTTTTATATTTGCTAATGGTCTAGAAAAATTAGATGGTTTTTTAAATAAAATTTTATCCTTTAGTAGTACAACAGAATTTATTGGTTTTAATTGTGACCAGTGTATCCAACCACTATTATTTTTGGAGTCTATAATTCTTCTCCAATTTTCTTTTTTATCTATCTGTTTAATTGGTAAATTTATTTTTTTATAAATGAATTTAATTGGTGATTCAAGGCTAGGACCATACCTAACATTTACTTTATTCTTCTTGAGTGATAAAAAAATTTCCTCAGAATTAACGAATGAAAAAGAGGACAATAAAAAAAAAGTTACCAGAATTTTAATAAAAAATATTTTTTTAAACATTCTTTAATTTGTTTAATTTGACTTTTCTAAAGTTTAAATTTAGTAAATCTATAATTAGGATATAGCCGTTTAAATTTTCACCAATATTCAAGATTTTTTTTAAAATTTCATTAGCTTGAATAGTACCAATGATACCTGCCACGGTTCCTAAAACTCCTTCATATTCACAATTCAATATATCATCTGATATTTTTTTTTCTTGAAAAAAACTTCTTATGCAAGGAGTTTTGATATCTTTAAAATCAAAAGTAAAAATATGTCCATTAAATTTACTTATAGCTCCAGTTACTAAAAATTTCTTAAATTTTTTACAAGTATCATTTATTAAAAATTTAGTTTCAAAATTATCTGAGCCATCCACAACATAATTATATTCTTTTATAATTTTTGTAAGATTATTTTTATCAATTCTTATTTTATGACAAATAATATTTGTTTTTGAATTAATTTTTTTTAATTTTTTTTTTGCAACTAAAACTTTGGATTTTTTTATATCACTTACGTTATAAAGACTTTGACGATGAATATTTGATAAATCAACATTGTCATAATCAATAATTCCCAGGGTCCCAACCCCAGCTCTTGCTAAAAATTCTGCAACAGGGCATCCTAAGCCACCCATACCAATGATTAAGACTTTTGATTGGATTATTTTTTTTTGACCAGAGGCGCCAATGTCTTTTAAGATTATTTGTCTTGAAAATCTCTCAATTTGATTTTTATCTAATTTTGAATTCATTTACCTGTTGAACCAAATCCACCCTCTCCTCTTATTGTTTTAGGTAGATCTTTGACTTCTTCTAATTCCATTCTAATAACTGGAGATAATACCATCTGAGCTATACGATCACCATTATTTATAACAAAATCAGTATCCCCATGATTATAGATGATAACTTTAATTTCTCCTCGATAATCACTGTCTATAGTTCCTGGTGTGTTTAAAACAGTTATATTACTTTTTACTGCTAAACCTGATCTAGGTCTAATTTGAATTTCATAATTTTCATGAAATGCAACTGATAATCCAGTAGGAACTAATGAAGATGTTTTTGGCTTAACGTTTATAGGTTTTTCAGTGAACGCCGTAAGGTCCATACCAGATGCTCCACTAGTTTTATATTCTGGTAATTGAACTGTAGGATCTAACTTCTTTATTAATACTTTAACCATTAGTTAATTTGATTAACAATTCTATCTACAATTTCTTCTGATATTTCTGATTTTTTTTTTAATGAAAGTTTCTCTTTTTTATTTGGGGTATTTTTATAATGTATAGTTACTTCATTATAATCAGACTCAAAACCAATATTTTTCTTAGATACATCATTTGCTACCATCCAGTCACAATTTTTATTTTTTAATTTTGATATTGCATTTTTATCCAAATTACTAGTCTCTGCTGCAAAACCTATAACTAGTTTAGGTCTCATAGAATTATGATTAGAAACATAATTTAATATATCTATATTCTGTTCTAAGTTTATATTTAAATTTTCTTGCTTTTTTATTTTGTTTTGACTCTTTTTACTTATTTTATAATCAGCTACTGCAGCAGAAAATACTGCTATATCTGTTGGTAAATTTTTTTGAGTGGCTTTAAACATTTCCTCGGCAGTCTCGACTTTAATTAATTTGATATCTGCATCAATTTTTAAACTAGTAGGACCTGATATCAAAGTTGTATTAAATCCTCTTCTAGATAAAGATTTTGCTATTTCATAACCTTGTTTTCCACTTGATTTATTTGTTATAAATCTAACTGGATCAATATACTCGTTAGTTGGACCTGCTGTAACCAAAGCTTTAATTTTTTTATTTTTAAATTGAGAAGATAAAAAACTATTAATTTCATTAAAGATATCATATGGATCAGACATTTTCCCTTCCCCATATTCTCCACATGCCATATCACCTGTCACAGGACCTATAAATTTATATCCAAAACTTTTTAGGATTTTTAAATTGTCTTTAGTTGAAGGATGTTCCCACATTCTTACATTCATTGCTGGAGCTAAAAATACTTGTTTGTTAGATGCTAAAATTACAGTTGAAGCTAAATCTTCAGAAGAACCTTTACTTAGTTTTGAAAGTGTATTCGCAGTTGCTGGAGCAACAACTATTACATCAGCCCATCTTGATAAAGCAATATGGTCCATTTCTGTTTCATTTTCCACATTAAATAGATCATCGTAAACCTTACCTTGTGATAAAGATGCTATTGATAAAGGTGTTACGAACTCTTTTGCACTTTTAGTTAAGATAGTTTTTATTTCAGCATTATTTTTTTTAAACAATCTAATCGTTTCAAGGCTTTTATAAGCAGAAACGCCACCACAAATTACAAATAGAATTTTTTTTGTTGTTAAATCTTTCATCGGCTGAATTAAAATACCAATAGACCTACAATTACAAGAGCTAATAATCCAATAATAGATTGATTTCTAAAAGCAATCATTTCAGATTTTTTAGTATTTAAAGCTGTGTAAGAATTTGAGTTTTGAGGTATTTGTCCGCTTGCTAAATAAGTAAGAGCTTGATTTGCTTTATCCATTATTTCAGGAAACTCTGGTAATCTTTTAATTACTTCTGATGTATTTTGAAGTGTTTCATTTATAGTTGTCATTGGATCTTTTGTTTCTTTAAGCCAACTTTCAAGCACAGGTTTTGAAGTTGTCCAAATATTAGTGTTAGGGTTAAGTTTTCTTGCTACACCTTCGACTACAACCATTGTTTTTTGTAACATCAAAAGTTGAGGTTGAGTTTGCATATTAAATTTTTCAGTAACATCAAATAGTTGTTTTAATAATTTTCCACCAGAAATATCTTTTACTGCTTGACCAAAAATTGGTTCACCGATTGATCTTAATGCTTGGGCTAAATCATCAATTGGAACCCCTTTTGGAACTAGTCCTGCAACTAAATGTACTTCAGCAACTTTACGATAATCTCTTTGAATAAATCCAAATAATATTTCAGCCAAAAATCTTTTACTCATTTTATCTAATCTACCCATAATTCCAAAATCTATTGGAACAATATGACCGTTATTATCTATAAATATATTTCCTTGATGCATATCAGCGTGAAAAAAACCATCTCTCACAGCGTGTCTTAAAAAATTTTGTATAATATCCTCGGCAATCTTTTCTGTATTTAAATCTCTTTTTTTGAGTTCTTCAGTTTCTCTTATAGAAATGCCTTCTACCCAATCAAGCGTCATTACATTTTCACTTGTAAAATTCCAATAAATTTTAGGCACTCTAAACCCAACATCATTTTTAGTATTTTCTAAATATTCATTAGCAGCAGCAGCTTCAAATCTAAGATCCATTTCAAGGTTTGTTATTTCCTTCAATAAGAAAACGACTTCAACTAATTTAAGTCTTTTAGTTTTTTTAATTAGTGACTCAACTATGAAAGCAAACAACATCATTGCATCTATTTCTTCATTAAACATTTTTTTAATGTTTGGTCTTAAAATCTTAATTGCAACATCCTTTATTGTGCCATCATCATTGATTTTAGCTTTATGTACCTGAGCTATAGAAGCCGCCGCCACTGGTTCGCTTAAATCAATTATAGAATTATATGTATCAGTACCTAAGTCATTTTTTATTATTTCTTTAGCTTGAATTAATGAAAATGGTGGCAATTTATCTTGAAGGTTTTCTAGTTTTTTTGAAAGTTCTTCTCCAATAATGTCTGGTCTTGTTGCTAGAAATTGACCTAGTTTTATAAAAGTTGTTCCCATTGACTCCAATGAACTAGATAAACGTTCACCTTCATCTTGATTAATATTTGTTTCTTTTTTAGTGAAAAATGAAAAAGATAAAACTTTAAACAAAAGCCTTACAGCTAATGGAGGTTCTTGAAATTTTGAAATTATACTTAATATATCAGATCTAGCCACCTTTCTTCCAAGTTGAAATAAAGTAATTATTTTTTTTAACATTAAATTTTCCATCCACTATGTATAGAAACTATTCCACCAGATAGGTTTCTGTAAGTACAATTTTGAAAACCATTTTTTTTCATTAAATCAATCAATTCATCTTGGTTAACAAAGTTTTCAATACTTTTCACAAGATATTCGTAAGGTTCTTTTTCACCAACAATAAATTTTCCGATTGAAGGAATAACTTTTGAATATTTTTTATATATAAAGTCTAATCCAGAATTTTCTATTTTTGAAAACTCTAGACATAAATATCGGCCACCAGGTTTTAATACCCTATATGCTTCACTTAAAGATTTATTTAGATCTTTCGTATTTCTTAATCCAAAACTAATAGTATAAAAATCAAATGAATTTGTAGTCATAGGAAGTTTTTCTGCTGAAGCCACAACCCAGTTTAAGTTATTAAATTTTTTTAGTTTTTCCTTACCTTTTTTGATCATACCGATATTTGGGTCAACGCATGTTACACATGACTTTTTATTTACATAATTAAGAAAGAGTTTAGCTATATCTCCAGTTCCACACGCCACATCAATTAGTTTCTGATTTGATGTTGGATTCATCATATTTAATAGATCTTTTTTCCACAATCTATGGACTCCTAATGACATAAAATCATTCATTAGGTCGTATTGATCATAAACTTGATCAAAAACATTTTGCACTAATCCTTTTTTATTTTGTAGATATTGTTGCATAATAATTAATATATATTGAATATAGTATCAAATGCCAGAATTACCAGAAGTAGAAATTGTAAGACAATCGCTAGATAAAAACATTAAATATAAAAAGGTTAAAAATGTAATTATAAGAAATAGAAACTTAAGATTTAAAATTCCTTTAAAATTTGAAAATTTTTTAAGAGGCCAGGAAATAACTAAAGTAGATAGATTTTCAAAGTATTTAATTCTATCTTTATCAAACAATAGTTTCTGTCTATTACATCTTGGTATGTCAGGAACAATACATTTGGTATTCAACAACAAAAAAAGCTTTTTAACAAATACTAGTTTCTATAATTCTCCAAACTTACCAAAAAAGCATAACCATATAGAAATAATTTTTTCAGATTTAAAGATTATTTATAATGATCCAAGAAGATTTGGTTTTTTACAAATTATAAAAGATTCAAATTTATTAAAAAAGAGATTTGAACATCTTGGCCCAGAACCATTTTCCTCTAATTTTGATTTAAGTTATATACTTTCGTTTTTTAAGGGTAAAAAAAAAAATATTAAAAATTTTTTGTTAGATCAAAATTTTGTATCTGGCATTGGTAATATTTATGCAAGTGAAATTTTATTTTTGAGTAAAATCATTCCTACCAAAAAAGGACGTTTATTAAAAAAAGAAGATTGTAAAAAAATTATTATTAATTGTAAAAAAGTTCTATCTAATGCGATTAAAAAAGGAGGCTCAAGTATAAAGGATTTTAAGAATACAGAGGGCGAAATGGGCAGTTTTCAAAAAAATTTTAATGTTTATGAAAGAGAGGGACTCAATTGCAAACGATCTAAATGTAAAGGCATTATTAGAAAAAAAACTATTTCAAACAGATCAACTTTTTTTTGTAATTTTTGTCAAAAATAATCAATTATTTAATTGACCAATATTAATTCTCAAGTTATACCCCTGCGCATATGGCTAATACCAAATCTGCAATCAAAAGAATTAGAAGAATTTCTAAACAAACTTCTGTAAATAAAGCAAGAAAAAGTAGATACAAAAATGCTTTAAAGAAAATGAACCTATTAATAGATAAAAAAAATAAATCTGAAGCAGCAAAATTCTTACCTAAGTTGAATTCAGAGTTAATGAAAGTTGCAAAATCTGGCATAATCAAAAAACAGAACGCATCAAGAAATGTCTCGAGAATCTCTAAAAAGATATCTTTACTTTAAATTATAAACTTTAAGTTGATTCAACTTCAAGCATACACTTCATATATACTTTGGTAAATTGGTTAAACAATATTTAGATTTAGTAAATATTTAAATATATTAGATTCAATTATAAATTTTATTTCTTAAAATTGACAATAAATTTTCTGTCAAGTAATTTTATATTCTTAATAAATAAAATTGCACAATCCTAGATTTTATTTTTTTTATTTTTTTTTAAAAAATTTGTTGCAATAATCTCATTATACCCCTAACTGGAGTCTCCCCAATAAATATGAACAGTACATACACAAATAAAAATTTCAGCAATTCAAAAGTCGGAACTTTTGACTGGTTAAGAGTCCAGACTGAAATGAAAAATAAATTAGGGGCTGATATCTACGAAAGTTGGCTTAAAAAAATAAGTTTTGAGGAAGAAATAAATAATTATATACTTTTATCAGTTCCTACCAGATTTATCCGTGATTGGATTACTTCAAGATACCTAGACCAAATCTTAAAAATTATTAAAGATCACAAAAAAGATATAATTCGAATTGAATTTAAAATTGTTGAAAAAAATAATGAAAATATAAGTAATAATCAAAATACTAGATCTTTAGAAAATAAAGAAAATGTATCTTTTATAAAAGACTCATATCTTCAATATAATCGTATAGATCCAAATAAAAAATTTGAAAATTTTATTACTGGATCGAGTAATAATCTTGCTTATGAAGCTTCAATAAAAGTTTCAGAAAATATTTCTCATTATAACCCACTGTATATCTATGGTGGTGTTGGGATGGGGAAGACGCATCTTTTAAATTCAATAGGCCTAGAATTAAAAAAAAATAATAAAGTGATGTTTATTTCAGCAGAACGTTTTATGTATCAATTTGTTAAATCTATTAAATCAAATGATATGGTTAAATTTAAAGAGTATTTTAGAAATACTGACATTTTATTAATAGATGATATTCAATTTATGAATGGTAAAGAGGCAATGCAAGAAGAATTCTTTCATACCTTTAATGCTTTGTTAGATAAGGGATCTCAAATTATTGTTTCTGCAGATAGATCCCCAAATAAATTATCCAGAATACAAGAAAGAATTAAATCTAGATTTTCAGGGGGATTAGTTGTTGATATTCAAAAACCAGATTATGAACTAAGAAAAAAAATTGTTGAAAATAAAATTAAAGAATTAAATACTTTATATGCTGAACAATTTAAGTTATCCCAAGAAATTACTGATTTTATCAGTTCAGAAATAACAACCAGTGTAAGAGAATTAGTTGGAGCGATTAATCGAGTAGTATCGTTTTCAAGAATTTATAAAAAATTACCAAATCTTGCTGAAACGAAAGTGGTACTAAAAGATCTACTAAATTTATATGAGAATAAGGTAACCATCGATCAAATTCAAACTGTTGTATGTAAATTTTTTAAGATTAGTAAAAATGAAATGTTATCTTCAAGAAGATCAAGATATTTAGTAAGACCAAGACAGACAGCTATATATTTAACAAAAATCTTAACTTCAAAATCTTTGCCTGAAATTGGAAGAGAGTTCTCAAACAGAGATCATACAACCATAATACATTCTGTTAAAACTATTGAAAAATTAAAAGTTAAAGATCAAGATATGGTTGATAATATAAACAAACTCAAAAACCAAATATTGTATAATAACGCAGAAAATGAAATTTAACCTTAACCAACAAGATTTACAACAAGCCCTAAATTACTGCCAAGGAGTGATAGAAAAAAGAAGTACTCTTCCAATATTATCAAATATTTTATTAAATGCAGAAAAATCAAAACTTACTATTACAGCAACTGATTTAGATTTAATTTTTATACACCAAATAAATAACGTTGAAGTTTTCGAAGAAGGTAAAATCACAACAACATCTGCAATTATGTATGATATTGTGAGGAAATTTTCTTCTGGAAAAAAAATAAATTTAACTTTAACAGACATAAGTAAATTACATCTAGAGTCTGAAAAATCTGTTTTTAACCTCAACTGTATAAGTGCTTCAGAATTTCCATTAACAGATGAAAACTTTAATCAAAATGAATTTTCACTTAAATCAAAAAGTCTTTTAAAATTATTAAATAAGTGTAAGTTTTCTGTTTCAAATGACGAAACAAGACATTACTTAAGTGGCATCTATTTTCATCAAACAGAATTTGAAAATAAAAATTATCTCACAGCTGTTGCCACAGACAGTCATAGGATGTCTATCTCAAAAATAAGATTAGATCAAAAAATAGACTTTGATCCTATAATTTTGCCAAAGAAAACTATTTTTCAATTATGTTCATTATTAGAAAATTATGAAGGTGATGTAAAAATTTCAAATATAAAATCTAAAATAAAGTTTGAATTGAATAATAGCATCTTGATTTCAAAATTAATTGATGGAAAGTTTCCAAATTACATTCAGGTAATACCAAAAAATAATCAAAAAAAATTAGAAATAGATCTTAAGCTTTTTTTAGACTCTGTTGACCGAGTTGCTTCTGTATCGCTTGATAAAAAGGATGGTGTAAAATTTAATTTAGCTAAAGACACTTTAAACTTGTCTGTAAATAATACTAACAGTGGAGATGGAAAAGAATTACTTTCTGTAAAATTTGATAACGAATTAGAAATCAGTTTTAATTCGAGGTATTTGTTAGATGTAGCATCTCAACTTGATGGAAGTAAAATAGAGTTATTTTTTAATGATACTGGATCTCCAGTATTAATAAAGGATCCAGGTGACTTTGACAGCATTTTTGTAGTAATGCCCATGAAGGGTTAATTCAATAAATTTAATTCTGAATAGATATCATTTTCCAGAACTTTCATAAATTCTTCCTTAGAATACTTAGGCTCTATAGGTTTTAAGATTGAAATAGTTATATTTTTGTTTGAATGTTTTAATCCCTTTTTGGGCCAAACGTAACCAGAATTAATAGCAACAGGTTGGCAAGTAATTTTTAATTCTTCATAAATTCTTGAAGCACCTTTTTTAAAGGGTGGTCTCTCGTCTGGCAAAACTCTTGTTCCTTGTGGAAATATTATAAGTGGTTGATTTGAATTTGAAATTTTTTTTGATATATCTTCAAAAAATCCTAAATTATCCTTAGTAATTTTATCTCTTTGAATAGAAATTGATCCAATTTTTTTTAAATACCATCCGAATACAGGTATAAGAAGCAATTCCTTTTTCAAAATAAATATCGGTGAATTAAAAATAGTTTGTAAATAAAAAGTTTCAAACATAGATTGATGAGAAGCTGCTATAAAAAACTTCTTATTTGTAATCATATTTTCTTTTCCTTTAATAGTAATATTAGTAGATAAAAAAAATTTTAAACAAAAACCAGTCCAATGCCCCATCAATCTTCCACCAATCAGCACTATTTTTTTTGGTAAAAAAAATGCAGGTAAAAAAATTAGTGAAATAATTATTATTCCTAAGAAAAAGAAAATTGAAAAAATTATATTTCTAATCATTTTTTAAAAGCTACATCAAATCTTTGTGCTTTTGTCTTTTTCTAATTATTTTAATTTTTGATCCTTTTACTAACAACTCTATTGGTTTAGGCCTTAGATTATAATTTGAGCTCAAAGACATTCCATATGCCCCTACATCACAGATAACGATAAAATCATTTTCTTCAAGCTCTTGAAAACTTTTTAAAGTAGTAAATTTATCAGTACTCTCACAAATTGGCCCTACAATCTCATAAGTTTTTTTTGAATTTGTACTTTTTTTGATAGAAGGTAACATCTTATGTGAAGCACCATATAATGCTGGTCTCATGAAATCATTCATAGCAGCATTAATAATGACAAAATTTTTTCTTCCACTTTTTTTTATATAAATTACTTTTGAAACTAGAGTGCCAGTATTACCTATAATTGATCTACCAGGTTCAAATATAATTTTTGATTTGTTATTTTTTAAAAATTTTTTTATAGCAATATTATATCTTTTGTAGTTAAGTTTTTTATCGTTATTATCATAGGAAATTCCCATTCCTCCACCGAGATCTATAAATTCAAATTTATGATTAACTTTATTTATAATTTTACCAAGAATTCTAAGCATTTTTTCATATGGTCTATGATCTAAAATTTGACTTCCAATATGAACACTTAAACATTTAAGGATTATATTTTTAGAGTCTTTACAATATTTAACTAGCTCACAAAAAGTTTTTTCGTTAACACCAAATTTATTTTCTTTTTTTCCAGTTGAAATCTGTTTCAAAGTTTTTGCGTCTGTATTAGGATTTAATCTTATACCAACATGAACTTTTTTCTTTTTTGATTTTGCTATTCTTTCAATTTCTTTAATTTCACTTTCAGATTCTGCATTTATTAATAGTATATTTTTATCAATTGCATAGGCTATTTCATTTGATGTTTTGCCCACTCCAGAAAAAACAATTTTTTTGGGCTTTATACCTGCTTTAATGGCTATCATTAATTCACCAATTGATACAACATCCGCTCCGAGACCAAATTTGCTAATTTCCTTAATCAAATTAACATTTGTATTAGATTTGACTGAAAAACATATTAATGGAGAAAAAGATTTAAAATTTTTCTTAAAATTTTCAATATTTTCTTTTAATTGTCTGTAGGAATAACAATAAGTTGGAGTTTTATATCTTTGAGCAATATTTTCTATAGCAACTTTTTCAATTGAAAGCTTTTTATTAATGTATTTCATTATGCTTTATTTTTAAGAAATATTTGCAGATCAGTTTTTTTTTCATGATCTTTGTATACAGGGTCCCCCTTTTTTCCACATGAAACTATTAAGCAACTTAGAGCTAAAAAGAAAAAAAATTTTTTAATCATTTCGTTTTTTTATACTTCATTATCATTTTTTTAATATTATCAAAAGATGTTCCTCCATAAGATCTTTTAGAATTAACAGAATTCTTTAAATCAAACACTTTTAAAACATCATCTTTAAGCCCAGGTATAATTTTTTTCATTTCATCTAAACTTAATTCATTAAGATTTTTTCTCTTCTTTTCTGCCAGATTTACTATTCCTGCTGTCTTTTGATAAGCTTTTCTAAAAGACATGGAGTGATTTCTAACAAGATAATCTGCTAAGTCTGTCGCTGTAATGTAACCGTTGTTTGCAAGTTTAAGCATTTGTTCTTTGTTTGGTCTCAAGTTCTTTATAACTTCCTCAAAAATTTTTAAGCAACCAACTAAAGTATCATAGGATTTAAAAACTATTTCTTTATCATCTTGAAGATCTTTAAAATATGATAATGGTAATCCTTTCAAAATTGTTAGCATAGAAAATAAATTTCCATAAGTACTACCTGATTTTCCTCTTAAGAATTCTAAAAGGTCTGGATTTTTTTTTTGAGGCATAATTGATGAGCCAGTAACAACTTTGTCTGATAAATTTATTAAGTTGTAAGCATCAGAATTCCAAATAATAAGTTCCTCTGCAATTCTAGAAATATGCATTGAGCAAACTGACACACTGTAAAGAAAATCCAAAACAAAATCTCTGTCAGAAACAGTGTCAATTGAATTGTTGGTTGGTTTATTAAATCCTAATTTTTTTGTAGTATAGTATCTGTCAATATTAAATGATGTTCCAGTAAGTGCAGCCACACCTAAAGGATTTTCATTTAAATTATCTAGATTGTTATTAAATCTTTTTTTATCACGGTTAAACATTTCTACATATGCCATAATGTAATGTGCAAAAGAAATTGCTTGTGCATTTTTGAGATGTGTAAAACCTGGCATTATAGTGTAAATATTTTTTTCAGCTAATTTAAGTGAAGTTTTAATTAATGAATTCAATTTTGAGTTTATTTCTTTATTTGCTGATTTAATCCATATTTTAAAGTCAGCTATAACTTGATCATTTCTCGATCGGGCTGTGTGCACATATCCCGCTTCATCACCAATGATTTGAAAAAGTCTTTTTTCAATATTCATATGAATATCTTCATATTTTTTATTAAATTCTAATTTATTTTTTGAGATTTCTTTTTCTATTTTATTAAGTCCATAAATAATTTTATTTTTAATTTTAAAAGTTATTATTTTTTGTTTAAACAACATCTCTACATGAGCAATGGATACCGCTATGTCTTCCTTATAAAGTCTCTTGTCAATGTTTATAGAGCTTCCAATTTTTTGAAAAAGATTAGATGTATTATCTTTAATTCTAGTGCCCCATATTGCCTGGTTGTTTTTATTTTTTACCATGATAATTAATTATACCTGTTTAACATGAGATTTTTAATAATTTTAATTTTTTTAATATCTAATTCGTTTGCTATTGAGGCATCTGATATAAAAAATCTCGTTATAAATAAAGATTTAAAAAAATATGAAGATTTAACGTTTTTGGATGATCAGAATAAACAAGTAGACTTAAATAATTATAAAGGAAATTTGATCTTATTGAATTTTTGGGCAACTTGGTGTGCTCCTTGCAAAGAAGAAATGCCCTCTTTAGATTTACTACAAAAACACGAAAATTTAGATAAATTAAAAATTTTTCCAATAAATGTTGGACAAGATAATTTTGAAAACTCATTAAAATTTTTTGAAGATTTAAAAATAAAAAATTTAAAGATTTATTTTGATCCACCTATAACTTTGGCCAAAAAATTTGGCTTAAGAGGAATACCAACTTCAATTATATTAAATAAGGATGGATTAGAGTTTGCCAGAATAATTGGATCTATAGATTTTAATGATCAAAAGTTTATTGATTGGTTAGCAAATTATAATTAATTTTTGAAAAAATAAGCAAAACAAACTAAGATTATTATTGCAATAAATTGTAGTAAAACTCTTAATTGCATTAGTTTGTTGGAATATTTTTTACTTGTTTCCCCACCTTTAAACAAAGTGCCAATACCTAGAATTAAAACTATTCCAACTGCAATTAAAAATGTTATAGATAAAATTTTTACAATTGTTCCAGTAATCATAATAGTATTGTAGGGTATTTTAAAAATAAAAAAACATAATTCATAAAGTATGACATTCTGCCTAGATACAACAATCATAAAGCCGGAGAATAATGTTGAAATTAAAAATGCTATTATTTTACTACATGGTTATGGAGGAGATGGTAAAGATATAAGTGTATTATCATTGAATTGGAGAAGACATTTGCCAAATACAGTTTTTATTTGTCCTAATGGTCACGAGAGGTGTGATATAAATCCATCTGGTTACCAATGGTTTGATTTATCGAATGAAGATCCAAAATATATTTTGACCCAATCTCAAAGAGCTGAAAAAAAATTGAGTCAGTTCATTGATGAAGTTAAAAAAGAATATAATATAGATAATGATAAAATTTGCTTATCTGGTTTTAGTCAGGGATGTATGATGTCTATAAATTTGGGATTGACGGCTGAAAAAGAATACAATTGTATTGTAGGTTTTTCTGGTAAAATAATTGATCAAGAAGATTTAAAATTAAGAAAAAAGGTCGCAACAAGAACACTGTTAATTCATGGGGATGTAGATCAGGTCGTAATGCCTAATTTTTTATTAGAAGCAAAAGATTTTTTTATTAGAAACGACATAGAAATTGAAACACATTTAATAAAAGGTTGTGATCATAATATTCCTATAGAAGCTTCAAGTATAGCATTAAATTATATCTTAAAAAAATTTTAATATTCCTAATCATTGAAAATTTTTTTTATTTAAGTTAATCTAAAAGTATGAATAATTTTATTGAACAAGATGTATCATTAGAAAAATGTCCGGCATTAGTTTTAAATGCTGATTACAGACCATTAAGTTATTATCCTTTATCTTTATGGTCATGGCAAGATACTGTTAAGTCTGTATTTTTAGATAGAGTTATCATTGTAAGTAATTATGATAGAGTTGTAAGAAGCCCGTCTTTTAATATGAAATTACCAAGTGTGATTGCACTAAAAGATTATATTGTACCTCAATCCAAACCAAGTTTTACAAGATTTAACGTTTTTTTAAGAGATAAATTTTCATGTCAGTATTGTGGAAGTAGTGAAGAACTTACATTTGATCATTTATTACCAAGATCAAAAGGTGGTGAAACCCATTGGGATAATGTCGTGACAGCTTGTTCAGCATGTAATGTTAGAAAGGGTGGAAAACTACTTAAATCGTCTGGAATGAAACTTCATCAATATCCCTATCAACCATCTACTGAAGATTTACATCGAAATGGTAAAAACTTTCCTCCCAATTATCTTCATAAAAGTTGGATGGATTATTTATATTGGGATGTAGAGTTAGAAGCTTAAATTTAAACTTTCTCAGAAATATTAATAGCTATTTTTGAACCAGTTTTAATAATTTTATCCATAATAGAATAGATACCTTTTTTTGTTGCTCCTTCTTCATAAGCAATATCTTTATGATGCAATTCGTCATCTCTAAATTTAGTAATCTTTTTTTTTAATTCTTTTTCTTCAGGACCTAATTGATTAATTTGACTTAAATAGTGCTTATCTATAACCTCCTCTACAGAAGCCGTACAAAGCATTGCTGCTTTTTTTCCAAGTAAAGTTGAACCAAAACCAAGTCCCACACCTAATAAGTCCCACAAAGGTAAAAATTTAGTTGGTCTGATATTTCTTTTTTTAATTTCTTTTTCAAAAAATTGACAATGTTCTATTTCGTGAACTTTCATTTCCTCAATTGTCTTTTTTAAATCTTCATTTTTAACAAGAGTATTTAGTGCTAACAACTGACCTTCATAAATTTTTACTGCACCACGTTCTCCAGCATGGTCAACTCTTATAAATTCTTCTACTTTGCTACTTGTTTTTTTCATATGAAATATAAATTTTTGTAAGTAATGTTATTAATATCAAACTTAATATTATATTAATACTTGTCAGAGATAATCCAAAAATTCTAAATGTCACATCTTTACAACTGACAGACTTTTCCTGTAATTGTTTAAGTATTTCCTCTTTTGAGATAATTTCAGTCGTATTTTTTAAACCACAAACTGCAGATTCCTTAAATAGACCCTGTTCAATCCCCAAATGGTAGACTGAAATAGCAAAAGAGAAGCAGAATGTGAGTATTAATAATAAAATTATAAACTCTTCATTTTTTTTTAATAAATAATTTAAAGTTATTAAGATTATGCTTAATCCATAAGGTATTCTTTCTATCAAGCATAGCTTACAAGGCTGATGTCCAAGAACATATTCTATAAAATATGCAGAAATAATTGAAACTAAACTTATTATAAGAATTAATCTTAAATAAAACTCAGTTTTTGAATTAGTCATAAAATTTTAAAATTAAATAAATTATGATCCCAATTATAACAAATAATATTCCAATAATTGAAAACCACTTAGATCCATTTTTTTCCATAAATTCAGTGAATAAATTTCCAAATTTATATGATAAATAAGAAACAATAAAAAAACGTAAACCCCTAGATATTAAACTTATTACTATAAAAATTAAGATATTAAATCCGATCAAACCACTAGCTATAGTAAAAACTTTATAAGGCAATGGGGTAAAACCAGCTAAAAAAAGTATACTTAGCCAAGCATAAAATCCTTCACTATTTATTAAATTATTTTTTAGGCTAATTAATTTATCTTCATATCCATAAAAGGTCATAACTTGCATTCCTATATCAAAAAAGAAAGCCCCAATGAAATAGCCTAATATGCCACCTAAAACAGAAAATATTGTTGTTATAAGAAATATCTTAAAAAAATCATTTTTTTTTGAAATAACCATAGGTATTACCATCACATCTGGGGGGATTGGAAAAAATGAACTTTCAATAAAAGAAACAATCGCCAAGTAATATTTAGAACTTTTATGAGCTGCTAAATCCAAACATTTTTTATAAAGAGCATTAAGCATTTTTTGGTTTTAATATAATTTTAGTTCTTATACTATTTAATAAATAATTAAACAATTGAGGGCGAATGGCGGAACTGGTAGACGCGCACGACTCAAAATCGTGTTTCGCAAGAAGTGAGAGTTCGATTCTCTCTTCGCCCACCAAATTATGGAACTAAAAGAGATAAACAGTTTAGTTGAACTTTTTTTTAAGAAATTTGAGGAAAAATTTCCAAATGACTCTGAAAAAGAACATGATGAGACTTTTTTAATATCACTTAGAAATAAAGAATTTCCAGATACAAATTCTGGACCTTATACTTACTCTTGGGGGAATATTGAAAAAAAAATAAAGATTTTATCAAATTATTTAAATAATATTATTTCAAAAGGTGATAGATGTATTTTATTGTCAGAGAACCGACCTGAATGGTTAATTTCCGATATAGCAGTAATGAATGCAGGTGGAGTAACTGTCCCACTTTTTACGACTTATTCAAAAGATGATTATGAATACATTATAAAAGATTGTGAACCAAAAGTATGTATTGTTTCAAATATTGATCAATTTAAGAAAATTAAAAATTATATTGCAGAAAATACCATTGTTATTTCAATCGATGGATTTGATGAAACAATAGAATTTTTTGAAAATATTTTTTTGAAAGATAAAGCTATTCTTAAAAAATCAATTGAGTCTGCTGATCCTTATAATAATAATTTAAGAAGAAATGATTTAGCTTGCATAATCTATACATCTGGAACCACAGGAAACCCAAAAGGAGTAATGCTCAGTCATGGGGGAATTTTGTCAAATTGTGAAGGAGCACAAGAAATTTTAAAATCATTAACTAAAAAAGATCCTCCAGTTTTTTTAACTTGGCTTCCATTGTCTCACTCATATGAACATACTGTTCAATATGTTCAAATATTACTTGGGGCAAAAGTCTTTTACGCTGAAAGTTTAGAAAAATTATTGCCTAATATGGCTATTGCAAAACCTACCATCATGACTGCGGTTCCAAGATTTTATCAAAACTTATATACTAAAATCTCTTTAAATTTCTTAAAACAAAAAGGAGTAAAGAAATTTCTTATAACTAATACTATTTTACTTGGGACTAAAATATTGAATAAAAAACCACTTAGTTTTAAACAAAATTTTATCAATTTTTTTTGTGAGAAATTAGTAAGAAAAAAAATCAAAAAACAGTTTGGTGGTAAACTTAAGGCTTTTGTTTCAGGAGGGGGTGCTTTGGATCAAAAAATTGGTGAATTTTTAAACTCTATAGGATTACCAACTTTACAAGGATATGGGCTGACAGAGACCTCCCCGGTCGTAAGCTGTAATATTCCAGGAGAAATCAGAATTGAGACAGTTGGCCCACCTTTTAAAACAAATCAAGTAAAAATTGCTGATGATGGTGAAATTTTAGTTAAAGGAGAAAACGTTATGCTTGGTTATTGGAAAATGAAAAAGGAAACAGAGAACATTATCAAAAATGGCTGGTTACACACAGGAGATATAGGTGAGATAACTAAAGAGGGAAATTTAAAGATAACTGATAGAAAAAAAGAAATTATTGTAAATTTAGGTGGTGACAACATTTCACCTTCTAAAATTGAAAATTTATTATGTCTTAATGAAAAAATTAAACAAAGTTTTGTTTATGGAGATAAAAAAAACTATCTTGTTTCTTTAATTGTAAGTGAAACTGAAGAAAATAAAAAAGAAATTGAGTTTTATTTAGAAAATTTAAATAAAACTTTGTCTTTAGTAGAAAAAATTAAAAAATTTAAATTAATTAAAGAAGAATTTACAATTGAAAATGGAATGTTAACACCAACTTTAAAATTAAAAAGAAAAAAAATTTTAGAAAAATATAAAGAAGATTTAGAAAAACTTTATTAATTTAAGTTTATTATTTGATTATTAAGCGCATAAACACTAACTTTTTTACACATTAAAATTATAATTTTTTTTTTTATTACAAATTTTTTATAAAATTTTATCTTTAATTAAATAATTGACATAACGTGTATAAAAAAATAAAAATAAGGTATCAGCGAATCATTTTGATTCGTTTAACTAAAAAAGGGAGCTAAAGATGCCTAAGAGAAGAAAAAAAGCAAAGAAGGCTAAGAAAAAAGCTAAGAAAAAAGCTAAGAAAAGAAGAAGAAGATAGTAACTTAGTATTCTTTATTAAAAACGCTTCTCATAACGATTTCGTGTGAGAGGCGTTTTTTTTATTCCTCTAAAGCAACTTCATTATCAGTCGTACTCTCTTCTACAGGTAATTCTGGAGCAGTTTGTTTTGAAGTCTCAGTATTTGGCTGTGCTTGTGATGCTAAATTTCTTTTTAAAGCTTTATCTAATTTTTTTTGAGTATCTTCTAAGGAAAGATTTAATATTATTTGAAATTCTGACAATATTCTCTCATAGGCTTTTTCAAATAACTGTCTTTCACTATAAGATTGATCCACCATTAAATCATCACCTTTGTTCAAGTCTCTTACTACTTCAGCAAGCTCATAAATTTTTCCTGAGGAAATTTTTGCCTCATATTCTTGAGCCCTTCTACTCCACATAGATCTTTTAATTTTTGGTTTGCTTTTTAAAATTGAAATACATTTATTGACTTGGTTAATCGTTGCTAATGGTCTTAAATGTGATTGTTTGTTAACTGGTACCATACCGTTAGCTTTATCTTTTTCAAACTTAATTATATAAGTTTCAACATCTATCCCACCTATATTTATTTTTTTAAATTCACTTATTTGTCCAACACCATGTTTAGGATAAACAATATAATCTTTTATTTTATACTCTCGTTTCTCTGAGTCTTGTTTTTTTACTTTTTTTATTTCTGGTTTTGACTCGTTATTTTTAGAAATTCTTAAATTTTCGGTTTTAGTTTCAGAATTTTTTTCTTTTTTTATGGGACTTTTTTTAATTACTGATTTTTTAATTTTAGGATTAACAACTTTTTTAGTAATTTTTTTTGAAGTTTTAGTAACTTTTTTTGGAATTACTCTTTTTTTGGTTTTTTTAGATTTTTTCTTATTAAATGTTTTCTTTAAAATATTTTTCAAACTTATTTTGCTCATTTTTATATTTTTCATGATCCGTTGGAGGATCTTTTTTTTCAATTATATTAGGCCAGATTTCAGAGTATTTTTTATTGATCTCTAACCACTGTTCACTCCCCTCTTCCGTATCAGCTTTAATGGCATCAACAGGGCACTCAGGCTCAC
Source organism: Pelagibacterales bacterium SAG-MED37 (assembly GCA_014653605.1). Lineage (GTDB taxonomy): Bacteria > Pseudomonadota > Alphaproteobacteria > Pelagibacterales > Pelagibacteraceae > Pelagibacter. The sequence goes on from JACWEG010000008.1 coordinate 30,841, forward strand.
AAACGCCACAATCTATACACTCATCCGGTTTAATTACAAGCATATTTTTTCCTTCATAAAAGCAATCAACTGGACAAACTTCAACACAATCCATCAGTTTACATTTTATGCATTTATCATTAACTATATAAGTCATTATGAAATTTCTTTTTTAATCTTCTCTTGGATACTTCCCATTATTTTATTATCGATATACATTAAACCTGCAAGTCTACGCATCAAATTAGTTTCATAAATATCAGCATCTTTATTTGAATATATTATTCTCCATAGAGTTTCTATAATTTCTATTTTCTTTTCATCATCCATCGCTTTCACCTCTTTCGTAAAATCTAAAATTTGATTTGCATTTTCTTCAATTACTTTACTTTGTTCAATGATTTCTTGTATATTTTCTGTATTTGCACCCATTTTTAATAAAGCTTGTTTAATTATCAATTCCTCTTGTTTTGAAAAATTTTCATCAATTTTACCAGCATGTATCATCAATGCCGCTATTTTTATTAATTGGTTATTACTCTGTTTCTCTATTTTTTTTTTAAAAAACATGATTTAGTTTAAATTTAAATTTTTTAAGACACCAAAAGGATTTTCCTTTTCTATTTTTTTATCTGTTTTTTTAAATATTTTTTTAGGTTTATATTTAAAATAAGTTTCATCATTTTTTTCTAAAACTATATAATCCATACTTTTAAGAAGTTTTTTAAAATTTTCTTTATTACATCCTAATAAATTAAGCATTTCTGGCATCATTTTAACTTGTTTTTCTTTTTCAGAACTAGAATTAATGATTTGAACAAAAAGTCTCTCTAAAATATCAATTCTTATAAAGAAGTTTTCAAATTTTTCAAATCCACAAAGTAACATAAAATTTCTATCTTTAACTTTATAATTATCTAAAAAATTTAACCCAAATGTAGGTGGTTTTAGAGTGAAATTTTTTTGATTATAATTTTTCCAAAGTAAGGTTCGTAACGAAACAGCGTCAGGTTTTATTAATCTATGTAAAAAGATGTGATATCTTCCGAATTTAACACCAAGATCTCTTAAAATTTTTCTTTCACTTTGTCCTAACTTTTTTAAATATTCAGATACTTGGTCTCTTTTAAGAACCCCATTATTCTCATAAAGTTGATAAGCTAAAGCTTTCATAGAGGAATTTTTTTCTTTTAGATTTTTTAAGTCAATAAGACTTTTTAAAGTTATATTGATTTTATCTTTTAACCAACTTTCTAAAAATTTAAGTAATTTTTGACTCTGATTTTTTTCTAAAATATCATCAACTATTAATTCAACATTTGGATTTAGGTAGTCTCTTCCTGATAATAGTCTTGCAATAGGTGAGTCTTTCCAATAAATTTTGGAATCATTTTTAAGATCAACTAAGTTTGTTTCCATAATAATTTGAATTCTTTTTTCAAGTTCTGGGCTAACTGTTTGCCTGGCTGCCTTTTTAAGGGATTTGATATCAGTTTCTAGGGCTCCTTTTTTTAAATCTAGCTCCAATTTAAGACCATTAATTTTACCAATGAATTGATCATCAATCATAACTTCATTATTATCTAAAATTTTTGTATCAAATTTCATGTCTTGTTTTAAGCCTCTCGCAAGAATACTAGCTCTTTTATCAATAAAGGTTTTTGTAAGTTCTTCATGTAGTCTATCTGAAAGTTTGTCCTCTAATAATTTTGTTTTTTCTATCCAATAGTCTTGATTTTCTATCCAATTTTTTTTATTTGAAACATATGACCAAGTTCTAACATTTGCAATTCTATTTGATAAAGAATCTACATTTCCATCTAATTTATCTAATTTCATTAGTTGTAAGCGCATGTAATTATCACTTATTTTAGCTTTTTTACTGCTTAAATATTTAAATACACTTGCAATTACTTCGTAGTGATTTCCATAAGTTTTTTTTACAAAATCTGGTATTTGACAACATTCCCACAAAAGAATTAGCTTTTCTCTATTAAGCTCGATATCTTTTAAATTTATATCTCTCAAGAAAAATTTAAGAGCTTTTTCGTCTTCACATTCATGTATTTTTCTCAACCATTTTTTTTTTGGTTTTTCATCTAACGAATTTATTAAAGTTGAAGGGTTATTAAAATTTAAATTAGAGTTTCTCCAAAATAAGGATTGAATTTCTTCAAATTTATGATTTTCTAATAAATTAACCTCTTCAGCACTAATCTCTTTACATTGACCTGTAATACCAAAATTACCATCATTTAGATATCTACCAGCCCTTCCAGCAATTTGTCCAATTTCAGAAAGATTAAGTTTTCTTAATTTTTTACCATCAAATTTTTTTAAATTTGAAAAATAAACCTGATCTAGATCCATATTAATCCCCATGCCTATAGCATCAGTAGCAACAAGAAAATCTACATCACCTGACTGATATAATTCAACTTGAGCGTTCCTTGTCTTTGGACTAAGAGAGCCCATCACTATTGCTGCTCCTCCTTTTTGTCTTCGGATTAATTCTGCAATTGCATAAACTTCCTCTGCTGAAAAAGCTATAATTGCAGTTTTTCGTTGTATTCTTGAAATTTTTTTATGTCCAGCATATGAAAGTTTAGATAATCGGTTTCTATTAATAAATTCTACATCATCATCTAACTTTGAAATAATATTTTTAATAGTATTTGAACCCATTAGCATTGTTAATTTAGTTCCTCTCATATTAAGAAGTCTATCCGTAAAAATATGACCACGCTCATGATCTGCACACATTTGTATTTCATCTACGCCCACAAAATCTAAGTGCTTGTCTATAGGCATAGACTCAACAGTGCATAAGTAATATTTTGCATTTGTAGGTATAATTTTTTCTTCCCCAGTGATTAAAGCAACCTTATCTAAACCAATTTTTTTGATGACTTTGTCATAAACCTCTCGAGCTAATAATCGTAAAGGAAAACCAATCATTCCACTATCAAAAGACAACATAGTATCTATTGCTAAATGGGTTTTTCCCGTATTTGTTGGACCTAGAACAGCAGTAATTTTATATTTAGTCATTTCTACTTTTGGTATACTTTTCTTTTTACCTACCAGATCTTGTTAGACGCATAGAACAAAAATAGACTAAAACATGACCGAATCAGAGAATAAAAAGTTCTCATTTATCTTTTAGCTAAAATTTTCCAAACTCCTGAAGCCGAGGTAATAATCTTATCATTACATTTTAATTCACAGAACAAAAAAAACCAAAGTTTTTGTTTTCTTAAGTATTTTAACTTTTCCAATTACTTCATCATCAACTTTTGATGCACCTATAAATTTTAAATCCAATGAAATTGTTACACATGGTGAATTCTCAGCAGATCTATGAGCAGCTGTACCAGCGCCAGCATCAATTAGAGCAGATAGATATCCACCATGAGTTATACCAGCCATATTTAAATGATTTTTGTTAATTTTAGTTTTAAATTCATATTCATTTTCTGAAATATTTCTGAACAAAACACCTCCATTATGTTTCATAAATCCAGGATTTAAGCTAATTTGTTCAAAATCTTTAGACATTATTTATTATAATACAAAAGTTAAAATTAATAAAATTATAAAAATTAATATAAAAAAATAGATTACAGATTTTTGTAGTGATGATTTAATAAACCAATTAAACATATTTACCTTTTTTTGGTGCGCCTGCTAGGAGTCGAACCCAGAACCTCCTGGTCCGTAGCCAAGCGCTCTATCCAGTTGAGCTACAGGCGCATTTTTAATTTTATTTAATTATAATATATCAATTTTTAGTGTATTTTGACTACAAGAGAAAACTAAATTTCATGAGTGGTAATTCAAAAGATGTAGTGATAGTAGAAGCAGTAAGAACTCCCATAGGTAGTTATAAGGGGTCCCTTAAAGACATAAGAGCACATCAACTTGGATCGATAGTAATTAATGAGGTTTTAAAGAGAAGCAATGTAAATCCTAATGAAGTAGATGAAATAATTATGGGTCAGGTTTTAACTGCGGGAATGGGACAGAATCCTGCCAGACAAGCTGCAATCAATGCAGGAATACCTGTTTCGAAACCTGCTTATATTGTTAATCAAGTTTGTGGTTCAGGATTAAGAGCTATAATTTCAGGATTTCAATCAATTAAATTAGGAGACTCAAAAATAGTTATTTCTGGTGGACAAGAAAACATGTCAATCGCCCCCCAAATAACTATAAAAGAAAATGAAAAAAAAAATTCAGAAAATAAATTTTTAGATGTAATGATGAATGATGGATTGCTTGATGCATTTAAGAATTATCACATGGGTGTAACTGCTGAAAATGTTGCAAAGAAATTTAATATATCGAGAGAAGAACAGGATGAATTTGCATTAAATTCTCAAAAAAAAACTTCAGCAGCAATCAAAAATAATAATTTTGAAAAAGAAATAATTGAGGTAAATCTTAATGAAAATACTTTAAAACTTGATGAACATCCAAGAAATAATTTAACCTTAAAGGATTTACAAAAATTAAAAACAGTCTTTCAAGAAAATGGAACAGTAACGGCAGGAAATTCATCTGGTATCAATGATGGAGCAGCCGCTTTGTTGTTATTAAGTTTAGAAGAGTCTGAAAAAAAATCACTTGAGGCGTTAGCTAGAATAGTATCTTGGGCTTCAGTTGGGGTAAATCCTTCACTTATGGGATTAGGACCTATTGGAGCAATTAAAGAAGCTGTTAAAAAAGCTAACTGGAAATTAGAGGATATAGATCTATTTGAGATAAATGAAGCTTTTGCAGCACAAACTATTGCAGTTATTAGAGAACTGAATATTGATATAAGCAAAGTGAATATTAATGGTGGAGCTATAGCTTTAGGTCATCCAATTGGAGCATCAGGAGCAAGAATATTAATTTCTCTAATATATCAAATGAAAAAACTTAATAAAAAAAAGGGATGTGCCTCACTTTGTATTGGTGGAGGTATGGGTATTGCAATATGCGTTGAAAGAAATTAGGAACTAATTTTTCCGTATTTCTTCTCTAATAAAATTTTTTGAATCCATGTTTTAGCATCTATATATGTGCTAACTTTTGGTTGAATAAGTACATTTAATAATTTTTTAATCATTTTATTAACTTGAACTTAAAGAATGTCAAAAAATTGAACAGAATGTGTTAAAATTTGCAATTTACTAAGCATTTATGGTGTATAAAACATAATTAATGACTGAAAAATTATTAGTTCCTGATATTGGAGAGTTTGAAGGTGTTGAAGTAATAGAAATTCTAGTTCAAGAAGGTCAAGAAATAAATAAAAATGATCCAATAGTTACTATTGAAAGTGACAAATCAAGTGTAGAAATTCCATCAACTATTGAAGGTAAAATAGAAACAGTTAATGTAAAAATTGGAGATAAAGTTTCAAAAGGTGATTTATTACTTACGACAACAGGTACAAAAATTTCTACAAAAACAGTAGAGGACGTACCCAAAAATACTGAAAATTTAATAAAAGAAGCTGAAAATTCATTAAAAAAATCTCAAGAAGAAATAATTGAAAAGCCTGTGGCTCAAAGTCAAAAAACCACACAAAAAATTTTAATAAAAGAAGAAAATAAAATTGATAATATTCAAGTTGTTAACAAAGGTGATATTGATCCAACTGAAACAAATGAGTGGTTGGAATCTTTGTCTGCAGTAATTCAAAAAGATGGGAATCAAAGGGCTCATTATTTAATAAAGGAGTTAATAAATAAAGCCTATAGAGAAGGCGCAAATATTCCTTATACGCAAAATACCCCTTATATAAATACTATACCAGTCAGTGAGGAACAAAAATCCAATGGAGATCAAAATATAGAAAGAAGAATTAGATCTTTGATTAGATGGAATGCTGCAGCTATGGTAGTAAGAGCTAATAAAAAGTTTCCTGAACTTGGTGGTCACATAGGTACATTTGCTTCAGCAGCAACTCTTTATGATGTGGGTATGAATCATTTTTGGAGAGCGAAAAATAATAAATTTGGAGGAGACTTAGTTTATTTTCAAGGTCATAGTGCTCCAGGCATGTATGCAAGAGCTTTTTTAGAGGGAAGACTTAGTGAAAAACAATTGGATAGTTTTAGGCAAGAAGTGAATCCTGGAGGTTTATCTTCTTATCCTCATCCTTGGTTAATGCCAAAATTTTGGCAATTTCCCACTGTTTCAATGGGTTTAGGTCCAATGTTAGCAATCTACCAAGCTAGATATATGAAGTATCTGATCAACAGGGGCCTTATTAAAGATGAAGGAAGAAAAGTTTGGGCTTTTTTAGGAGATGGTGAGATGGATGAACCGGAGTCTTTAGGCGCTATTGGTTTAGCATCAAGAGAAAAATTAGATAATTTAATTTTTGTAGTCAATTGTAATTTACAAAGGTTGGATGGTCCAGTTAGAGGTAATGGAAAAATAATTCAAGAATTAGAAGGAATTTTTAGAGGTGCTGGTTGGAATGTGATCAAAGTTATTTGGGGATCTTATTGGGACTCATTATTAGCAAATGATAAGTCAGGCCATCTTGTTAAGATAATGAATGAAACAGTCGACGGAGAATATCAAGCGATAAAAGCAAGAGATGGTGCTTTTGTTAGAGAAAAATTTTTTGGAAAATATCCAGAGACAGAAAAATTAGTTTCAAGTTTATCTGACAAAGATATTTGGAGACTAAATAGAGGTGGTCATGATCCCCATAAAGTTTTTGCTGCCTATGATAAAGCTTCAAAAAATATTGGAAGCCCAACAGTTGTAATTGCTAAAACAATAAAAGGTTATGGGATGGGTAAAAGTGGAGAAAGTGTTAATACTACACATCAAACAAAAAAATTAGATATTGATGATTTAATGTACTATAGAGATAGGTTTGATGTTCCATTGACAGATGATCAAGTAAAAAATATTGAATATTATAAACCTGATACTAGTTCAGCTGAGATTAAATATCTAAAAGAAAGAAGACTTCAACTTGGTGGATTTATCCCTGAGAGGACAACTTATGCTAAATCTATAAAAGCACCACCTAAAAATATTTTTGATAATATGAAAGAATCTACTGGTAAAAAGGAGATGTCTACTACAATGGCGTTAGTAAGAATGCTTACAAGTTTACTTAGGGATAAAAATGTTGCACCAAGACTGGTTCCAATTATTCCCGATGAAGCTCGAACATTTGGTATGGAGGGTTTTTTTCAAAAGGTTGGAATATATGCTCATGAAGGCCAAAAGTATGAACCTGAAGATGCTGCTCAACTAAGTTCTTACAAAGAAGAAAAAAGTGGTCAAGTATTAGAAGAGGGAATTACTGAAGCAGGAGCCATGTCTTCTTGGATAGCTGCAGGAACTTCCTACACAAATCATGATATAGAAATGATACCCATATACTTATTTTATTCTATGTTTGGTTTCCAAAGAATTGGAGATTTTGCTTGGGCAGGAGCTGACAGCCAATCGAGAGGTTTTTTAATTGGTGCTACAGCTGGAAGAACAACATTAGCTGGAGAGGGACTGCAACATCAAGATGGCCACAGTCATTTGATGGCATCAACAATACCAAACTGTATTTCTTATGATCCAACATTCCATTACGAATTAGCAGTAATTTTTAGGGAAGGTTTAAAAAGGATGCATGAAAAAAATGAAAATATTTTTTATTATATTACTACAATGAATGAAAATTATTCCCACCCAGAAATGCCAAAAGATAAAAATTGTGAGGAGGGAATTCTCAAAGGTATGTACAAAATCAAAGAGTTTAATAAACATAAAAAAAGTAAAATTCAGTTTTTAGGCTCTGGTACAATTTTAAGAGAAATGATTGCGGGTGCTGAAATATTACAAAAAGAATATAATATAGATAGTGAAGTTTGGAGTGTTACAAGTTTTAATGAATTAAGAAAAGATGGACTAGAGGTAGAAAGATATAATCTTTTAAATCCTGATAAAGATCAAAAAAAATCGTACGTTGAAAAATGTTTAGAAAAAACAGAGGGACCAATATTAGCAGCTTCAGATTATATGAGAATGAATTCTGATCAGATAAGACCATATATAAATAAAAGCTTTTATTCCTTAGGAACAGACGGGTTTGGAAGAAGTGATACTAGAAAAAATTTAAGAAAATTTTTTGAAGTAGATAAAGAACACATAGTTGCTTATGGATTAAGTATATTGGCAAAAGAACAACTTTTACCATCTAAATATGCTTCAGAGGCTATAAAAAAATATAAAATCGACCCTAACAAACCAATGCCATCAAGATTATAAATGTCAAAAAAAGATTTATTAAAAATTGTTCCAGCATCACCAAAAGTAAGAAAATTTGCAAGAGAACTTGGTGTAGATATTAATAAAGTACAGGGCACTGAAAGAGATGGTCGTGTAATAGAAAAAGATATTAAATTATTTGTTTCTAATAAATCAGGTCAAAATGAAAAGACTCATATTAATAAAAATGAAGAAAATAAATTAGAATATGCTCATTCAGAATTTGGTGAAATTGAAATAAAAGACATTCCTAGAGTAAAAAAAATTTCATCAAAATATTTAGTTAATTCCTGGACACAAATTCCTCATGTTACAAACCATGATGAAGCCGACATCACTGAAATGGAAGAATTTAGAAATTCCCTTACAGATATATATACAGGGGAAAAAAAGAAAATAACGCCTTTAGCATTTATTGTTAAAGCTTTATCCGCATCTTTACGAAAGTATCCTAGTTTTAATTCTTCAATAGATGAAATTGATAATGGAAAAATGACATTTAAAAAATATTACCATATTGGTATAGCAGTAGATACACCCCACGGATTAATGGTTCCTAAGTTAAGAAATGCTGAAAATAAAAATATTTCCTTAATTGCCGATGAATTAAAAAAGATAAGTGAAGAATGTAGAAATCTTAAAATAGATAAAAAAGAACTTTTTGGGGGATCAATGACCATAACGAGTCTTGGTGGAATAGGAGGTTCATTTTTTACCCCGATTATTAATTATCCTGAAGTCGCGATTTTAGGAATTGGGAAATCACAAAAAAAACAAATTTATTTAAATGGCAGATTTCAAATTCGTACAATGTTACCTTTATCTCTATCATACGATCATAGAATAATTGACGGTGCTGAAGCAGCTAGATTTAATAATGAATTAAAGGAAAATTTAGGAAAAAATTTTGCTTATAAATTAGCTGTTTAAATAAACTTATGTCAAAAACAGTATCTTTACTTAGCGCCCTATTGTGTACATTTATTTGGGGGACAACTTTTATTGCTCAAGACACTGGTATGGATGATATTGGTCCATTTACTTTTAATGCTGTAAGATTTTTTGTTGGTTTCTTGGCGATACTTCCTCTTGTATTTTTATTTGAAATAAAAAAGTTTAAATCTGAATTTAAATTAGATATCAAAACATTTGTTATTCTCTCTGCATTAATTGGAATATCACTTTT
>JACWEG010000009.1 GCA_014653605.1 Pelagibacterales bacterium SAG-MED37
ATAAAATTGTTTTCAAAAAAAATGTAATCGAGTGACCATTTTTTAAATCTGCTGATAGAATACCTAAATTAATTTTTTTATTTTTCGTATTAGATAATTTAACTATTTGATTTTGAGGATATTCACGCAAATTTTTTTCTACAAATTTTCCATATTCAAAAAAATCACTTTGCTTCCAATTTTTGTCAAAACATCTCCAATAACCATAATTGCATAAATCATAAGGAATAAAATCTCCAGACTTAATTACTTTTTCGAGATGAAACAACATCCCTTTATAATCACTAAATCTTGAATAGATTGAGGACATTGCAATATTTATTGGTCTCTGATCATTAAAAGGTTTTGGTGAAGATTTGTAAAAATTTTTTATTTCTTCAAAATCTACTTTGGAGTCTGCAAAATCACTTAATATTGAACTTGAAACTACAAAATTAGTTAAAGCATTAAGACCATTAACGCTTTCTTTTTCTTTTAGATATCCTTTTTTAAAATCATTGACAGCAAGACTAACCTGATTTTTATCATTTTTACCAAGAGACATCCTACTAATGCCTAACAAAACAAATAATCCAGCGTTTCTATCTCCCTCTTTTGTTTTGGAGGTTATTTCAAAGATTATTTCAGAGTATTTTTTTTCTTTAAATAAATTTTGTAATTCAAATTCTAAGTTTTGAATTTCTACCATTAATGAATTTATGCCGGCTTATTCATCGAGTTAAAAAACTCTGAGTTGTTTTTCGTATCTTTTAGTTTAGAATTAATAAATTCAATGGCATCCATCGTTCCCATTGGGGCGATTATTCTTCTTAATACATTCATTTTCTGTAAATCGTTTTTATCAAATAGTAATTCTTCTCTTCTTGTCCCTGATTTTGTGATATCTATTGCAGGATATATTCTTTTATCAGCAATTTTCCTATCTAAAACAGTTTCACTATTTCCAGTTCCTTTAAATTCTTCAAAGATAACTTCGTCCATCCTACTTCCAGTATCAATTAAAGCAGTTGATATAATTGTTAGTGAACCACCCTCTTCAATATTTCTTGCAGCACCAAAAAACCTTTTGGGTCTTTGGAGCGCATTAGCATCAACACCACCAGTTAAAACTTTACCAGAACTTGGTATTACAGCATTGTAAGCTCTTCCTAATCTTGTTATTGAGTCTAAAAGAATAACAACATCTTTTTTATGTTCTGTTAATCTTTTTGCTTTTTCTATTACCATTTCAGCTACAGCAACATGGCGTTGTGCAGGTTCATCAAACGTAGAGCTAATTACTTCCCCTTTCACTGTTCTTTGCATGTCAGTCACTTCTTCAGGGCGTTCATCGATCAATAATACAATTAAATAACATTCAGGATAATTTTTAGCTATTGAATTTGCAATACTTTGTAGAATCATCGTTTTTCCAGCTTTGGGTGGGGAAATAATTATTGATCTTTGTCCTTTTCCTATAGGGCTAACTAAATCTATCAATCTAGGTGTGAGATCTGGTTTTTTTTCTGTTTTAGTCATTTCAACTTCCATGACCAACTGTTTGTCTGGATAAAGGGGAGTTAAGTTATCAAATGCTATTTTATGACGAGATTTTTCTGGTTCTTCAAAATTAATTTTGCTAACTTGAAGCAAGGCAAAATATCTTTCACCTTCCTTAGGCGCCCTAACTGGACCCTCTACAGTATCTCCAGTTCTCAAACCAAATTTTCTGATCTGACTTGGACTAACATAAATATCATCAGGTCCTGGAAGATAATTTGACTCCATGGCTCTTAAAAAACCGAAACCATCTTGTAATAATTGAAGCACTCCAGCTCCAGTAATTTCTTCTTTTTCAGCTACCTTTTTTAAAATAGCAAAAAGAATCTCTTGCTTTCTAAGGGTGCTAGCGTTTTCAATTCCAAGCTCTTCTGCTTGAGTAATGAGTTGCTCTGATGATTTAAGTTTTAGTTCTTGAATGTTCATGATTAAAAATTATTAAGGACTTAATAAGTGCTAATAATATATATACTATTTAATATTATTCAACCCTAGATAGGCTTAAAAATTACTACAAATATGATTAAAATCAATAATATTGTTGGAATTTCGTTAATGTATCGAAAAAACTTATGTGAATGCTGATTAAGATTCAGTTTAAATTGATTAAGAATGTTCCCTAAATAGAGATGATAAATTGTTAAAAGAATAACAAAAACTATTTTCAAAACCATCCAAGTTTGGCCTAATTGTTCAAAACCAATTTCATGAATTAGCAATAATCCAAATAACCAAGATAAAATCATAGCAGGAGTCATAATGTAAAAAAATAATTTTTTCTCCATGACTTTAAATACCTCTGATATAATTGGTTCAGAATTATTTTGGGCATGATAAACAAAAATTCTTGGTAGATACAATAAACCGGCCATCCAAGAGATAACTGATATTAAATGAAGTGATTTAAAAAGAAGATAAGTATTCATAAACTAAATACTTCTTTGGATTAAAGATTTTAACAAAGTAATGTGATCATCATTATCATTTAAACATGGAATCATATCAAAATTTTCTCCACCTGAATTTACAAAACTTTCCTTGCCTTGAATTAGTATTTCTTCTAATGTTTCTACACAATCAGAGGAAAAACCTGGGCATATTGCTAGCACATTTTTTTTTCCTTCTTTGGGTAAATTTTCAAGTGTTTTGTCTGTATAAGGTTGAAGCCATTCCTGAGGTCCAAATCTCGACTGAAATGTGGTTTTAATTTCTATCGAATTAAATTTTTCTGAAATTAGTCTTGTAGTTTTGTGACAATAACAATGATAAGGGTCTCCTTTATCAAAATATTTTTTTGGAATGCCGTGATATGATGCAAGAATTAAATCTGGTTTCCAATTAATTTCGTTAATTTTTTTGTTGATAGAATTAACAAGAGCATCAATGTACAATGGATCAGACTCATAGTGTGGAATTATTTTTAAAGATGGTTGCCACCTCATATTCATTAATGATCTATAAACTTCGTCACAAACAGTAGCAGTGGTAGCAGCAGCATATTGAGGGTATAAAGGTAAAATAATTAAATTTTCACAGCCTTGCTGATGTAACTTGTAAATTTTACTTTTTATACTGGGATTGCCGTAACGCATTGCAAAATCAATAATTAAGTTTTCTGAAGAGATTAAATTTGAAATCTTATCTTTTTGTTTCTGTGTGTAGTACAATAGAGGCGAAATATTTTCATTTTTCATCCATATTTCTTTATAAGCTTTGGCTGTTTTAGAGGGTCTTAAATTTAAAATAAAAACATTTAAAATCAGTTGCCAAATTATAGGATTAACTTCAATCACACGTTTATCAGATAAAAATTCCTTTAAATATTTTCTAATATCGAACCAACTGGTTGAGTCTGGAGTGCCTAGGTTTACAATTAGTGCTCCTGTTTTACCAAATTTAACTGGGGGATGTTCAAAATTTTTATCCATTAATAATCTTTTACCATCTTTACAAGATAATCCATCATATTTGGATCGGTTTCAGGCAGAACTCCATGTCCTAAATTAAAAATATATGGATGATCTTTAAATATATCTAAATATTTCTTTGCTTCTTTTTTTAAATTTTCTTTATCAGATAATAGTATCTTAGGATCCATCCCACCTTGGACAGGTATTGAAATATTTTTTCTTATTTGAATTGGATCGGTTTCATAGTCGATACAAATAGCATCAGGTTTAATATTGTCGCAATAAGTTTTATAATCTTTGATTCCTCTAGGAAAACATATGACAGGAATATTTTGAGACTTAACAAACTCTACTAAAGATAAAGTTGGTGAATAAACATAATTTGGTAAATTTTTTGTTTCTAGTAAACCAGCCCAACTATCAAATATTTGTATTATTTCTGCACCACTATCAATTTGGTTTTTAATATGAACTTTAAGAAATTTATCTAAAATGGATAATGTTTTTTCTATTGAAAGTGAGTCTTGGAAAAAATTATTAATTAATTTTTGTTTTGGTGATTTTCTATTAATTAAATAAACTAATAAAGTCCATGGTGCACCCACAAAACCTATTGTACTTTTGTTTTGCGTTAAAACGTTTTTTTTAACTAAATCTATTGCCATATAAACTGGTTTAAGTTTTTCAGTAAAATCTTTTTCTTTAAAGGTTGATATTTCTCTAAGATTTAATTCTCCTAAGATCGGGCCAAAATTTTTTTTAAATTCAACTTTTTGATTTAGACCGTAAGGAACCATTAAAATGTCAGAGAAGATTATAGCGGCGTCTAATTCAAATCTCTTTAAAGGTTGTAAAGTTATTTCAGCTGATAAATCATGATTTAAACATAATTTAATAAAATCGGTGTTTTTTTTTCTGATATCCCTAAATTCAGGAAGATATCTTCCGGCCTGTCTCATAATCCATATAGGATTTAAATTTGTTCTTTTGTTTTTTATAACTTCATTAATGTCTGACATATTAATAATTAAATATAATTAATAGTATTTGTAGTATAACTTGTGAATAATGGTGATTATTTTTTTTTAACATTTTATAAACTTTTTATTAACATTTAGAGCTTAAAATTTGCTAAATATATAAGCAATATTGTAGCCTATTAACAATTTATTCAAAATTAGCTAAATTATTATACATAGATTTAATAATGTTGATAAAAACCGTGTTTTACAATGTAAATTATTAAATATTAAAAATAACTAATATGATTTAAATAAAAACAGGAATATCAACAATTTATACATGAATAATACATATCAAATTTATTTAATTTCAGATTCTACTGGTGAAACGTTAGATAGGATTTTTACTGCTATTAAAGCTCAGTTTAAAAATATTGAATATAAAATTCATACTTTCGCTTTCACAAGAACAGAAAACCAAATTACAAAAATTTTATCTAATGCTAAAAAGCAGCCAAATTCTATAATTCTTTATTCTATTGTGGATAGCACCCTCGCAAAATATTTAGCAAATATAAGCAATGAAAAAAACATTCCTTGTTTTGGTGTTCTTGGTGATCTTATACTTAGTTTTTCTAAATTACTAAACCAAAAAGCATCACACGAACCGAGTGGTCAGTATGCTTTAAATGATGAATATTATAAAAGAATTGAGGCCATCCAATTTACAATGAATCATGATGACGGAAATTTAGTAAAAGAAATAAAAAAATCTGATATAATTTTGTTGGGTGTTAGCAGAACAAGCAAAACACCAACTGCAATTTATTTAGCAAACAAGGGTTTTAAAACTTCAAATATTCCGTTGGTAAATGAAAATTCTATTCCACAAATTTTAAAAGATAGTCCAAAAATTTCTTGCATTGTTGGTTTAAGCACAGAACCTGAAAGATTAGTGGATATTAGAAAGAATAGAATGAGCTCATTAAAAGAAAATGAAAATAAATCCTATACAGATTTAGAAAAAATTAAAAAAGAAGTGAGCAATGCAAAAGGAACCTTTCGCAAATATGGATGGCCTACAATAGATGTAACTAGAAAATCTGTTGAGGAAACTGCGGCATCTGTAATTAAAATATACGAAATTTATAAAGAAAATGTTTAAATTGATACTTGCGTCAAAAAGCAAAGTTAGAAAAGAAATTTTAGATAAAAATAATATTTTTGTTCAAGTTCAACCATCCAGTATTGATGAAGACCCGATCAAACAAAGTTTATTAAATGAGAATGCATCTCCAGAAATTATTTCTAAAAATTTGGCAGAGCTTAAAGCTAGTAGAGTTAGTCAAAAAAATTTTGATGTGCTGGTTTTGGGTGCTGATAGTGTCATAGATTTAGAAGGGGAATTAATTTCTAAGCCTCAAAATAGAAAAGAGGCTTTGAGTATTTTAAAAAAATTAAATGGGAAAAAACATAATTTAGTAAGTTCAGTGTGTATTTCAAAAAACGGCTCTATGATTTGGAACCATACCGATAAAGCAACACTTACAATGAAAAAATTTAGTGATGAAGAACTTAAAGAATATTTATCTAAAATATCGGACGAATCTTTATATGCTTATAATGTTTATCAAATTGAAGGCGAGGGAAAAAATTTATTTTTAAAAATTGATGGAGATAAAAATACTATAATGGGTCTTCCAATAAAAAAAATACAAGAATATTTAAATAATTATATATGAAAAAATATTTAGTAATCGGTAATCCAATAACACATTCACTGTCGCCTGAACTACACAATCACTGGATAAAAGAAAATGGTATAAATGGGATTTATAATAAAGAGAAATTAAATGAAGGAGATTTAAAAGAATTCTTTTTAAAAATTAAAAATAAAGAAATAAACGGAGCCAATATTACAGTCCCTTTTAAAAGAGATGTCATTGCTTATTTAGATCAATTGAGTTTGGAGGCAGAAAAAACTCAATCAGTTAACACTGTTTATTTTAAAAAAGACAAAATTTTAGGTCACAATACGGATATAAATGGATTCGAACTTGCTATTAAAGATGCGAATTATAATGTTGAGGGAAAAAGAGTTTTAATTCTTGGAGCAGGTGGTGTCGTACCATCAATTATTTTTGCTCTTTATAAAATGAAAGTATTAAGTGTTACCATAAGCAACAGAACAAAATCTAAAGCTGAAAATTTAAAAAGTTTATTTAACGATCTAAAAATAGTTGATTGGGGTGTATCATCAAATTTTGACATGATTATTAATGCTACAAGTATTGGTTTAAAAAAAGAGGATAAACTAAATTTAGATTTTTCAAAATTTCAAAGTAGTGAATTTTTTTACGATGTAATTTATAATCCAAAAGAAACAAATTTTCTTAAAGATGGTAAAAATTTAGGCAAAAAAATTGAGAATGGAAAAAAAATGTTTATTTATCAGGCTGCAAAAGCTTTTGAAATTTGGCATGGAATTAAACCCAAAATAAATGAGCATGTTATTGGATTGTTAGATAAATGATAAAAATTGGTATTTTAGGCGATATAGGCTCAGGTAAAAGTTATATAGCAAAGAATTTTGGCTATCCTGTATTTAACGCTGATAAAGAAGTGGGTAAATTATATAAAAGTAATAAAAGAATTTTTATTAAATTAAAAAAAGTTTTACCAAAATTTATCTACTCATTTCCAATAAATAAAAATGAAATTATTAACGCAATATTTGCAAATCAGATAAATCTTAAAAAGATCACAAAAGTTATTCACTCTGAAATAAGAAAAGAAATGAATAAATTTTTGAAAAGACATATTAGTAAAAAAATTGTTATTTTAGATATTCCCCTTTTGTTAGAAAACAAAATTAATAAAAAAGGTTATATATTGGTTTTTGTTAAATCTAATAAAAAAGCTATTTTAAAAAAGTTAAAAAAAAGACCAGGTTTTAATTATAAATTATTTACTAAATTTAAAAAAATACAACTTCCACTCGACTATAAAATGAAAAAATCTCATTTTATTATTAGAAATAATTTTACAAAAAAATCTGTTAAAAGAGATATTGAGTATATTTTAAAGAAGATCTTATAAATGAAAGAAATTATTCTTGATACTGAAACAACTGGTTTATCAGTAAAAGATGGCCATCGATTAGTAGAAATTGGATGTATAGAATTAGAGAATTTGATACCCACTAAAAACAAATTTCATTGCTACTTAAACCCCGAAAGAAAAGTTTCAGAAAAAGCCTTAGAAGTCCATGGATATACTGATGAATTCTTATCTTCAAAAAAAAAATTCAAAGAAGTAGTCCAGGAATTTTTAAATTTTATCAATGGTAAAAGATTAATTATTCACAACGCTGAGTTTGATTTGTCTCATTTGAATAATGAGTTAAAAATTATTGGAGAAGAAACATTAAAAAATGAAATAGTTGATACTTTACAATTAGCTAGAGATAAATATCCAGGATCACCCATAAGCCTTGACGCCCTTTGTAAACGATATAGAATTGATAATTCTAAAAGGGTTCAACATACTGCATTAATAGACTGTGATTTATTATCTAAAGTTTACATTAATTTAATTGATCAAAAGGAACCTACTTTAAATTTTAACAATGAAATCATTGATAATAAGTATCAAAAGGATAACAAAGTTCTATATTTTAAGAAAATTATTACGCCAAGTGATAAAGAAAAAAATAATCATTCCGAATATTTGAAAACTAATCTTAAGAAAAATTTTTTTAATTAAATTTTTTATTATAAAGTTCTTCAAAATCAATTTTTTTTTCAAATTTAATATTAGGGAAACCAGACATTCTAAGAAGATTTAGAAGTGCATCTTCCATTTCTGAATACATTTCTTTTTGTACATCACATAAAATAATTTTCTGTAAAACTTTTTTTTCTTTAATCTCTTTTTCTAATCGTATAATTGTAGCGTAAGTTAATTCAAAATGAGATTTTTTTTTACTTTCACTATTATCATGAAATTTTAATATAGTATTTATTTCAATTATTTGATTTTTCAGAGCTTTTGAATTGATCTCAATATTCATCTGATATTTAGATATATAATCTTTTACATATAAATATGTTTCAACATCAGGAGTTTCACCAGAGATATCTTTTATAAATTTACTCATAATCTTATAATTTTCGTTCATCATCTTCCTCTATATCTTCAAACTCCCCTTCTATATAAGGTTTCTTATTTTTTGTCTCATTTTTAAATTTATCAACAAATCTTCCAAATATTATTTTTCTAGTAAATGGAAAAATTAAAAGAAATCCTAAAACATCAGTAGCAAATCCTGGTATTATTAGAAGTAATGCTGCAAAAGCAATTGCTGCACCTGAGATTATCTCATAAGCTGGAAGTTCGTTTTTAACTAAATGAGAAAAACCTGATTTGAGTGTGTTCAATCCTTCATACCTTGCATAAATTATTCCTATTACTGCTGTAATGAATATTAAAGAAATGGTGGTAAAAGCTCCAATTTGGCCACCGATTTTTATAAATAAATAAATTTCGATAATTGGTACTAGTATTATAGTAATTAAAACTGTGTTCATTTGTCTTTAATTTAATTGCTAGTTGAAATTAATCAACATAGTAATTAAATTAAGTCTATGAATTATAGTTTTGAATATATAGATATTATTTTGTTGGCAATGATTGCTGGATTTATTGTCTTAAGATTGAGAGGAATTCTTGGTAAAAGAACTGGATTTGAGGGTAAAACACCTGCTCAATTCGAAAATATTTTAAAAAAAGTTCACCAAGAAAAAAAAACTAAACAAAATGAAAATTTTGATGCATTTGCTCAGAAGGAGTTTTTAAAAGGGGCTAAAATTGCTTACGAAACTATAATCACAGATTTTAGTGACAATGATAATAAGTTAATTGCAAGCAAACCTTTGCTTAGTAAAAAAATTTATGAAGAATTTAACAAAGCTCTTGTTGAAAGAGGGCAAAGAGGACACTTTGCTGAAATAACGTTTATAGGTATTAATTCTGCAGACATTAAAGAACATAAAAAGGTTGATAAAGTTTTAAAAGTAACTGTAGATTTTGTTAGTGAAATCATTACTTGCATTAGAGACAAAGAAAAAAAAATTGTTTCTGGTAGCCCTGATAAAATTAAAACAATTTATGATACTTGGACTTTTTCAAGAGATGTAAGTTCGAATAACCCAAACTGGTTACTTGTAAACACTCTAAATTAGGTGAATAGCAATATTTCAGATAAAGATAAAAAAGATTGGGAGGAGTTTTTATCAAAAGATCAAAAATTACCCAATAAAGATAATTCTAAAAAAAGATTGGAAAGAGGCAAAGTAATCTCAATAGACCTTCATGGCCATACTTTAAAGGAAGCAAATCAAACTGTAGAAAAATTTATAAATGAATCTTTTGAAAATAATATTTCTAAATTAATAATTGTAACTGGTAAAGGTCTTCATTCAAATAATACAAATGATCCTTATGTTTCAAAAAATTTAAGCATTTTAAAATACTCTGTTCCCGAATTTATAAAGAAGAACCAAGAATTAATGATGAAAATTTATGATATCAAGGAAGCTGATATTAAAGATGGTGGTGATGGAGCTTTTTATATATTTTTAAAAAAAAATAATTTATTTATCTAAAGAGATAGAAATAATATTTTATACATGATAATTTGGTTAGCATCTTACCCTAAAAGCGGTAATACATTAGTTAGATCTTTATTAGCTTCCTATATATTTTCAAAAGATGGAAATTTTAATTTTGGATTACTTAAAAATATAAAACAATTTCCTGATAACTCTTTGTTTAAACAGATTGGTGTAGATATCAATAATGAGAAAGAAATGTACAAAAATTATATTAATTCACAAAAAACTTTCTATAATAAAGATTCTATTAGATTTCTAAAAACTCAGAGTTGTTTTGTAAATAAAGAGGGTTTTAGATTCACAGATGGACACAACACATTAGGGGTTATTTACATTGTTAGAGATCCAAGAAATATTGTTACCTCGTTTACTCATCATTTTCAGCAGACACCAAAACAGTCACTAGAAAGCTTATTATCTCATCAATATTTAGGTGAAAAATCTGAAAAACATGCATTAACATATGTGGGCTCATGGAAATATCATTATAATTCTTGGAAAGTTTTTAAAAATTATAATCGATATTTATTAATTCGATATGAGGATTTAATTTCAGATACTGAACAAACTTTTTTAAAAATTTTAAAGTTTGTCTCACATCTTGGTAAGAATAAATTTACACTTGATACAGATAAATTGAGAAATTCTTTGAACACAACCCAGTTTGATAAAATGCAAAAATTAGAAGCATCAGAAAGTTTTGATGAAGCAAAAATAAATTTTAAAACTGGTGAAAAAATAAAATTTTTCAACTTAGGTATAAAAAATGATTGGAAAAAAATTTTAGATCCAGAAATTAAAAAATCTTTAGAGAAAGAACTTCAAAACGAACTAGAGGAACTTAAATATATATCTTAATTTTAGAGAATAAATTTTGATAAATCTGTATCTTTTACAAGATTGTCTAAATTTTCATTTATATATTTTTTATTGATTATAATTTTTTCACCTGAACGATCTGTTGCTGTGAAACTTATTTCATCTAATATTTTTTCAATAATAGTATGTAATCTTCTAGCCCCTATGTTTTCTACTGTAGAATTTACTTCAGAGGCTATATTTGCGATTGCATCTATTCCATCTTCAGAAAATTCAAGTTCAACATTTTCAGTTTTTAATAAAGCAACATATTGTTTAATCAAACTAAAATCAGGCTCTTTAAGTATTCTTTTAAAATCTTCACTTGTTAATGCTTCTAATTCTACTCTTATAGGTAGTCTACCTTGAAGTTCAGGTAATAAGTCAGATGGTTTAGCAAGTTGAAATGCCCCAGATGCAATAAATAAAATATGATCAGTTTTAATAGGCCCATATTTAGTATTAACAGTTGTACCCTCTATTAACGGTAATAAATCTCTCTGTACACCTTCCCTAGAAACATCTCCTCCAACTCTATCAGTCCTTCCAGATATTTTATCAATCTCATCTAAAAAAACTATTCCATTGTTTTCAGTTGAAATTTTCGCTGCTTTAATAATTTTATCTTGCTCAATTAATTTATCTGACTCGTCATTGATTAAAATTTCATGAGACTCTTTAACTGACATTTTTTTCTTTTTTTCTTTACCACCCATAGATTTTCCAAGCATTTCTCCAATGTTTATCATACCCACGTTAGCCCCAGGCATACCTGGTATTTCAAAAGATGTACCATTGTTTGATCCACTATCTTTTACAGAAATTTCAATTTCATTATTGTCTAAATCACCATTTCTTAATCTTTTTCTAAAACTTTCTCTTGTAGCAAGACTTGCTTTTTTTCCAACTAAAGCATCTAAAACTTTCTCTTCTGCTAATTTCTGAGCCTGAGCAAAAACTTCTTTTCTTTTTTTTACTTTTTCCATGGCAATAGCAATTTCAACTAAATCTCTTACGATCTGTTCAACATCTCTTCCTACATAACCAACTTCAGTAAATCTCGTAGCTTCAACTTTTACAAATGGTGCCTCAGCAAGTTTTGAAAGTCTCCGTGATATTTCAGTTTTACCAACTCCAGTTGGCCCAATCATTAAAATATTTTTAGGTAAAACTTCATTTTTCATTTCCCCTTTAAGCGCTTGTCTTCTCCATCTGTTTCTCAATGCAACAGCCACAGCTTTTTTTGCTTTGTTTTGACCTACAACGAATCGGTCTAATTCTGAAACTATTTCTCTTGGTGATAAAGAGCTTACAAGATTTAGATTTTCATCAATATTTTTATCTTTAGGCACTAAAGGAGTTACGTTGGATTTTTCCATTATATTTTTTCAATTTTAATATTGTTGTTGGTAAAGACACAAATTTCTGAAGCAACTTCGATTGCTTTTTTTGCAACTTGTTCAGCATTCATATCTGTTCCAATTAAAACTTTTCCTGCTGCTAATGCATAATTTCCGCCAGACCCTATTCCTATCACATCTCCTTCTGGCTCCAACACATCTCCAGTTCCAGAAATTATATAGCTGTTTTCTTTATCTCCTATAGCCATTAGAGCTTCGAGTCTTCTTAAATATTTATCAGTTCGCCAATCTTTGGCCAATTCAACAGCAGCTCTAGATAAGTTTCCTGCGTGTTTTTCTATTTTAGCCTCTAATCTTTCAAATAAAGTTAATGCATCTGCTGTTGACCCGGCAAAACCTGCTACTACTTCTCTTTTTTCAATTTTTCTTACTTTAGATGCAGTGCTTTTAACAACAGTATTTCCCATACTTACTTGACCGTCGCCTGCGACGACTACTTCATTATTCTTTCTTACTAATACAATCGTTGTCATAGCTTATAAATGGATACTAAATTCAATAGTTCAAGCCCAGGTTTAGTATTATTGCCATAATTGAATAATATATGTATACCTAATTTTAATTATGAAGCGTAAAGGCAAAATTAGTAGAAAAACGAAAGAGACCAGCATTAGTGTTGATTTGAATATTGATGGCAAAGGGAAATATAAGATTGATACTGGTATAGGTTTCTTAAATCATATGTTAGAGCAATTATCTAAGCATTCATCAATTGATATGAATATTAAAGCTAAAGGTGATACTCATATTGATCTTCATCACACAACAGAGGACACTGGAATTGCAATTGGTGAAGCACTAAAAAAAGCATTAAAAAAATCTGTAGGTATAAGAAGATACGCTCATGCAATGATACCCATGGACGAAACATTATCGCGTGTTGCTATAGATATCTCTAATAGACCTTATTTGATTTGGAAAGTTAAGCTCAAAGTAGAAAAACTTGGAGAAATGGATACAGAATTATTTAAAGAGTGGTTCCAGGCTTTTGCCCAAGCGGCAGGAATTACCCTACACGTTGAAAATATTTATGGTGATAATAGTCACCATATTATTGAGTCTTGTTTTAAAGGATTGGCAAGATCATTAAGAACCGCGTTAGAAATGGACCCTAGGAATAGAAAAACAATTCCATCGACTAAAGGTTCTCTATAAATTTAATGAACGTCACCATTGTTGACTATAATTCGGGCAATATAAGCTCAGTGATAAACTCCTTTAAGGAGGTTGCTAAAAACAAAGTAAAAATTGAAGTTACCTCAGACCTAAATAAGATCAAATCAAGTGATAAATTAGTTTTACCAGGTCAGGGTTCATTTAAGAGCTGTATGGATGCTTTAAATAAAATTAATGGTCTGACAGACAGATTAAATGAATTTGTAATAAATAATAAAAAACCGCTTCTTGGAATTTGTGTTGGCCTACAAATGTTTGCTGATATTGGTTATGAAGAAATAGAAACTAAGGGCCTCGGTTGGATTTCGGGTAAAGTTTCAAAAATAGATAATCAAGAAGGAAAATTTAAACTTCCTCATATTGGTTGGAATCAAATTAATATTGTTAAAGATAGTAAAATTTTTCAAAATATAGAAAATAATTCTCATATGTATTTCGTACATAGTTATGAATTTGTGCCAAACGAAAAAAATGTAATTTCAGCTACAACAGATTATTCATCAAATATTGTTTGTTCAGTTGAGAAAGAAAATATATTTGGAACTCAATTTCACCCTGAAAAGAGTGATAAAATAGGATTACAAGTAATAAAAAATTTTATAAATTTATAGCTATGAATTGGTTAAAATGAGTAAATTCTTATTAATAACTCTTTGTTATTTTGTACTTACTTCATGTCAAAATATTCAAAATGTAGAAAATATACAGAAAAAAAGTTTGAATAAAGAATTTACAATTTCTATTGAACCTAATTTAAAAACTAATAAATGAAGATATTTCCAGCAATTGATATCAAGGATAAAAAGTGTGTAAGATTAGTTAAAGGAAACTTTAATAATAAAACTGAGTATGAAATGTCTCCAGTTGAACAAGCTAGCAAATATAAAGATCGTGGCTTTAAAAATTTACATATAGTTGATTTAGATGGGGCATTAATTGGTGAAACAGTAAATCTAGACATTATTAAAGATATAATTAGTAAATTAGATCTTAAAGTTGAGGTAGGTGGAGGTATTAGAAATTTAGAAAGTATTCAAAAGTATAGCGACGCTGGTGCTGATAAAATTATTTTAGGAAGTGCTGCTATAAAAGATAAAAAATTTTTGAAAGAAGCATGCGAAAAATTTCCAAAAAAAATTGCTTTAGGTTTGGATGCTAAAAATGGATATTTATCATTATCTGGTTGGAAGGAAAATTCTAATCAATTAACTCTAAATTATTTAAAAGAAGTAAATGATTATGGTGTAAGTAGATTAATTTACACAGATATCAATCGAGATGGAATGAAACAAAGTCCAAACTTTGAGGAAACATCAAAAGTTGCTGATATATCTAACTGTCCAGTAATAATTTCAGGTGGTGTATCCTCAATTAATGATATTAAAAAAGCAAAGAGTTTGAAAAATATTGAAGGTATAATAGTTGGCAAAGCTATTTATGATGGTGATATTAAATTAGAAGAATTAGTGAAAGAAGATGCTTAAAAATAGAATAATTCCATGTTTAGATGTTAAAAATGGTCGTGTAGTAAAAGGAATTAATTTCGTAGGCCTTAAGGATGCAGGAGACCCTGTGGAACAAGCAAAAATTTATAGTGATGGTGGTGCGGATGAAATATGTTTTTTAGATATTACGGCCTCAAATGAAAATAGGGATACAATTTATGATGTCGTTGAACAAACCTCAAAGAAATGCTTTGTTCCTTTGACTGTTGGAGGTGGAGTTAGAAGTGTTGAAGATATTTCAAAGTTACTTAGTTGTGGTGCAGATAAAGTTTCAATAAATACAGCTGCAGTCGAAAATTCGAAAGTTGTTATTGATAGTTCAAAAAAGTTTGGATCTCAATGCATTGTAGTAGCAATAGATGCAAAAAAAAATGGAGATAAATGGGAAGTATTTACACATGGAGGAAGAAATAATAGTGGTATTGATACTTTAGAGTACGCTAAGCAAATGGAAGAAAATGGTGCTGGAGAACTATTAGTAACTTCAATGGATAGAGATGGAACACAGGTTGGTTACGACATTGATCTAATGTTTAAAATTTCATCTAAAGTTAATATTCCTGTAATTGCATCTGGTGGTGTTGGAAATTTAGATCATTTAGTTGATGGAATAAAGTTAGGAAATGCCAGTGCAGTTTTAGCAGCGTCTATATTTCATTATGGAAAATACTCTATAAAAGAAGCCAAGGAATATTTGGACTCAAAAGGAATACCTGTTAGAATTTAAAATGCTTAATACTTTAGAAAATTTGTTTAGTCTTGCTAGAGATAGGAAAAAATCTCCAAAGGAGGGCTCATATACTAACAAATTACTTAACGACAAATCTTTTAGTAAAGCAAAAGTTTTAGAGGAGATAAACGAACTTGTAGAGGCTGTAGAAAAAGATACTAATAAAATTCATGAGGCAGCAGATGTATTTTATCATTTGATAATGTATCTTGAGGCAAATGAAATAAAGATTGAGGATGTGATGGGTGAGCTCGATAAAAGAAAAAAATGAGTTACGACAATAATAATATTTTTGCAAAAATATTAAGAGGAGAAATACCTTGTAAAAAAATTTATGAGGATGATTTTGTCCTATCTTTTTACGATATAAACCCTCAAAAAAAAATTCATGCACTGGTTATACCTAAGGGAAAATACTTAGATCTAGATGATTTCAGCACTAATGCCTCCCCAGATGAAATGGTTGGATTATTGAAAGGAATAAATATAGTTGCAAAAAAACTTCAAATTTCAGTAGATACTGGAAAAGGATACCGGGCATTGGCTAATATAAGTGAGCATGGGGGGCAAGAGGTACCTCATTTACATTTTCATTTGTTTGGAGGAGAAAAAGTTGGCAAGATGGTAGAGTGAATAAAAAAGTTGAAAGAAATTATTTAGAAATAACATCTCTTAAAGACCTTAGAGGCTCTTTTTATAATTCTGATGGGTATACAGTTGAAATTGTTAATCCAGTAGATTTTCAATTAAATAAATTTTTTTACAAAAATATTGGCAAAAATCATAATTGGGTAGATAGATTGGTTTGGACTGAAAAACAGTGGATAGATTATGTGTCCAATTCAAAAGTAAAAACTTATGTTTTAAAAGCAAAAGGTGATTTTGCTGGTTATTTTGAATTAATTTCACATTTTGAAGCTAATGAAGTTGAAATTGCATACTTAGGATTGTTAGCAGAATATCAAAATAAAAAATTAGGCTCATTCATTTTATCAGCAGCTATTAAAAATTCATTTTTAAAAAAACCTAAACGAGTATGGGTACACACATGTTCATTAGATCACAAAAATGCACTCAACAATTATATCTCAAGAGGTATGAAAGTTTTTAAAACAGAAACAGTACTTTATTAAATCAAATTATTTTTTTTGTGGAAGTAGAAATAAATTTTTTTTTAGCTTTTGATTTCGCTTAATTGATGAAAGATAAGTAATACTAACATTTTGATAAATATCAATTGTCTGCCAACCAATTAGGTTAAAGGTAGTTTTGTCAAAGAATAAATTTATTTGATTTTCATTTTCTAGAAAACTAAAATTTACAAATTTTTTATCAATATCTCTTTCTTTCAAGTTTTTAATTTTTTTTAGTAAAAAATCTTTGTCTAAAATTGTGTTTAAAGGTGTTTTTTTCAATGGATAAATATAATAACTGCTTAAGGTTTTTATTACTAAAGACTTACCATTTGAAATTAAAATTTTCTTATTACTTGAATTATATTTACAATTAATTTTTCTGGGGTATTCAATAATACAATTTCCACTCTCAATTTTTCCATTAATATTTTGTTCAAACTCAAAAGATATATTTTCAATCTCTGTAAGTTTTGAAATTATATTTTCTTTTATAGATGCAAAAGAATTTTTTGTTAAAATTAAAAAAAAAGCTATTAAAAATATTTTTTTCATTAAAGAACATCTCTTTTGCCAACATGATTAGCTTTACTAACAATGCCATCTGCCTCCATCATATCAATAATTCTTGCAGCTCTGTTATAACCAATTTGTAATTTTCTTTGTAAAAAAGAAGTTGAAGCTTTACCTTCAGATTTAATTATCTCCACAGCAGTCTGATAAAGTTCATCTTTATCTCCCTGACTTTTTGCAGACTCATTTATTTCTTTTTCATCAACAAAATTTAAAATTTCATCTACATAATCTGGTTCGGCTTGTGATCTTAAAAAATTGTTTATTTTTTCTATTTCATTATCAGAAACAAAAGGAGCATGTATTCTCACAATTCTATTTGCTGAGGACATGTATAACATGTCTCCTTTACCTAACAATTGTTCAGCTCCCTGTTCTCCTAAAATAGTTCGACTGTCAATTTTGGAAGTTACTTGAAAAGATATTCTAGTTGGAAAATTAGCTTTAATTGTTCCTGTTATTACATCAACGCTAGGTCTTTGAGTTGCCATTATTATATGAATACCAGCTGCTCTTGCCATTTGAGATAATTTTTGGATATAATTTTCGATTTCTTTACCTGCTACTAACATCAGATCGGACATTTCATCAACTACAACAACTATATAGGGCATAGGTAATTTATGTTTTGTATTATAACCATCAATGTTCCTAACACCCTCTTTAGTCATTAACCGATATCTACTCTCCATTTCTTTAACAACCCAACCTAAAACTGAAGCTGCTTTTTTTGCTTCAGTAATTACAGGGCAAAGTAAATGTGGAACCCCTTCATATGTAGATAGTTCCAACATTTTAGGATCTATGAGAATGAATTTACATTTTTCTGGAGTATGTTTGTAAAGGAGTGATAAAATTATAGTATTTATACAAACAGATTTACCAGATCCTGTTGTTCCAGCAATTAGTAAATGTGGCATTGATGATAGGTCACCAATTATTGGTGTGCCAGAAATATTTTTACCAAGCGCTATCGGTAATTTTATTTCTTTCTTTTTAAAATCTGTACTATTCAAAATTTCACTTAAATAAACATTTTCTCTATGAGAATTAGGAAGTTCAATTCCTACTGTGCTACTACCTGGTATAGTTGCTATTCGGGCTGACTCTGAACTAGTATTTCTTGCGATATCATCTGAAAGATTAATTATTTTTGAAACTTTTACGCCTGCTGCAGGTTCAAATTCATTAAGAGTAACAACTGGGCCATGACTAACTTTTTTGATTTTTCCATTTACACCAAAATCTAAAAGAATTTTTTCTAGAAAATCTGGATTGTTATTTGAGTTATTGTTTGGCTCAACTTTTTTCTTTTCACTTGAAACTTTTAGCAAATCTATTGAAGGTAAAAAAAATTTATTTCTATTTAAAGATTTATTAGCATCTGCTTTAATAAACGGCAAGTCTTCTTGAATTAAATCTTTTATCTCTTCTTGAGGTATAAATTCACTTATAACTTCATTCTGATTTGTATAATTCTTTGGACTTTTTTTGAAAATGAAATTTGTAAATTTTTTAAAACTTAAAAAAAAGCTTTTTAAATTAAAATTTATACTAATTAAGAAAAATAAAAGTGTCACTAAAATAAATAAATAGAATAAAACATCACCATATGAGTTGGTTAAATTTTTGATAAATGAGTCACTCAAATAGTTCCCAACAAATCCACCATTGCCATTTATATAAAGAGTAAAAGTGTTCAAGTAAAAAAGGCTAAAGAATACAGATCCAAAAAAAGAATAAACTACAATATAAAAAGTATTTTCAATTAGTAGAAAAATTTCTTTACGTTTAAAAATATTTATTCCAGTGAATATTAAGGTAATTGGAACTAAATAAGCAATTAACCCGATAGATTGAAAAATTAGATCAGATATAAAACTACCCTGATATCCCAATATATTCTTAATATCTGTATTTTCTGGAAAAATAAAATTTGGATCTTCAGGAGAATATGAAATTAATGCCACAAGCATTAAAACACCAAATAGAAAAACTAAAATACCAAATATCTCAATTAAACGCTTGATAAGAAACGTTAAAGCTGTGTTAGATAGTTTTTTTATATCCATTTTTGATGAATCAAATTTATCACTTTGTATCATCTAATTTTTATTGTTAAAATTAAAAATATTATGAAACTAGGTATAATAGGCGGTGGATTAACAAGTTTGAGTTTAGCTAAATCTTTAGTTAACCAAGGAATGATAGTTGATCTTTTTTTTACTGAACCTAAATCATATTTTAATAAAGGCAGAACCATTGGAATTTCAAAAGAAAATTTAGATTTTTTTAACAAAAATATTTTGGATATACGAAATATTACTTGGGATATAAATAAAATTGAAATTTTTTCTGATAAACTTTCCGATGAAAATATTTTGAATTTTGAAAAAAATAATGAACTGCTTTTTGGAGTAGTTAAGAATTATGAATTACAAAAAAAACTATTATCTAAGCTGTCTAGAGATAAATTATGTAACTTTAAAACAAAAAAAAATTATCAAAATTTGAAAATTAAGGACTATAGTTTAATTATAAATTGTGACAGCAATATTGGAATCTCAAAAAAATTTTTTTTCAAGAAAATGAAAAAAAATTATGAGAGTTTTGCTAATACAGCTATCATTACCCATAAAAAGATAAAAAATAATATTGCAACTCAGACTTTTACTAGAAAAGGCCCTATTGCTTTTTTACCAATATCAGCAACTAAGACATCAATTGTTTATTCTGTCAAAGGAAACCAGAATTTAGATTTAAAAAAATTAATTAAAAAATATAACAAAAAATATTCTATTTTGAAATTTAGTGATTTTGGTTCTTTTGAATTAAAAGCATCCAACCTTAGATCATATTATTATAAGAATATTTTAGCTTTTGGTGATTTATTACACAAGTTGCATCCATTGGCAGGCCAAGGTTTCAATATGACAATTAGGGATATAAAAGTAATTTTTGAGTTAGTAAAATTTAAATTAGAAATTGGATTAGAAATAGATAGTTCGATATGTATTGATTTCGAGAAAAGAGCAAAACATAAAAATTATCTTTTTTCGAAAGGTATTGATTTAGTTTACGAGTTTTTTAATCTAGAGGGTAAAATAAATAATAATGTTTTAACTAAGTCCATCCAGTTTTTTGGAAAAAATAAATTTTTAAATAAATCTTTTGAAAAAATTGCAAATAGTGGATTGCAAATATAGAATTATTGAACGGTTGTATTATTATAATTATCGAAAGAGTAGGTAGTTAATATCTCTGAAATTTTAGTTTTTCTTAATTCTAGATTTTTTGCCTCTAACAAAATTTGTTTTTCTTCTAGAGTAAATGGTGATGCCATTGCTAAAGCGTTTATGGTTTCATCTAGACTTTGTTTTTCTAATGCTTTCCAATTAATTACAAATCCCCTTTTCTCAAAAAGGGTTTTAAGATCTTTAAAAATAAGTTTTAAATCCGAAAATTGAAGATTTTCTTTTTTACTATCCAGATCATCATAAAAATCAGTAAAGTTCACCTCGTATTCTCTATATTGTTTACTTGATTTGATTTCATTTATAATCTTAAATCTAATTAGTCCTTTAAGCTCTATCAAAAACTGACTATTATCATTTTCTTTAAAGCTCATTATTTTGCCCATACAGCCTATTTCATGTAATTTTGGAGCTTGATTAATATCCTCAGCAGATGTTCTGGGCTGGATCATTCCAATAAACTTGTTTGACCGCATACTATCATTAATCATATCAATATATCTAGGCTCAAATATATTCAGAGGCACTGTAGTTTTTGGAAAAATTATAAAATTACTTAATGGAAATACAGAGACTATTTTTGGCAAATCATCTTTTTTCATATTTTTAATATATCATATTTAATATTGCTTGAATTAAAAAAAACAACTATTTATACTAATTTAATTTTGCGGGCATAGCTCAGTGGTAGAGCGTCTCGTTGCCAACGAGAAGGTCGAGGGTTCGACCCCCTTTGCCCGCTCCATAAAATGTTTTTGAATGATAACTTGGATTGCATCATACCCCAAAAGTGGAAATACTTATTTAAGGTCATTATTATCAGCTTACTTTTTTTCAGATTCTGGTAAATTTGAATTTGATTTATTGTATAATATTTTACAGTTTCCATCATTGAAATTTTCAAAGAACGACATGTCCTCAAGAAAAGAGACAGCACAAAACTGGATTTTAAATCAAAATCATTTTTTTAGTCATAAAGATGTTTTTTTAAAAACTCACAACTCTTTAGAGGAGTTTGATGGATATAAGTTTACTTCACAAAAACAAACTAAAGGTGCTATTTATATAGTTAGAGATCCAAGAAATGTTATTTTATCTATGAGTCATCATTACTCACTATCTTACGAAACGTCATATGAAAAAATTGTTGATAAAAAATCATCATTAATTGAAAAAACTTTTAATGAAGATCACAGTAATTTTACCTTTTTAGGAACCTGGTCTGATCATTACAAATCTTGGAGAGATAATAAAGATTTTAAAGTTTTATTCATAAAATATGAAGATTTTGAAGAAAATATTGTACCTGTTTTTAAAAAGGTAATTAATTTTATAAATGAACTAAGAAATGAAACAAATAAAATCGAAGATAACAAATTTTTTAATGCAATAAAGTCCACAAACTTCGCAAGTTTAAAAAATAAAGAAAATACCTTAGGGTTTGAAGAAAGTGTTTATTCTGATAAAGGAAAAAAAATTAACTTTTTTAATCTTGGATTTCAAAATAAATGGCAAAATAAACTACCAGATGATATAGTTAAGAAAGTAAATAAAAATTTAAATAAAGAAATAATAGAATTAGGATATAATTTAAATGAATAAACTTTTAGAAAAAAAATGCGTTCCTTGTGAAGGTGGGGTAGTACCATTTGATATTTCAGAAATTCATAAATATCAAAAAATGGTAGATGGTTGGAATATTATCAAAGATAAAAAAGATATTTATTTTTTAGAAAAGCAATTTAGTTTCAAAAATTTCTTAGATAGTCAAAAATTTGTTAATGCAGTAGGAAAGATATCAGAAGAAGAGGGACACCATCCAGAGATCACATTTGGTTGGGGCTATGCAAAAATCAATATAACCACACATGCAATTGAAGGGTTATCAGAAAATGATTTTATTTTAGCGGCTAAAATTGATAAAATTTAGTGTCTAAAATGTCTAGTCTTGGAAAAGATTAATACAGTACCTGTCGCATTAGCAAAGTTTATTACTTCTTTATCATTAATTGATCCTGAAGGCTGAACAACTGCAGAAACTCCTGCCTGGACTAATTTCTCAATACCATCAACAAATGGAAAAAAAGCATCAGACGCAGCTACAATCTCTGTCTTTAAATTCCTAAATTTTTTCATTTTATCAATAGCAATTTGGCAGCTGTCGAGTCTACTTGGTTGACCTGAACCAATACCCACTGTTGTTTTATTATCTACTAGAACTATTGCATTAGATTTTACATATCTACAAACGTTAAAAGCAAATATCAAATTATCAAATTGTATTTTAGTAGGCTTCTTTTTTGAGACAATTTTAAAGTCATTTTTAGAAAATATTTTTTTATCTTCAGATTGTATTAAAATAGAACTGTTAAGAGAATTAAATTTAAATATCTCATTTTGTGAAAAGTTAGATGAGTCAATAAGTCTTAAATTCTTTTTTGATTTTAATATTTTGAGTGCATTTTTTTCAAATCCATTAGCAATGATTACCTCAAGAAAAATTTTATTAAGTTCAAGAGCTAATTTTTTATCAATTTTAAAATTACAAGATACAATCCCACCAAAAGCACTTGTTGGATCACAAGCTAAAGCAGCTTTATAACTATCTAATTTATTTTTAAGAACTGAAACACCACAAGGGTTTGCGTGTTTTACTATAGCTGTACCAATATTTTTTGGTAAGGTTTTTGATATCGCTAAAGCAGAAAAAATGTCATTATAATTATTATAACTAAGCTGCTTACCATGTATTTTATTAATTTTTAAACTTGTGTTTTCTGAATAAATAGCACTCATTTGATGAGGATTTTCACCATATCTTAATTTTTCTATCAAATTACCGTAAATAATTTTTTTTTGAGGAAAGTATGTTTTAGAGTCCACATTAAAGTAATTTGATATAACAGAGTCATAATAAGCAGTTTCTCCAAAAGCCAATCGTGACATATCTTTTCTAAACTTTAATGTAGTGGATCCTTTATTCATTTTTAACTGGTCTATAAGTTCAGGATATTGTTTTATAGAGGTAATAACAGTTACATCACTATAATTTTTAGCAGATGCTCTGACCATTGCTGGTCCACCAATGTCAATATTTTCTAAAATTTCTTCATGTTTTTTTGTTTTTTCTAAGGTTTTTTCAAATGGGTAAAAGTTTACTATAACTAAATCTATATTTTCGAACCTATTATTTTTAAGTTGTTTTTGATGTAATTTATTATTTCTTTTACTTAAAATTCCAGCATGAATTTTTGGATGTAAAGTTTTTACTCTACCTCCAAGGATTTCTTTGAAACCAGTAAAATCTGAAACCTCAGAACAATCAAATTTTAATCTTTTTATAGTTTTAAAGGTCCCTCCGGAACTAATTATCTTCACTTTATTTTTTTTTAGAATTTGCAAAAGTGGCTTTAAATTTGACTTGTCAGATACAGATACTAAAGCTGATTTAATTTTTTTCATCATATCTTTTTTATTTCCCACATTATATTTTCAGTCTGGTTATTAGAAATGCCAGATATAAAAATATTTTGGTTTTCCGTATATGAATTTTTATTACCGAAATATAAACCATTATCAATATTTATATCATAATTATCACACGTGAACTTCCAACCTTCATCATCTAATTGAATTAAGATTGTTTTATTATCTTGAGTTTTCATTAATTTAACATCTGGTTCCACATGAAAGCGAATATCAAACTTATAATTAACATTTATTTTTTTAATTATCTTGTCAGTACCTACAAAGGTCGACTTTTCAGGAAAAAATTCTATTTCTCTTTCATGAATAGCTTTATATTTTTTTTGATAACCATCATGAGAAGAGTTTACTTTCCAATAATCTTTTTCAAAAATGATATTTTTTTTTAAAATTTTTAATCCCTTATTTATTATCCAAGATTTATCAATTTTACTAAATTTACATGATGAATTATCATCGATAACTAAAGTGCTCTGAGCTGCAGATGATTTGGATATTTCATTTAATTTAACATTACTTTCTTTATGATATCCACAATTGCTGATTAATTTTTTTCCATTACTTATTACCTCAAAAGACAAAGCACCAGACTGATAATCTTTTGAAAAGGCTGAATTAGGTGAAGATCCCACATCCATTGTTAAACAAATTTTTTTATTTTTTAAAATTATATATCCACCAACATCTTGATTTTCATTCTTAAACTTATATCCCAATCTCTTTAGATAATTATCAAAGTAATCATTATTAGAGATGTTATTTCCGTTATATAAAATGTCAGATTTAATATTTTGCCAAACAAAAGCATAACCTTGACCAAGATAATAAATTGTCTCATTAATATGCTCTGGAATATTTGTTTGTGACTCTTTAAACCATTCTCTTATCAAAATAAAATATTTTAAATAAAATATTAGTTGTTTTATACTCCGAGACTTTGGAAAACCATAATTATCTAAAGTTATTTTAGAAATTTTTTTTAATAAATTAGATCCAAAAGATAAATATTTTTTTTCATCTTGATAGCAAAGTCCTACTAATATGATTGATGCACAACCAATTAATTTATCATCAACTAATTCTGATTTGTTAATTTCATTGATTAAATGATTTGTTTGTTTTTGTATCATTACATTAAAATGATTTTTATATTCCTCGTCACAATTCTCATAAGAAAGATTATGATTAGATAACCAGGCAATAATCCGTTTTGCAGTTAAATCAAAACTCCAGCTTTTATCGTTGTATTTGTTATTATGATTAATCCAATTTTTAATTACTAATTGTGTATTTTTTTTTGAGGATTTTAAATCTAAACTAAAAAACCAGTAAAAATTATTTAAATTATTATAGTCTTTTGTGCTCAAATTCTTATTATTCCAAATATCGTCTAATGAAAAATCTTCAATTTTAAATTTTTTTTTTTGGTATTTAATTAAAGAGGAAAGAAGGTGGGGACTGGGTCTATAAATAAATTCGTTATTATTTATTTTTGAAATTTTTTTGTCATAAAAATTAGATCTTAAATAAAATTTTCTGATTTGATCAAAAATTTTAAAAAAAAATCGACTTATGTAAATCATGAAATTATTTTGATCTTAATAATTCAATATTTTTTTTAATATCCCCATTATTGCTTTTAAAAATAGTAGTTCCTGAGACCAAAATATTTGCTCCAGCTTCTATTGCTGTTTTTGAGTTATCAAAATTAATGCCACCATCTATTTCAATATCAAAATTCAACTCTTGTTTTTCTTTTATATCACTAAGTTTTTTTACCTTTTCTAATACTTCAGGCATAAATTTTTGACCACCGAATCCTGGGTTAACACTCATAATTAAAACTAAGTCAATTTTTTTTAGATGTTCGATAATAGTATCAATTTTAGTTTCAGGATTGAGGGACACACCAACTTTTTTATTTAATTCTTTAATTTTTAAAATTGATGAATTTAAATCATCTGTAGCCTCAGGATGGATTGTAATTATATCTGCCCCAGCATCTGCATAAGCTTCAATGTATTTATGAACAGGAGAAATCATTAGATGAACATCAAAAATCATAGAAGATTGTTTTTTCAATGCTTTTATCACAGGGGGTCCTATTGTTAAATTTGGAACAAAATGGCCATCCATTACGTCCACGTGGATCATATCTGCACCTGCATCTTTTAATCTGTTAATTTCAACACCCAACTGACCAAAGTCAGCAGACAAGATCGAGGGTGAAATTTGTATTTTTTTCATTGATAACTAGATTAACTAGTATCAATTTTTAAAATTTAATTGAATTAAAAAATTGGTAAATTTGTCTCGAAATTTCACTTTCTAAAGGAAAAGATAACATCCCCATCACAGAATACCCTAAAACCCATGGCATTAAGTAAAATCTAATCATAAAGAAAAACCAAGCCACGTATAGAGGAACTAAAGGCCCTATAATAAATGAAGGTGTTATAGGCTTAAATATTTTTAGTAATGGATTGGTAAACTTAACAAATACTCTCATAAAAAAAAACTGAGAGTCCTCTCTTTGGAAGATATTCATTGCAACCCGTCCAATTAATGTCCACATGATTACTCCAAAAATATAATCAATTATGTAAACTAAAGGGTGAAAGTTGGCTGACATTTTAAATTTATATTGAAAAAAGTGAGAAATTAAAAGGGGCGAAATTAATCGCCCCTTTAAAAGATTTAATTAGTGTTGTTTGCCAAGGATCGTTTTACCTGACGGTACACGAACCTCATCAACCATTTTTTGCGTAGCAGCACTTGGTTCTGAAGTAATTAAACTTACAACAACCATAGATACTAAGCTGACAGCTGAACCAAAGATACCAAATGTTAACTGAGTAATACCTAAGAATCCACTTCCACCAGTTCGTACCCAAACTAAGTACGCTGTACCTGAAATTAGACCTAAAGCCATACCAGCTATAGCACCTTCTTTGTTAGCTCTCTTCCACCATACACCAAGTACAAGTGGGAAGAACAATCCAGACATCGCAAAGTCAAAAGCCCAGATTACTGAACCTAAGATACCTTGGATCTCCATTGCCGCAATAGTTGCTCCAGCAAAACCAATTACTACAAGTAGTACCCTTGCAACAACTAGTCGTTTTGCAGTTTCTGCTTTTGGATCAATGATCTTGTAGTACAAGTCATGAGATAAAGCATTTGCAATCGCTAGAATCAAACCATCCGCTGTTGACATGGCAGCAGCCATACCTCCAGCAGCAACTAGACCTGAGATTACGTATGGTAATCCAGCTATC
This sequence comes from Pelagibacterales bacterium SAG-MED37, assembly GCA_014653605.1. Classification (GTDB taxonomy): domain Bacteria; phylum Pseudomonadota; class Alphaproteobacteria; order Pelagibacterales; family Pelagibacteraceae; genus Pelagibacter. Next base: position 27,501 of record JACWEG010000009.1, read on the forward strand.
TCTGGAGTTGCTAACACAACGGCTTTACCACCCATGAAAAACTCGTTTAATTCAAGAGTTCCATTTCCGTTAAAGTCGCTTACAAACATCAAGTTTGCTTGGTTCCAGTTTTGATACCAATCTATCGCTTGAACTTCTGCAATTGATTTACCGATAATACCTGTTGATAGTGCCGGGTCAATCAATGACAATTTAGATAGAGTCGCTAACATTGGCGCAGAAGAATAAAGTAGGAAGATAAAGAATAAAGACCAACCTACTGATTTTCTAGCTGCTTTTACACTTGGAGTAGTGAAATATCTCATCATCACGTGAGGTAATGATGCTGTTCCCATCATCATTGCAAGTGCTAATGAAATAAATGCCCAAGGCGTAGCGTTTACCGCTGAGTGAGCCTTAGTTATTCCAGCTAATCCTTTTGGTACATTTGCAAGATCAGCAGCTGAGTTTTTCACAAAACCAAACTGTTGTTCTAGTTCACCAATTCTAGCTACTTCATCAGCTAACATAAAGTGAGGAAAGAAACCCGCACCCATTTTGTTACTGATCCAGAATACTGGAAGTAAGTAAGCTATAATTAGTACAATGTATTGCGCAACCTGTGTCCAAGTTACCCCTCTCATACCACCTAACATTGAACAAAGTAAAATACTTACTAGTCCAACATATACTGCGTATTGGAATGGGATATCTAAAGCAACAGAAGCAATAGTACCTGTAGCGTTAATTTGTGCAGTCACATAGGTAAATGAAGCAACAGTTAAAACTATTACCGCCATTAACCTCGAAACATTACCACCGTATCTTGTACCAATAAAATCTGGAACTGTGTAACAGCCAAATTTTCTTAGGTATGGTGCTAGTAATGATGCAACCAATACATATCCACCGGTCCAACCAACAAGTAGTGCCATATAGCCGTAGCCTTTGAAGTAAATACCACCTGCCATTGCAACGAATGATGCACCAGACATCCAGTCTGCTGCAGTCGCCATTCCATTGAATACGGTAGGTACTTGTCTTCCAGCAACGTAATACGCATCTGCTGCCATTGTCCGTGACATGTAACCGATTATTGCGTAGATGGCCACCGTGAAGGCAACGAAACAAATTCCGATTGCTTTCGACGTCATACCCATCTGCTCACCGATCGCCATTATGATTATGAAAGCTATAAAACCTCCTGTATAGATTCCATAAACCTTAGGCAAATTATCTATAAAATTACCTTTCATCATTAGTCGTCCTCTCTTTCTGAAAAGCCGAATTCTTCATCGATTTTTTCTTGTCTATTCGCAAACCAGAAAATTAGGATTACGAAAATTCCAAGAGATCCCTGACAAGTAAACCAATATGTCAATGGATAACCGAAGGGTCCTGTTACAGACTCCATCTCAGCTCCGAATAAGAAGATGCCAATTGAGAATACAAACCAAATTGCTAACGTCATCATTAACAATCCTCTGGTTTTTTCCCAGTGTTGTGCTTGTTTTGACATTTATACCTCTCTCTTTTTAGTTATAACTGGCCAAAACCATAACCATTATGAAAGAGATTTAAAGTGTTAAAATTGCTCAAATTAGGCAGATTTTGAGGTATAAGGTCATTAAATACTGGTTTTTTATGGCAAAATATAAACTTACTTGGAGAGATCTTACTTGGAATGACTTTAAGATTTACCTTTTTGGTCTTTTTAGGGCCTTCATACCCAAGGGTAAAATAAAAGATCTAGATGAACTAGAGAGTTTTATTCAATCTAAATCTGCATGGGTAAGCCAAGTAACTCTTTATGGATATTTAAAAACAAGAATGGGAACTAGATATGTTCTTCATTTTGAAAATGATAAGTTCATGGGATCTGTAAATCTAGCTAAGTGGAATATTTATGCGGTTGCTTTGCAAGATTTAACATTTTTTACCTTTTCATATTTAAAGGCAAATTTAGATTACCAAGATTTTGGTAAGGCAAAAGAAATTTTTTTAAAAATTTTAGATGATGAGACCTCAAATAAGATGCCATTAGATATTATAGATAATGCAAAAAAGAATTTTGATGAAAGGCTTCAAAAAATAAATTGGGACACATACTGTAATGACCTTCCTTTTAATTCAAGTGCTTTATCATTGTATGAATGGGCACCTATAGCTGAGGAGCTTAAAACTTTGGATCGAAAAATAGTTTTAAATTCAGTTATCTTAAAGTGGGATGTTGTTAAAAAAGAATTTAAAGAAAGATTAGGTTTTTAAGTATTCTTTCTATTGTCCACTAAACTAGTAACTACGCTAGGATCAGCTAAGGTTGTGGTATCTCCTAATTGACTATGTTCATTAGCAGCAATTTTTCGTAAAATTCTTCTCATTATTTTTCCAGATCTTGTTTTAGGAAGACCAGGAGTAAAATGTATGAGATCTGGAGTTGCCAATGGACCAATTTGCTTTCTAACCCATAACTTTAACTCTCTTTCAAGATCCCCAGTTTCATTTTCCCCTGCATTAAGAGTAACATAACAATATAAACCGTTACCTTTGATGTCATGAGGATAACCAACTACAGCAGCCTCTGCTACTTTTGGATGGGCAACAAATGCACTTTCAATTTCGGCTGTCCCTAGATTGTGACCTGAAACAATAATTACATCATCAACTCTTCCTGTGATCCAGTAGTATCCATCCTTATCTCTTCTACAACCATCTCCAGTAAAATATTTTCCATCGAATTGTGAAAAATAAGTATCTATAAATCTTTGATGATCACCATAAACAGTTCTCATTTGGCCTGGCCATGATTGAGCTATACACAATCTTCCCTCACCAGCACCTTTTATTTCTTTACCATCTTTGTCTACAAGAACGGGTTTAATTCCATAAAATGGCTTTGTAGCTGAACCTGGTTTTAAAGGGATAGCACCAGTTTGTGGTGAAATTAAAATTCCTCCTGTTTCAGTTTGCCACCAAGTATCCACTATTGGACATTTTGAGTTTCCTACTGTCTTATAATACCACATCCAAGCTTCAGGATTTATGGGTTCACCGACAGTTCCTAACAATTTAAGTGATTTTCTTGATGTTTTATTGACAGGTTCATTTCCCTCTCTCATTAATGCTCTAATAGCTGTTGGTGCAGTATAAAATGTATTCACTTTAAATTTATCAACAATTTGCCACCATCTTGAACTGTCTGGATAATTAGGAACTCCCTCAAACATTATTGTTGTAGCACCATTAGAGAGTGGTCCATAAATTATATAACTATGTCCTGTCACCCAACCAATATCAGCAGTACACCAGTAAATATCTTTGGGTTTATAATTGAAAATATATTGATGGGTCATTGAAGCATAAACCATGTAACCACCTGTTGTATGTAAAACGCCTTTAGGTTTACCAGTCGATCCTGATGTATAAAGAATAAACAATGGATCTTCAGCGCTCATTTCTTCTGGCTCACAATGAGCTGGAACATCTTTTATCAAATCATGATACCAGACATCTCGATCAGTATTCCAATAAACATAATTTCCAGTTCTTTTAACAACAATACATTTTTTTACATTTGGGCAGTTGCTTAATGCTTCATCTGTAGTGGCTTTTAAAGGAATTGTTTTACCTCCTCTTACACCCTCATCAGCAGTAATAATATATTCAGACTCACAATCATTAACTCTTCCGGATATTGACTCAGCAGAAAAGCCCCCAAAAATTATTGAATGAACTGCTCCTATTCTTACACAAGCTAACATTAAAATTGCTAGCTCAGGAATCATAGTTAAATATATTGTAACTCTATCGCCTTTTTTTATTCCTAATTTTTTTAACCCGTTAGCTGCTTTAGAAACTTTTTGATGAAGTTGTTTGTAAGAAATTTTTTGAGTATCTTTTGGATCATCCCCAACCCAAATAATTGCTGTTTTGTCTTTCTTGTCTTTTAAATGTCTATCAATACAATTTGCAGAAGCATTTAACGTTCCATCTTCGAACCATTTTATTTTTACTTCATCCTTGCTATATTTGACATCTTTAATCTTTTTATAAGGTTTTATCCAGGTAATTCTTTTTCCTTCTTTTTTCCAAAAAGCATTATTATTTTTTATCGACTCATTATATTTATTCTGATATTGAGATTTATTTGCTAAACTAGCTTTTATCCACTCTGGCCTTGGTTTAAAAATGAGTTCCTGAGAAGAAGTATCATTTTTTTTGGTCTTTAAAGATTTTCTTTTAATTCTAGATTTTTTCTTTGCTACTTTTCTTTTCTTTGGAATCTTTTTTCTACTTTTGACTTTTCTTTTTGTAGATTTTCTTTTTTTAATCTTAGATTTTTTCTTTTTTTTAGGCATAAATAATATTTTTAAATCTTACTCATCTTATTTAAAATTTTCCAGCTTTTAGAGTCTATTGGCATAACTGACAGCCGGCTTTGCTTTATGAGGGATAAGTGGCTTAATTCCTTGTTTTTCTTGATGTCTTCGAGAGTAACTGGTTTGTCTAACTTCTTCAAAAATTTAACAGTTACAGCAACAAATCGTCCAGATTTATCAGTTTTATCAATGTAATGCTCTTTTGTAACCTGGACAGTTCCAACTATCTCTTTTCCAATATTAGAATGATAAAAAAAACACTGATCTCCTTTTTTCATAGACTTTAAATTTTTAGCTGCCTGATAATTTCTGACACCATCCCATGGGGAACCTTTAGCACCAGCTTTAATTTGTTGTTCAATCGACCAGACATCTGGTTCAGATTTCATTAACCAATATTTCATTATAATTGAACTCCAGCGCCTTTTAGAAAAGCAGCCTTTTCATCTAATGGCCATCTTGGTTTTGCAGGATGATCTAAATCACTAAACTCTTTTAATTTAAATTTTTCTAAACCAACCATTGCGATCATTGCAGCATTATCACCACATAACTCTATTGCAGGAAAAATACTTTCATAATTGTTTTCTGTACACAAGTTTACCAGCATTGATCTAATTTTTTTATTTGCGGCTACTCCACCTG